>CAYZIJ010000018.1:0-51338 GCA_964478365.1 uncultured Terricaulis sp.
GGGTGTTGCGTCAGGGATGGAAGCCCACAGGGCCGAGACCGAAGGGCTCGGTTCACGACAGCCCGGTCGCCGACGAAGTCGGCGAGGCGCCCAAACCAATGCGAAACTCCAATACACACGTGCGCGATTTGCGGCCCTTGCTGAAAGGCGCGCACAAGGCTCGAGTGGGAAAGCTCATGACCGTGACGGCTCGTGATCGCTTGGCGCCGCACCCAGAGACGCGACGTGGATCAGTCGCCTGCGCGCCTGTAAGTGAGTGAGCATGTCCGACGCTTCTTCCACACAGCGCTGCCGCACGCCGATCCCTCGCACAGTGTGGGCGCTGGGCCTGGTTAGCTTCTTCATGGACATCTCTTCCGAGACCATCCACGCGCTGTTGCCGCTCTTCCTGACCACGACTTTGGGCGCGAGCGTGTTGCTGGTCGGGATCATCGACGGCGTAGCGGAATCGACCGCCGCGATCTCGAAAGTGTTCTCAGGCTATTTCTCCGACCGGATGGGGCGCCGTAAGCCGTTCATCCTCTTGGGCTATGGCCTGGGCGCTCTCTCCAAGCCCTTCTTCGCCATCGCCGCCACGCCGCTCCTGGTCTTTGGCGCGCGTTTCGCCGATCGCATCGGCAAGGGTTTGCGTGGCGCACCGCGCGATGCGCTGGTGGCTGACGTGACGCCACCAGAGATACACGGCCGCGCCTATGGACTTCGCCAAGCGCTCGACACCGCCGGCGCATTCGCCGGCCCGCTGATCGCGCTCGCGCTCATGGCGCTCTTCGCCGACAATATGCGCGCTGTGTTTTGGGTCGCGCTTATCCCGGCCTTGATTGCCGTCGTCCTTGTTGTCGTCGGGGTCGAAGAACGCGCGGCGAGGACCGATTCCGCCCGTCCACCCGTTCGCTTCAACGATCTGAAGCGCTTGCCGCCCGCGTTCTGGCGCGTCGTCGCGCTGGGCGTTGTCTTCACCTTGGCGCGGTTCAGCGAAGCCTTCCTGATCCTCCGCGCGTCAGACCAGGGATTGCCGTTGATGTGGGCGCCGCTGGTCTTGGTGGTGATGAACGTCGTCTATTCGATTGGCGCCTATCGCGCCGGCGACCTTTCCGATCGGCTGCCGGCGCGCATGCTCTTCCTCTGGGGCATCGCCGCGCTGGTCGCCGCCGACCTGGCGTTGGCGTTTGGCCCGGGGCTTGTCGGCGTCTTCGTCGGCATTGCGCTCTGGGGCGCGCACATGGCGTTGACTCAAGGCCTGCTGGCCAAGCTTGTCGCCGATAACGCACCAGCGGACCTCAGAGGCTCGGCCTTCGGCGTCTTCAATCTGGCGACCGGTGTCGCGCTCCTTGCAGCAAGCGTCGCCGCCGGGGTGTTGTGGGACGTCGCCGGTCCGCAGGCGACCTTTCTCGGCGGCGTCGTGTTCGCAGCAGCGGCGGCCTTGATGCTGACGAGCGTCAAGCGCTCGCCTCCACTTCACTGAACCTGCCGTCTTGCTGGGCGTGCATCCAGTCGGCGATCGCTTGCGCCTTTGACGCCGCGGCGAAGATGGCCCGCGGGTCTGATTTCAAAATCGTGAGCCAGCTCGCAATGTACGCGGCGTGATCCTCACGTGGATTGGGCGCTATGCCGAGATCGGCGAGCACGAATCCGCTCGCCAATTCGGCGACACAACCTGACAGTCCAGCCTCTCCCGAAACAGAATATGCCCGTTTCGCGGTCGAAAATTCCTGCGTTGCGGGCTTGCGGGACCCGGCTGAAGGTCCACATCCTTCGAAGGAAACACTGGCCGTTGGGTCCTCTAGGCGACTGAGGCAATTTGCATGTCAGCACTTACCCGGTTTGAAGCGGATCAATGTACGGTCGTTTTTCTCGATCACACACCCTCGCTATTTCCTGTCCATTCGATTGAACCGCTGAAGCTTGAGAACAATGTCCTTGGCCTCGCGAAAGTGGCGCGCGCGCTTGGGATGCCGGTCGTCATCTCGACCATTCAGCCGCGGGAAGCGGCTCTCGCCGATCCGCTGTTCGAGAAGCTCACGCGCTTCATCTATCCGGACGTCGTCATCGACGAGGACGACGTGATCGAGCGAACGACGTTTGATGCGTTTGGAAGCGAGCGTTTCCGCCGCGCTGTCGAAGAGACTGGCGAGCGGACGGGAATCAAGAAGCTCATCATGTGCGGCCTCTGGACCGAGACAAGTCTTCTCCAATCGGTGACGACCGCACGAAGCCGCCGGCGTGACGTTGCGTTTGTCGAGATGGTGTAACGGGCTGGCGTTCAGCCGAAGGCCTTGGGCCGATGGTGGTCATCCCTCAGAATGATGGTGTGAAACGGCGTCCAGCTTTCGCCTGCGCCAAGCATCATGGAAGGACAACCACCATGGAATATTATGCCGGCATCGATGTCTCTTTGGAAGCCTCCCACCTCTGCGTCGTCGACGGACAAGGCAAGATTCACAAAGAAGCGAAAGCCTTGAGTGAACCGGATGCGTTGATCGCCTGGTTTGTCGCTTACGGCGCTCCGATGACGCGGGTTGGGCTTGAGGCGGGACCGTTATCGCAATGGCTGTATGCGGGTATGAAGGCCGCCGGCTTGCCCGTCGAGTTGCTCGAGACCCGCCATGTGCGCGACGCCTTCAAGTCCATGCCGGTGAAGACCGACCGCAAGGACGCCCGGGGCATCGCTCAGCTGATGCGGCTCGGTTGGTTCAGACCAGTGCATTGCAAATCGCTGCCGGCGCAGGAAGTCCGCGCCCTGTTGGCCGCGCGCAAACTCTTGCAGACCAAACGCATCGACGTGGAGATGAGCATTCGCGGGCTTTTGCGCGGCTTTGGGCTCAAGGTCGGAGCGACCTCGCCGCGAACGTTTGAAGGCCGTGTGCAGGAACTCGTGAGTGAGCACGACACCTTGCATTTCATCGTGGCGGCGCTGCTGAAAGCGCGCACTATTCTCGAGCAGGAATTCAGGAGGTTAGAAAAGCGGCTCCGCGCCTACGCGCGCGAGGACAAACGCGTTCGATTGCTGATGACCGCGCATGGCGTCGGCGCGCTGGTGTCGCTCACATTCGTTTCGGCGATCGACGATCCGAGCCGATTTCGATCCTCGCGCAACGTCGGCGCCCATTTCGGATTGACGCAAAAGAAATATCAATCCGGTGAGACCGACATCAGCGGTCGGATATCGAAATGCGGCGACGAGGAGGTGCGCACAGTGCTTTACGAAGCCGCCAATGTGATCCTTACCAAGCAGGTGAAAGCGTCCGCCCTGAAAAGCTGGGCGATGGCAATCGCCAAACGCGCCGGCATGAAAAAGGCCAAGGTCGCGCTGGCGCGAAAACTCGCCGTCGTGCTGCACCGCATGCTCGCCGACGGAACGGAATTCGATCCCGCCAGAGCGTGCCGACCCATGGCCGCCTAAGCAAAAGGAGGGCAAAAGATACATTGATTTCGAGCGGGCCAAACCATCAGCCCGTTGCGGAGCGAAGTCCCGTCGCCGGGACGCATGGATCTGGTCAGGTCGCAGCAACCCTAGCAAGCCCGACAGCGGACTGCGCTTATTCGAGATTGACCGGCCGATCCTGTTAGGACCCCATCATGCAGCAGCCTCAGAGCTGACTGCGGACAGAAGCATGAAGCCGGCGGCGTGATGAAGCTCAACAGGGATTGACAGGTGGCCCGTTACAGAAGGATTGCTCAGGCGGAGTTAGCGAACGATCGCATCAGGCCGCGATCCATAGAATGGTCCAGAGCGGGGCCATACCGGTCAGCTGGTGGTCGCTTATTGCTGAACTTTGCCCGGACACCGCGTCGGAGCAATACAGGAAGATCTATTCCATTGTGCGAGAGCACGCTGGCGTTGATCTGCCGCCGCAAGTAGCGCCGGAACCGACGCCGGCGCCCTCTCGATGAGCTGACGCCAGCGCCGTTCCGATGAGCCAATCCACTGCGGCTTGCGCCTTGGCGCCCGCGGCCAGGAACGCCCGAGGCTCGTCGCGCAAGAGCTCCAGCCAATTGGCGATGTAGCTCGCGTGGTCCTCGAGATGGAAAGGCGCCAAACCCGCCATCGCGCCGAGAATGGCTGCACCAAATTCGGCGACATATCCTGACAGTCCAGCTGGATGCGGAACGATTTCCACAGTTTTACGGGCCATCACGCAGCCTCCTGGCTGCGTGATGGCTGCATCGAATGCATCCAATCAGCCGCCTGTTGCGCCTTGGATGCCGCGGTGAAGATGGCGCGTGGGTCCGACTTCAAAACCTGCATCCATGATGCAAGGTAAGCGGCGTGATCGGGACGCGGTTCGCAAGCGAGCCCGAGATCGGCGAGAACGAAGCTCGCGGTCAATTCGGCTACCGCTTCGTCCATCGCATACGCAAATGAACCGAAGCGGCCGGTGAGATCGCGCGCGAGCCGATGGGGCGCCCCGCTCGCATGGGCGTGTTCGTGCGTGGATACGGCGATGTGAGAGACCGCGTCCTTGAAGCGCTCGAACGGCGGCAGATGCACGGTGTCAGTCGAAGGTTGGTAATAGGCCATGTCGCCGCCGATGATGATCGGAACTCTGAGCGCTGCGATGAAGGCCTCTGCGTGTGCGATGCGCTCGCTCTCGGCGAGGCGCGGAACCTCGGGCGTAGAGTAGTCGTCGACCTGGGCGATGTTGAAGAGCGAGAAGCCGCGCGCGAACATGCGCGGACGACGCGATGTCTCGTCCTCATCGTTGGCATCGGCGCCGTCGGTGCGCTTCCAGAACACGGCCAGCGTTGCGCGCTCGCCCTTGCGCACCTGGGCGCCGAGCTTGGCCCAGCATCGATAGGTGCCCCAAAGGCCGTGGTCATATCCTGCGTCCTCGGCCGCGGCCCACAATGCGAGAATGTTGAGACCACGATAGGGAACGCCGGTTGCGACATTGATGGGACGCGCGGCGGGAGAACCGTCATGATGCCAGGGCATGCGCCATTTGTCGGCGCCGCGCTCGATGGCGGCGAGAATGTCGGCGGTGATGCGCTCATAGATGTTAGCGCGTTGAGAAGATGACATCGGTGAAGCTCCGAACACCCGCCGGAGCCGATCTCCGGCGGCGGAGCTTTGAAGGCGGCGCTCTTCAGCGCCGGCGCGCACCCGACGGGCCGCAGCGAAGCGGAGGACGGCGCCAGCCGTTGCGCGGCGGCGCGGGCGCCGCGCGCTCCGCTTCATCGCCGGAGATCGGCTGTGCAGTTGTGGAGAGCGTTGGCGTGTCGCGCGCTTACGCGTCGCGACGCAGGTAACGGCCCCAGGCGAACTCGAGCGCGTAGGTCAAGCTGGCGAAGACGAGCGCGCCGATGGCGATCGCAACCAGGCCCGTAGCGTCTGCGTCGAGCAGCCTCAGAGCGATAAGCCCCGTCAGCAGCGCGCCTGCAAGCAGGATCGGGCCGGAGAAGTAGCAATGCAGCCGCCCGCAGCGGCGCGCATTGATGAGACACGCCGCGCCCATCCAGGCGAACGCAAGCGACCACGCGCCGGCCGACCATGTGATCGACGGCGCGAAGATGCTGGCCGCAATGCCGACAAGCGCCGGCGCGCCCCAGACGGCAAGAAAGCTGCCGGCGCGCGCCGACAGGTCGCGCCGTGCGCATGCTTCATCGGGCGCGCGTTGCTGGTCCATCACGTCACCCGGCGCAGCAGGAGAGCTTGGCGACATCGCGCTCGAAGCCCTGGGCGGCGAGCTTCAGGCCCTCGACGGTGGTGAGATAAGGAAAGATGGTCTCGCCCAAGGCGCGCGCGGTCATGGCGTGCTTGAGCGCCAGCGCCAGGGTCTGGATGCTGTCGGCGCCTTCGGGGGCGAGGATTTGCCCGCCCAGCAAGCGGTCGGTGCGTGCATCGGCGACGAGCTTGATGAGGCCGCGCGTGTCGCGCGCCGCCAGCGCGCGCGGCACTTGGTCCAGCGGAACGACAGAGACTTTCACTTCATGTCTGGCGGCTGTGGCTTGGGCTTCGGTGAGCCCGACGCCGGCGACCTGCGGATCGGTGAACACCACCCAAGGCATCGCCGCATTGTCGTAGGAAAGCGTATCGCCATTGAGAGCGTTGCGCGCGGCGAGCTTGGCGCCGTAAGCGGCCATATAGACGAACTGATCGCGGTTGGTGACATCGCCCGCGGCGTAGACGTCCGGCTTGGTGGTGCGCATGTGCGCATCGACAACGATCGCGCCGCGCTCGTCTTGGGCGACGCTCGCCTCGGCGAGGCCCAGCCCTTCGACATTGGGCGCGCGCCCGGCAGCGATGAGGAGCTTCTCGGCGCTGAGCTCGATCAACTCGCCGTCGTCTTTGACGCACAAAATGGTGCCGGCGGCGTCTTCGCGGCAGGCGTCATAGGCGACGCCGCAGTGAAGGCGCATGCCCTCGCGCTGGAACACATCCATCAACGCGTCAGACACCTCGGGCTCGGCCTGCGGCAGCAGGCGCGAGCGGCACACCATGGTGACGGCAACGCCCATGCGCGCCATCATCTGAGCGAGTTCGGCGCCGATGAAGCCGCCGCCCACGACGATCAGGCTCTTCGGCAGCGTGTCCAACTCAAGCAGCGAGGTGCTGGTGAGAGAGCTGACTTTGTCGATCCCTGGAATTGGCGGAAGCGCCGGCCGCGCGCCGGTCGTGATGACGATCTTCGGCGCACGTATGAAACTGTCGCCAACAGCGACGCCGCCGTGGGCGAGGCGCGCTGCGCCTTCGATGTAAGCAATCCCCTCATATTGCGGCAGCAGGTCGATGTATTTCTTCTGCCGAAGGCCGGTGACCAACTCGTCCTTGGCCGCTATGACGCGCCGCCAATCAATCAACTGCGCTTTCCCGACAATGCCGTCGAAGCGGCTGGCGGCGCGGGCGCCGTGCAGCGCTTCAGCGGCGCGGATCATGGTCTTGGACGGCACGCAGCCGACATTGACGCAAGTGCCGCCGATAATTCCGTGTCCGATCAGCGCCACGCGCGCGCCTTGCTCGGCCGCCGTAATGGCGGCTGAAAAACCGGCCGAGCCCGCGCCGATGACGGCGAGGTCGTAGGCGTCGTCTTTGCTTGGAGTCGCGCAGCAGTCGGACATGTCAGGCTTTCTTGTGCGAACGATCACTCGCGCTGCGTCGGCGGCGCGCGAGCGCTCTCAGTCCCAGCGCCAGCGCCGCCAGCGCGGCGACGCCGATGAGCAAGGGCAGGAACAGGTCGCCTGCGATCGCCCGGAGGCTGGCGACGCCGAGGAGCGCCAACACGATCGGCGTCAACAGACAGCACAGCGCCGCTGCGACGATGCCGATCGAGAAGACCGGCCACTCTCTCATGAGGCCGGCGCAACGAGACGCGCGGGATAGCCGGCGTTGGTCGAGGCTTGCGCGATCGCGTCGGGCGTGGCGCGGGCGGGATCGTAGCTCACGCTGGCGCGCTTGGTTGCAAAGTCGACCTCGACCGAGCGCACGCCGTCCACGCGCGACATCGCCGTGCGCACGGTGATCGGGCAAGTCGCACAGGTCATGTTGTCGACTGTAAACGACGCGGTGCGCAGCTGCGCCTGCGCGGTCTGGGCCTGCGCTTGCGCCGCCGATTGGAGGGGCGCGAGCGTGACAACGGCGGCAAGCCCAGCGAGCGCGGCGAGCGCGCCGATAATCACGAGCTTCTTCATGAGATTGTCTCCTTCAGTAGAAAAGCGGCGCCCACCAATCGATAGTGGCGGCCAAGATGACGAGCGCGGCGGCGAGCCAGAGTGCGATCTGAGTGATCAGCGCCGATTGCGGCCGCGCGCAGTAGGAGCCGTCCTCGCACTTCGCCCGCGGGCGAAAATAGACCTGCCAGAAGCCGAGCCCGATGAAGGTTGCGGCGACAGCGATGAAGACGGGCTTATAGGGCTCGAGCGCGGTGAAATTGCCGATCCAGGCGCCGGAGACGCCCAGCGTCACCAGCGCCAGCGGCAGGACGCAGCAGGTGGACGCCAGGATGGCGCCGGCGACGCCGCCAGCGGCGAACCAGGACGAGCGGGGGCTGGGATCGGGACTTTGCTGAACCATGCGAGCAGGCTACAGTCTGTAGCGACTACAGGATCAAGAGGAAGTTGCAGGCTCATGCAGCGACGCGTTTCCATACCCCTCTTGCGGCGCGGCGAGCTTGCCGCCCGTGTCGGCTGCAACCTCGAAACCATCCGCTATTACGAGGGCATCGGGCTGTTGCCGCATCCGCCCCGCTCGGAAGGGCGTCATCGCCTTTACGACGCCGATCTTGCCAAGCGGTTGCGCTTCATCCTGCGCGGGCGCGAACTCGGCTTCTCGATCGAGGAAATCCGCGCGCTGCTGGCGATCGCCGACGGCGGCGGGGGCTGCGCCGAGGTCTACGCGCTCACGACGCAGCACGTTGACGTGGTCAAGCGCAAGATCGCCGATCTGCGCAAGCTTGAACGCATTCTGTCGAACACGGCGGCGCGCTGTGCGCGCGACGCCTCGCCCGATTGCCCGATCATCGAGGCGCTGTCGGCGCCGTCGCCGGCGCGTCAACGGCGTCGATGACGTGCTCATAGCGCGCGATGTCGGCCTTGAGGATCGTCCGCTGTGCGGAAGAAAGGCGCTTCTCCTTGAGCATGAGCGCTGCATCGTCGCGCGCCTTGGCCCAGACGGGGCGATGGCGCGCCGCGAAACAGGCATTCGGACAACGTGTCGGCTCGCAGAGCGCCATTGCCGGAGCGTCGCGCTCGATGTTGGTGGCGCGCTTAAGGCAGAGCGCGTGCGCGGGATCGAAGAAGCAGTCGGCCAGCGGGCCGACATGCAGCGTGCGTGCGAGATCCTTGAGCAACGTGCGCAACTTTGCGCGATCGGCTACACGCCCAGGAAGCGGCGAAAGCTCTGCCACCGCCGTATCGAGCGAATGCTTCACACGCTTTGATGCTGGACCTGAAAGCGAAAGCCCGTCCCGATGGGCGTCGAAATAGGTCATGATGTCATCCAGTTGCCCAAGCGCACGCTTACGCGCGATCTCGGCGCGAAACCCGGATGGGCTTGAACCGGCATAGCCTTCGAAGGCGGCCACGGATGCGTGCTTATACTGGATCATCCCGGCGACGGCGCCGAATGGTCGATTGGCAATGTGCCAGGCGATGGTGCGCCGAAACTGACGGGTGGTGATGCGCCAAGGGCGCCCGTCGGGTCCCGGCGGAACGATCGGCGCGCCGGGCGAACCGAACTGCGCGTTGAGATGATCGCGGAACTGATTGAGCGTGCGCACGATCTCGGAGGAGATGTGGGACTTGGAATAAGATCTCGGATGCAGCACGCGCCAGAGCCCGTCTTCGCCGTCGGCAGCGCGAACGCGCGCGGTCAGGCGATGCAACACTTTGACGGCGTCGCCGACGGGAGCGATCGTCACCCAGTCCGCCTGCGCCGGGATGGCGCGCCTGAACGAACCGCCGGAGCTTGCTGCCGCCAGGCGCCCTCCAAGGCGTCCGCCGCCAGCCTCTTGCGGGCGCGCCGGCCGCCTTGGAGTGCACCCGGCACGTCAGTGCAGATGGAAAACGATGTGCAGCCGAGTCGGTACAGAGTGTCCAGATAAGGCGCAGAGTTCTTCCCGCGCCCGCGCCTTCCGATCCGTGGCGTAGTCACCAAGCCGATCAAGCCGGCTCTTATGGCCTGTGAAGTGCACGCTCTCGTGCAGTAAAGTCGCGGCCCAATGTTGCTCAGAGAGGAAGGCTTCATGCGCTGGCATGTGCACCAAGTCGGTGACGGGCGCGTAGCACGCCATTGATCCACCGATGCGCACGCCAACGCCCGCGCGCGAAGTCCATTGCTCGATGGCGCCGGGCTCGGCCGCTAAGAGCGTTACTTCCCTCCCAAAGCCATCGGGCAGCGCGTCGATCTGATCGACGTTGAACACGTAGAAGAGCTTCAAGAAGCGGTAGACACGCGCGGTCTCGCCGGCATCCTCGGCAGCGGTCTTGCTTGCGTCCTTCTGTTTCGCCTTTGCCTGACCGTAGTAGATGACCGGACACGCTTTTTCGCCCTTGCGCACGTGCCCACCTAATTCAAGAGCTTGGCGAAAGGTGAGCCAAGTGCGCTTGGAGTAGCCGCGCGCAATCTGCGCGGCCCAGAGCAGCATCACGTTGGCGCCGCGATAGGGTTCGCCGGTTGATCGGAGCGGCAGACCAGGCGTCAACGCAAGGGCCTTTGCGTGGTCCCATGGCGCGCGCCACGCCATCACGCCGCGTTCAAGCATGCCGGAGATTTCGGCGGTGACGTGCGCCAGCGCGTCGTAAGCCGAGCGTCTCAGTGCAGTTTCGGGCTTGGAGAGCGCGGATTTCATTGGTGTGTTCCTGAACCAGGCGCACACGCGCGTTCGCGCGTGTGCGCGATTGAAAGAGGAGCCGCCCGAAGGCGGCTCCGAACGAGGTGAGGAGGCGCTTAAGCTGGCGCGTCGGCGGTCTGGTCGGCCTTGGTCTTGGACTCAGACTTCGCTTTGGGCCGCGACAGACGCTGGTAGCGAGTGATCTCGAAGGTGTTGTCGTAGATCTTCTGTTCGCCTTTGAGCCAGACGGTCGGAACGATGCGGCCCTCAAAGGTGACGCTGTCGCCCTTGTCGAGCTCGGTCAGCATCTCGGCGTTCAAGTCAGCGTCGAACGACACGCAACGAAGCCATTCGGTCTTGGTGTATTGGCCATCGCGGCCTTCGGCTAGACGGTCGGCGGCGATCGAGATGCGGAGCGTCTTGGCTTTCAGTTCTTCGATCTTGCCGATGCGGCCCTGAGCGGTGAAGCGGAACATGGGTGTCTCTCCTGTTCGCCGGGAAGCTCCGGCGAGAAGCGCCGCGGGGCTCTCCCGCGATGGGGCCGTGGGCTGCATGCGGGTAAGAGGGCGCTTGCAAGGGGTCGCGGGTACCGCGACCGGAGGCTTGCCCCTTGCAAGCGACCGCCCGCATGCGAAGACGAGGACCAATGAGCGAGAGGCCTCGTGGTGTGTTGTCGGACCGACGAAGCGGGAGAGGCGCGCGCGTTCGCTGCGGAAGGGCCAAGAGCAGAGGCGGAGTGTGAGAACTGATGCGGCGCCGCATCGGCGCCGGTCATTCGCCGGTTTGGCGCCGCCCGAATCCGCGTCGATGGCCTAAACAGGTGATGGTCAAGGAGGCTGGAAGCGTGCTCAAGCTTGAAGTCGATGGTTCTGAGGTGAAACGCTTGCGCTCGAGCCGTGAGCGCAGCGCAACGCAGAAGGAGTTCGCGCACGAAGTGGGGATTAGCGAGCGGCGGCTCCGAGAGATTGAGAACGCAAAGGGCTTGATCGCTGTCGATGTTGTCGATCGATTGGCACGAGCTCTGAGCGTGCCGCGGACGCAACTTTGCGCTTCTGCTCCGGCGCCGGCCTCGGCGATGCCGTCAAAACCTCCTGAGCAGGATCGTTTCTTCCCGCGCTTTGACACCGGCATCGCCGAAATGGTCGAGGATGAGGCCGTGTTGATGGACGCCGCATCGAAGGCTCAGGTCGTCCTCTTGCAGATCAAGGTCCGGCTTACCGAAGAGACTCAAGGCTACATCACCGAACTCTACGAACTGGCTTCGAGCCTGAGCTGGAGCGGGAGTAACCGCGCGCTGCTGCAAACGGATGGTGAGCTGCCCATTCGCCGGCGGCTCGGTGAATTGCTTGTCCTCCTCAAGGGCAATGACGTTTGGGTCTATAAGACCGACAACATCAAAATGCTGCCGGAGCGCCACGAAATCCCGGCCCAGCCAGATCCGTTCAATGGCGAGATTCAGCTCATTCTGGCCGCTGGGCCGCCCGGCGAGTACGGCGAAACTTCGATCCACGTCGATATCGACGCCGGTCAGCCGCGCGTGATCCGCTATTGAGGGCGAACGCGCGGGGAGGCGCGCGTTAAGGTTCGATTCCAGACTCAGTCCCAATCTCACGGTCTGAGGTCCAATCCCAATGCCTCGACACGCTGGAGCATCACACATGGCGAAGAAAGCCAAGAAAGCCAAAGCCGCGCCGAAGAAGGCCGCGAAAAAGAAGAAGTAGCAGGACGTCCCCACGTCCACGACATTGCGCCGCCACAGGTTTAGATCCCTGGGGCGGCGCTTTGTTTGAGGACTATTCGGCCGCGACGGCTAGCGGCGTTGCCTCAGTTGTGGTGCGAAGAGGCGAAGGTAGCCACGCGCTTTGTTTGAACGTGCGCTTGGCGCGCGTTAGCACTTCTTTCTTCGGCGCCTTCTCAAGCGCTGCACGGTCCAACTTCGGATTGACCTCCATCAGCGCCTCGACGACCGCGTCTTTCCGAACGTGCTCGAAGTAGCTCTCGACCGACGCCTTCCAATATTTGGTCATATGGAGTCCAGCGAGGTTGCAGAGCGTCTGACCGAGTGCTTGACGTGCTTCCATACCCGATAGCGGGCCAACACGCCTGAGATCGATGCCGGATGCGATCGTAACCGCGATGAGTTCGAGCAGCATCGGCTCGTCCATCGAAGAGATGTAGCACCAAAGCTCTTCTGGATTGACCGGCAGACGCGAACGCCACACCGAGCCAATCTCGGCAAATTCACCGGCCGCTTTACTCTCCGTGCGCGTAGTGGAGCGCTCCACGTCAACGTGATCGACAGAGATCGCAAGGCATGATGCGGATGCATCGCCCATGAAGCTTGCCGCCAGGCTGAACGCCACGAGGCGAAGTGCGAGTTCAGGGCGATCGACGATAGCGACCCTAAGGCCGAGCGTCTTGTGGGCGAGCAATTCGTCCAGCAGCTTGGCAGGAACGGCCGGCTTCGGCGCTGTTGCGACCTCGGTGTTCTCGTCGTCCGCGTCAGTGGCGCCGTGGGCTGACGTCGTCCGCTTTCGGCGCAGCGCCCTCAGCGTCTTCACGTCTTCAACGCGCACCAGGCCACGCTCGACCTTGATGTCTCCGGAGTGGCTCAACGTCACGATCGCGCCGGCGAGGGCGACTTCGTCGTCCTCCCATTGCGCGGGCGCCAGCGCATCGATCGCCGCTTCGATTTTTTCGATCTCGGCCTCGTCTTCGGTCTGGTCCAGCTTGGCGTAAAGTCGTTCTTGCTCAGCTGCTTCTTCATCCGTGAGCTCACGCCGCCGTTCACGCACGCGTTCCGGGAATTGGCTCCAGGCCACGCCATCGATCGAAATTTCGACAAAGGCCCAGCCTTCGCCCTGAACTTCAGCGACGATCGGTTCGAGCTTGGCCTTAGCCAGCCGAACCAAAAGCGCGCGGTCGGCAAGAAAGCGCGTCTCGTCTTCGTCCGCGAAGAGATCGGACGCGACCGCGCCGCCGGCTTGGACATAGGCGTCGATGCCGACAAAGCGCGCGAGCTTGTCGGTCTCGGCGACGTGCGCCTGGGTTACGCGCGCCTTGAGTTGCTCGGGCGTTCGTTGCCATTCGGGCGTGTCGAAGAAGGCTTTGTCCTGCAGCGCATGATCATCAGTGAGGGCGAGAGCGCCCAGTTGGTCGAGGTCGATCTCGTCTTTCTTCAGCGCCTCGATCAGCCGCGGCGACACGCGCGCGAGCCGAAGGCGTCTGGCCACGTGCGTGCCGTTGACGCCGAACCGGCCAGCGATGGCTTCGGGACCATGTCCAGAATCGGCAAGCTGGGCGAAGGCCTCGATCTCATCGGCCGGATGCATCGACTCGCGTTGGACGTTCTCGGCCAGCGAGGCTTCCGCCGCCTCCTCAAATGGCACGACCCGACAGGGGATCGGCTCGTTACCGGGAATCGTCTTCGCCTTGGCGAGTTTTCGAAGCGCCTTCAGGCGCCTGCCGCCGGCTTCCACCGAATAGCGGCCCTTGTCGGCTTCTGAGACGATAAGATTCTGTAGAAGACCGTGAGCCGCGATCGACGCGGCCAGTTCATCAATGCTCACCGCAGGCTTGGTCTTGCGGACATTGCGCTGTCCAGGAACGAGCTTCGACAAGGCGATCATGGTGATGTCAGTCATTGCATTTCTCCATCGCCCGCACGCGAGGAGCCGCGCCGGGCGATGCGCGCCCTGCACGCCGACATGCGCGGTCAAGGGCGAAGAGCGCAGCGTCCCTTGACCGCACGGAGCAGGGCGGCGTGCGACAAGAAGTGGCCCGGCGCGTTGCGCGGCGTCATCGCCGATGCCAAACGCCTTCGATTAGGTCCGAGGCGACCGGTCCCCAATAGCGACCGTCAAAACTGTCCGCCGTGTCGCCGATCAAGAAAACTTGACCGTTGAGGCGCCGGCATCCAGACCAAGTTGGCAATGCGCGTCCTACGCGGTCCACTGTTCGACGCTGAAGGGTGACCTCCTGATTGATCGTTACCAGTGGCCCGAGCGCGCAGACGAGATCGCCGTCCAATGCGACGACGCGTTTGAGAAACCGATCGTTGTCGTTAGTAAACCGCCGCGCTGCAGCATAGTTCGGCGCCACATCCCGCGCCCGCACCGTCACGATTGAGTGGCGCATGACCGGCGACTGCATACGCACGTAGATGCCTTGAGGCATCGACGCGCTCGCATTGTAGATGATGACGTCCGAAAGTGCCGAGGCGCCAAGAAAGCAGAAACCAAGTGCGGTCGCGAAGGCGAGCAATGTGTAGAGCCTACCTACTCTTCGTGGCGTCAACAGCGTGCGGCGCATTCGCCAAGTGTGAGGCTCGCGGGCACGATAGGCCAATCCCATTCCACTGAGCCGAGAACACCATCGCCCGCACGGGGCATGCACCCTGGGATGAGGTGCATGCTCAGCTCCGGCTTTCGCCTGGAATAAAGTTGTGAGCGCAGGTCGCGCGCTGCGGGAATGTGCGAACCGACGGGCTTCTTAACCTTCCATTTCACTTGAAAAGAGCCCCGTGCGGAGGGCAACCTAGGCGTGAGGAAGACGGGAGTAGGTGCATGGGCCGGCGTGAGGCCACGTTGGATTTTGTGCAAAAGTGCCGAGCCGCAGCGTCGGCAGAGGAGATCGCATGTTTTCTCTTTGCGGAGATGGAAGCGTGCGGAATCAGATATGTCGCCTGCGCTTCGCACGTCGATCCGCTGAAGCCCCCAGCTGGAGCGGTCGCGATGGTGAATTATCCGCACCCTTGGCTGGTCAGGTTCTCGGATGAGAACTACGCCAAGCGTGATCCAATCTTCTTCGGCGCACACAACGCGCTTCTGCCATTCTGGTGGGAAGAGTTCGTGCGCCAGTACGATCTGGCGCGCGACCAGCGCCGCATCCTAAACGAGGCCGCTGAGTGCGGTCTAAGGCGAGGACTGACGATCCCCATCCATTCACCCGGCGCCCTGCCGGCGTCGTGCTCTCTGGTGCCTGGGCCAGATGGCATCGATCCTCTGATCGTACCGGACTTACAATTGATGGCGTTCCACGCCCATGAAGAGACGCGGCTGCGCGCGACGGGCGAGCCACGAAAGCCGGTTGTCTTGACCAAGCGCCAGAAGGAATGTTTGGCGCTAGCCGCCCGTGGCAAGAGCGATCCTTTGATCGCAGACATCCTCGGCATTAAGACCGCGACGGCGAGGCATACTATTGAGCATGCGCGCGCCCGCTATGGGGTCAGCTCCCGCATTCAAGCGATTATGTTCGCCTATCTCGACGGCACGCTGACCTTGTCCGATCTGGCGGACTGACTTCTCCACAGCTGCTTGCGTGGCGAAGCCCGTCAATGGGCCGGTCGGCCCATAGCAGCGTGCGCGCGCCTGCGTCCAATCTCACTCTAGTTTTAGTGCGGAGGGCACAAGGCTCATGATCCAGATCATCACGCGCGACAACCGCCGCCTTTTTTATCACGCGCTCATGGAAATGCATCGCCAGCGCAAGCAGGTGTTCATCGACCGCATGCAGTGGCGTTTAAGTGAAAGCATGGGCCTCGAGATCGACGAGTTCGATAGCGAGGAGGCGACCTATTTGGTCGATGTTGACGCGCACGGCGCGGTGCTGCAGTCGGCGCGGCTATTGCCCACGCTGGCGCCGCATCTCATGAGTGAGGTCTTCGCTCAGCTCTGCGCTGAGGGCCCGCCGAGGTCGGCGCACGTTTGGGAGGCGTCGCGGTTCTGTCCCGCGCCCAGCACGCCCAAGGGGGCGCCACGCCGCGAACTGCTGGCGCGGATGATTGCCGGCATTCTCGAGACCTCGATTCTGTTCGGCATCGAAAAGGTAAGTTTTGTGGCGGGCGCGGCGCTCGCCCCGCTCGCCGCGCAAGCGGGCTGGAGCGTTCGTGCTTTAGGCGCAAAGCAAAGAGTGGGGCGAGAACGCCTCATCGCCATGCTGGCCGACGTCACCAGCGAGGGCCTCGCGGCCGTGCGCCAGCGCGCGCGCCTGACCGGTCCAGTCACGCGGTTTGCAGACGCCGAACTGGCGCGCGCCGCCTGAGCATTCGCAACAACCCAGTCACACCTACGGAGGCTGTCATGCAGGTCGCCGCCCACAGCAAGCGTGTTGAATATTCGTCTCTTCCTAATGTCCACCTAAGCGGCGTGTATGAAGCATTGCTGCGCGACGGCTATGTCATCTTGCCCCAAGCGATAAGCCCCGCAACGACACAATCGATCAACGCGGAGCTCGCACCCCATTTTTCCGCAACGCCAAAGTGCATCGGGGATTTCTACGGCTGGAAAACAACGCGCGTCGGTGGGCTTCTTAGAAAGGCGCCCTCCACGCAAGCGCTTGTCTTGCACCCAGACGTGCTCGCGATCACGCGCGCGACGTTGCAGCCTTCTTGCGACTGCATCCAGCTCAATCTTACGCAGGCTATTCGCGTGCATCCGCAAGAACGGGCCCAGGCGCCGCATCGTGATGAAGAGATGTGGCCGCATGAACCGAAGCGCTCTCCCTGGCTGATCAATGTGATGTGGCCGCTGACTGAGTTCACAGAGGAAAACGGCGCGACGCGCCTTTGGCCCGGCAGCCACAATGACGACCTCGACCGCGGCATTGATCCCGCTCAGTCAGTCGCCGCCGAGATGCGGCCGGGCGATGCGCTCATCTTTCTGGGCGCGCTGACGCATGGCGCGGGCGCCAATCGTTCCCGTGCGCCGCGCGACGGCATCATCGTCTCCTATTGTCTGGGCTGGCTAAAGCAGTACGAGAACGCATTCTTGGCTTATCCGCCCGCGATTGCGCGAGACTTCCCGCCCGAACTGCAGCGCCTTATCGGATACCAGATCCACCGCCCAAACCTTGGCGGATGGGAAGGCCAAGACCCGGCCCTGGCGCTTCAAGGCGCTCGCGCTCCCATGCCGCACGTTGACGCCTTGCCGGAGGCTATCGCCTCGGAGCTGAAGCGTTTCTATGCCGGCGAGCCTGCTGTTGGCGATTAACGTGGCCGAGGGAGAAACCGCGGCGCGGCGGGTTTATGCGGAGATCAAACAGCGAATTCTGCAAGGCGCGCTGCCCGTGCGCGAGCGCCTCGATCTGGAGAGTCTGGCGGCGGACTTACGTGTGAGTTTGCTCCCGGTGCGCCAGGCGCTGGCGCAACTAGGGTGGGAGCGCTTGGTGCGCCCGAGCGCGAGCCAAGGATACCGGGTATTTCTCTGGTCGGTTGCCGAGCTTGCGGCGCTCTACGAGTGGCGCGGGCTCCTCGCGCTTGCAGCTTATGAAACGGCGTTGCCCGATCCAGAGATCGCACGCGCATGTCGGCTGCAACCTTATCCGCAGGCGCTTTGGAGCCTGGGACGAGCGCTCGAGCACGGCGCCAATCTAGAAATTCAGTTTGCCGCCAGAGCCGCTGACGAGCGGCTCTACATTGCCCGCCCCGCCGAGGAAAACGTGCTCGGCGACGCTGGCGGCGAGTTGGAGGTGTTGGCGCAGGCCCTGGCTTTGCGATCGAAGCGGGCAAAGCCATTGCTGCGCGCTTTTCATCGTCGTCGAAGCAATAGCGCGGAGCGCATTCGCGCCCGCGTGGCATTGCTCGCACTGCCGCCAAATGGTTCTAACTCTTAGGGCGCGCTCGATTGCTCAAATGATCTTAATGCTGATCAGCTCGGTGATCAGCCCGCTTTGCCTGATGCTCTCCTTGGGTGAGATGTTCACCCTTGGAGGCCGCTATGCTCAAGCAAGACCAATTTGAACTGATCGATCTCGGCGCCGCGACTGACGTGACCCAAGGGGTCTATTTCCCGCCGCTCGAAGAACAGATCGGCACGCCGGATCATTTCGACGCCTAGGCGGAACGACTCGCGAAGCGCCGGGCTTTCCGGCGCTTCGCCTTCTACTTTGGCAATTGTCTACTGGAGAGGAAGATGCGCGAATACGAGCAACGCGAAGTGCAAGATCTCGGCGCGGCGAGCGAGTTAACGCGAGGGGTCTATTGGCCGCCGTTCGAAGAAAGCGTCGGCATGCCGGACTATTTCGACTGAGTACGTCCCGCGAAGCGCTGGGTGCGTGGCTCCCGGCGCTTCCAATCAATTGGATGAGTCATGACGAGCGATGCTGTTCTTGCCCCGCACGTACGCGCGTGCGCGTCCGGCGATTGGGTTGTCTTTTTGAACCTACGCGCTGACCGATACCAGGCGCTCAGCGTTGGCGCCCTGTCACCAGGCGGGTGGCGCAAGCTTGGCGTCAGCATTCCCGATTCTGCCAAGGCGAGCGCGCAAACCGCGGAGACGGCGCCAGAAGATGCGCCCGTGTTTGAGGCGCTGCTCAGTTCGGGCTTGGCCGCGGGTAAAGGTGTCGCGCGTGAGGACGCTTGCAACGATGGCATACCGTTGATGCTAAGGCGCCTGCCCGACAGTCTGGCATGGCTATGGGCCTTATCCTGGGCGGCCGACATTGTATCGGGCAGACGGTTAGAGAGCGCGGTCGCGCGCTTAACGGCGTGGAAGGCCAACATCACGCAACCCTTGGCCCAGTCGGAGGTCCTGGCGCGGTTCGAACGCTTGCGTCCCTGGTATCCGCGACGGCGCGTCTGTCTCTTCGATGCGTTGGCGCTGATGGCTTTTGCGTTGAGTCGCGGCGTTAGCGCCGATTGGGTCACAGGCGTCCGCGGCAGACCGTTTGCGGCGCATTGTTGGGTCGAGACCGAAGGCCAGATCATCAGCGTCACAGACGACGATTGCGCCTCGTTCACGCCGATCCTCAGGGTATGAGGCGCGCGTGCTGCGCCTCATGATTCTTCGTTCTAGGCCCGCCGATGCGCCGGCGGCAAAGGCTTGCGCTACATTAGCGAAGCGCTTTCCTCCGCCTTGGCAAACGCTCATCAACCGCCGCGGCGTCCTCATGATGTGGAGGCCCGACCCATACGATCGCCCTGCGATCATCTTTCCCGATGATAGCGGCGCCTTGTTGGGGCCGGTGTTCGAGCGCGTGATCAATGGCTCTCGCCCGCTGCAGCTAAGCGAGGGGCGCCACGCGCACTTGCTTGATTGGTTGAAGACGGGCGGCGAGAGCCTAATGCGTTCGTGCTGGGGGCCATTTGTCGCTGTCCTCAATGACCGTGAACGCGATCGTTTGATCGTGATGCGAGACGCGGCCGGCGGAAGGCCAATTTTCCTCGCCGCGCGGCCGCAATTCGGCGCGGTGTTCACCCACGCTGCGGATTGGTTGCTCTGCGACCCGGATGCGCGCGCCGATCATCACTATGTCTCGGCCTTCGTGGCTCAATCGCGCATCGTGACCGGCGCAACTGGGCTCGAAGGCGTGCGAGAGATCTTGCCTGGCGAACGCTGGATCTCCGGACGGGACGAAAGCTCCATTGATGTTATTTGGCGCCCCTCAGCGCCCGCACTTAGTGACGCGTCCTTCAAGGAGCATTCGGAAGCAGTGCGGAGCGCGGTGTTTGAGTGCGGTGGCGCGTGGGCCGCTTTGGGCCAACCGATTGCGCACCGCCTCTCCGGCGGCGTCGATTCCGCTGTCGTATTGGCTAGCCTCGTTCGCGCCGGCGTCCGCGAAATTGTCTGCGTCAACGAGCGCCCGGTTGGCTTTCCCGAGGGCGACGAATGGGAAGCGGCACAACAGACCGCGCGTGCGCAGGGTGTTCGCCTCATTGCGGCGGAAGCTTCACCCGACCGCGTCGACTATAGCAAACTGCTCGACGGGGAGTTTCACACCAAGCCGTCGCTTGCCGACTTAAGTTATGCAGAACCTTCTCTGATGGCGACGCTCGCGCAACAGAGCGGCGCCATTGTCACCTCCGGCCAGGGCGGCGATCAGATCTTTCTGCGCGGCCGTGCGCCCTATGCTGGCGCTGACGCACTCTGGGACGGCGCGGGCCCAAGCGCATTCATGCGCATCGCCGCTGATGTCGCGCGACAAGCGCGGACGCATGTATGGGAAGTGTTTGGGCAAGCCCTCATTTTCGGTCTGTTGCGGCGCCGCTTTGACGCGCTCGCCGCGCAGAGTTTCGACACGCCGCTGGCGACAGAAGCGGGGCGCGCGCGCGCAATTCAATATCGCCAGCACCATTCCTGGATGGAGGATGCAGCCAAAACCAGCCCCGCGCGCGCCATGCGCGTCACCCGGCTGATCGATCTTGCCTTTTACGCGCAGCCCACGTGCCTTGCCGCGCGTTACGTTACAGCGCCGGTGCTGGCGTCTCGGCCGGTACTTGAATCCGTGCTGTCGATCCCGCCTTACATCATGATCGAAGGCGGCGTTGACCGTTCGTTGGAGCGCGCAGCTTTTGCTGAATTCATACCAGTCGAGCTTGTGTATCGAACCCGCAAGGGCGACGCCACGCAATATCACACCAGGGCGCTTGAGCGAAACTTGCCTTTCGTTCGCGAGCTGTTGCTAGAGGGTGATCTGGCGCGTGACGACCTGCTTGACCGGGATGCATTGAAGCGCGCGTTGGCCGGCGTTTGGATGACGGATGGTGTGGTCAAGGCCAACGTGATGACGTGTGTGTTGGCCGAAGCCTGGCTGCAACGCCTAGCCAACGCGCGTCAACGCGCGCGCGCCGAGAGCGCCGGTCAGTGCGGGGCGCCAACGGGTTGAAGGCGGAGATTATTCCAGCGTTCGCGACGGCCGGGCTCGAGCGCATCGTCCGTTTCGACATCGCGTAGCCAGAGATCCAGCCAATCAAGGTTGCGACGCTGGATGATGTTAAGTTGCGAGGGACGCGTCTTCAGGTGGTGAGCGCCGGGATAAAGATAGACCTCGACCGGGTGGCCTTCTTCTTTGAGGCGGGTAATGAGCGGCATGGCGACAAGGATTTCGGTTTCGGCGAGATTGAGCAAGAGCGGCGCGGAATAGTTTGGCGCGTGATCGACGGCGGCGTTTCTGTCCCACCACGCGGTCCACGAATCGGTCGGCGAGATCCAAGGCGCACTAATGGCAAGACGCCGCTGAAGATCGCGCCGGTACGTGTTGGACATAAGCCACCAGAGCGAGCGGTCCGAGGGATTGGTTGACGCGATGGCGGCGCGAAAGCGCCAGCCGCGATTGAGCATGGCAAAGAGCGTCTCGGCCCCGTCGCTCATCCCAGTGACGGCGAGCCGGTCGATGTCGATCGTGCGGTCGCTGCGCAAGTGCTGAAGCATCAACGCGATCGAATTGATCTTGACGTCGAGTTCGCTACCGGAGAGTTCGGTCTCGCGCTGGTAGTCGGCGAATGGGAGGCGGCTGGCGCGCGCCTCGTCCTGCGGTCGGTCGACAGCGAGCACGAAGTAGCCGCGCGCCGACATTGGCAGCACCGGGTATTCGCCGCTGACGCCCGCGCCAAGAAAGCCACGGGCGCGATATTGGGCGATGACTAGAGGGTAACGCCGGCCGGGGCGCCAATTGAGCGGATAGATCAGCCGACCGAAGGAGACGTTGCCCTCACCGTCGCGCACGTCGAGGCGCATCATGCGCGGCTGTGCGACACGCCGCCATTCAGGATTGGGATCATAGAGGGTGCGCTGGGCCCCGTTGCTGAGATCGATGGCGATGATGCGCCGGGGTTGGGCGGGCGTTTCAAGTAGACAGAAAAGCGCCTCGGCGCCGAGCTGGCACGACGCGAGGACGCCCTCGACCCGGGCGAGCTCACGCAAATTGTTGTTCGAGGGCGTCCAAACATAAAGCACCGCTTCGGCGCTGGCCGTCTCCGGACGGATGAAATAGAGCGAAGCTCCGTCGTGGCTCGCCCAGAGATGACGGATGCGGCCCTGGCACGAGGGCAAGCCACATTCGGCGCGTCCTTCGGCGGTGATCAACACTGGCGTCAGCGGGACGCTGGTCGCGTTCGGATAGGCGCCCGTTGCGGTGACTTCGCCGCGCGGCAAGGCTTGCGCGGGCGTCGTCAACGCTTGTGCGTCTTGGCTTGAGGCTGGGCGTGCGCCGCCATTCGTCAGATCGACCAGCCAAGTGCTTTTGCCGATGGCGTCATTGGCCATGAGGCCCACGCGGTAAACCGGTTCGAAGCGGTCATCCAAGGCAATGCCCCGCGCATTCGCGGCTTCTTGCTCCGCGATCAGCACGGCGCGCGGCGTCGCGATCTCAACCACAAGGGTCGTTGTGCTTGTCCAGACGAAGCGGCGCACGTCGCCGCTAAGCTCCGCGGCGCGGCGCGACGCGCCGTTGCCCGGTTCGCTCATCCAGAGTTCGGCGCGGCCTTCGCGTTCGGCTATATAGGCGACGCGAGCGCCGTCGGGCGACCACACTGGCGGCCGCTGCATCGGCGCTCCGCCTAGGCGTCCGCCGACACTGGCGAAGAGATAGCCGCCGGCGTCGCCGATCACGCGTGGCGCGCCATTGCCCTCGGCGCCGATCACCAGCACGTCATGTTGATAGTCTTCACCGTCAGGGCGCGCGGCGCGTTGGACGAAGGCAAGATCTTCGCCGTCCGGCGAGAGCACGAGTCCGTCTTCAATTCCGCCCAGGGTGCGGAGCGCATCGAGATCCTCGATGCTCGCCGCCGTGCCGCGGCTCTCGTCTTGGGTCGGGACGGTAGCAACGGCGCCGGTGACTCCCGCCGATGAGGGGGATTGAGCATCAGCGGAGGACGCAGCAAGCATCAGCACGGCGGCGAGCGCAGGCAACAATTGGTTTCGCATGAACGGCTCTACCAGCGCTGCTGCAGTTCGAGCGTGATCACGCGGCCGAGCGGGGAGGCGTTCGAAGAGTCGAAGGCATAGCCGATCGGGTTGTTCGCGAAGGGGGGATCTTTGTCGAAGAGATTTTGCACGCTGAGAGACAGCGTGGGCCCCCGACCATCATTATCGCTGCGCCAATCGTACGCAGCGCGCGCGTCCCAGGTGAGAGATGACCCGATCTCACGGGTTGGGTTGCTCAAATTGTCAGTGTAGTCGTCGACGTAAACCCCAGTCAGTCCCGCGCGCCAAGCGCCGTTCGACCACGTGGCCCCGAAGCGGCCGCGCCAGTCGACAGGATTGAACATGGTGTCCAAGAGGTCGATGCCGCTCGCGCCTGGCGCGGCGTAGCGCTCGTATTGCAAGAGCCCGCTCGCGCTTGCGAACACCGTCCACTCGCCAACGCCGCTATCGAAGCTCCAGGACGCGGACAGATCGACTCCGCGCACGCGCAGGCTGGCCAAATTGGTGAGGCGGTTGTCGTAGAGCACTTCGACCGCACTCAGTGGCAACGAACCGGCGACGATATCGACCGAGGCGACAGCCGCATTCACCTGCTCCAAGGTCGGATCGCGGGTGAAGACGCTCTCCAAACCGGTCGGGTCGCGCAGCGCGTTCAAGAAACTGCCGGGCGTGGTGATGCGATTGGCGAAGTCGATGTCGAAATACGTCGCCTCAATCGACAAGCCTTCGAAGCGTGTGGGCCGATAGACGAAGCCTGCCGTCCAGGTCTGGGCTTCCTCTGGCTGGAGATTTCGATTGGAGCCTGACAACACCAGGAGCCCGGTTGAGCCTCCGGTGGCAAAGGGATCCTGTGCTGGCGTCGCCACGATCAGCGACCCTGCCGTCGCGCCGAGCATCTGTTGAAATTGCGGCGCCTTGAAAGACTCGCCCCACGTCCCCCGAATGGTGAGACTTTCGGTCAGCGACCAGGTAAAACCGATCTTAGGCGTGGTCGCGGCAAACGCGTCTGCATCCTCATGCCGGATCGAAGCCGACAGCGTGAACTCTTCCACGAGCGGCAGCGTTCGATCGCCGCCGATAAGAGGCAGCATGATTTCCGCAAAGACCGCATCGGTAGTGCGGTCGCCGGGCGCTTGCAAGAAAGGGGAGGTGACGCCCGACGCGCGAATGATGGAGCGGCCGATCTCAAATGTCTCACGCCGACGCTCGATCCCAAATGCCGCGCGCGCTACACCGCCCCAGGCCTCGAAAATGGGACCGTCGGCTTTCAGCGAAAACGTTGAGAGGATCGAATCGTTCTCAAGTGTCTGATCGAAGCTGAAGGCTGTGAGCACGGAGGCCGGCGTGTTCGAACCATCAGCGAATGGATTAAAGGCGGTCGCGGCATTGCCTGAAGCAAGCGCTGCGAGGACGGCAGGCGAACTCTCGAAGGTGTTTTCGATGCGGACGTCCTCGCGCTGGCGTGCGTAGGTTCCAGCAAGCTCCAGCCGCCAAGCGCTGCCGAGGTCGATATTGGCGCCGAGCGCCAGATTGGCGCCGCGGGACCGCGTGATATGTCTTATCGGCCCTAAGTCTTCGCCAAACCAATAGCTCATGGTGAGCGGGCCCTGACCCAGAAAGAGCCCATTGATCTGACGATAATAATTGCTTTCGGGCACGGTGATCGTCGCGCCGATTTGGGTGTCTTCGGCGTAAGATGAGCGATCGCCCGCGAGCACATCGACAAAGAGTTCGACCCGGTCGCCTAAGTCTTGGCGGGCCGAAGCGATGACCGCGTGGCTGATCTGATCTGGAATGAGATAGGCGTCTTCGTTGAGGTCCTCCTGGTTGGGCACGCCTGTGATGAAGTCAGAGGCGTCAAGATCAGTCCCGTCCTGGCCTGCTGGCACAGCGAGCGAGACATTGGTTGCGCCGATGCGCGTGATGTTGCCTGGATTGGACAGCGTGCGTGAGAAGTTGCTGCCGCCAAAAGCGCGTAGGTCCGAACTGGCGGTGAAGGCGCGCTCTGATGCGGAAAGATGATCGCGTTCGCGATACTCATAGCCGAGCATAGCGTGACCGCTATCCCATGCGGCGCCGAACAATTGCGAAGCGCCGAAATCACCGAAGTCGCCATCGTCGTCGCCGCCGCGCCGAACGCTCGTCGCCGCGCCCTCAAAGGAGCGGTTCAAAATGATGTTGACGACGCCGCCGACTGCATCGGCGCCATAGGTGGCCGAGGCGCCGTCGGCCAACACTTCGATGCGCTGGACGGCGCTTAAGGGAATGGCGCTGATATCGACAAAGTTGCCAAAGCCCGAGGGCGCGAGCCGGCGGCCATTGACCAGCGTCAGGGTTGCATCGGCGCCGAGCCCGCGCAAATCGACGGTGGAGCCAAAGGCGATGTTGCGCCGCCCGTCAAGCGCGCTCAGCTGCGTGAGTTCGCCTTGGCTGCCGGGGAAGTTCTGCGGCAAGGTGGCGAGTACATCCTGCACGGTGCTGCGTCCGGACGCGTCAATTTCTCCCCGATCAAGCGAGAGCACGTTGGCGCCTGCGGGCGCTGCGCCGCGGATGCGCGTGCCGGTCACGACAATTTCCTCGTCCGCGTTGGGCGCCTCCGCATCGGCATCCGCTGTGGCGCGAACGCGCGTCTCAGCGTTCGCGCTGCGGTCCTGGGGGCTCTGATCTTGCTCCAGCGCAAGCGTGTTGGCGCTTGTGATTGCGCCTCGGAAGTTCGAATTGGAGAGCAATTGAGTCAGCGCTTCTTCGCGCGTGAGGCGGCCGCGCACCGCCGGCGCGAACTGGCCCGCGAGGCGATCCGCTGGGACAAGCGTGCTCAGTCCCGATTGTTGCGCGTATAACGCCAAGGCGCTGGAAAGCGGCTGTGCCGGGATGTCGTACTCGATCCTGGTTTCGCCAGAGAGCGAAGCGCCGTTAGATTGGGCCCATGCGTCACCCGGCAACGCCAGTGGCGAGACGCCCAACAACAGCCCGGCAATCCAGTGCGAAACGCGCTCCGCGCGCTTGACGGCCTTGGTCAAGCTCACCTCCCCTTGGACCGCATGCTCGGTCTTCAGGAAGGGGAGACGAATGGCCTTGGCGAAAACGACAACGACGGAGAGGTTTTTCTCACGCGCTCAGTCAGTGCGCAGCACTATGACGCCATCGGTACGGCGTTCGGCGCTGACCCCGACATTGTTTTCCAGCAAGTCGAGAAACGCTTCGACGTCGTCCCCTGCCACGTAGCCCGCCAGGCGAACCTGCGCGGTTGCGGTGTCCGCAAAGGCGAACCGCACGCCCGAAAAGCGCGTCACCTCGGCAGCTGCTTCGCGCAAGGATTGGCCGTCGAGCGCCACCATGCGCTCGCGCCAAACCAGCCGGCGATCCAGAGCATCCCGTGCCAGAGCGGAAACCGTGGGAGCGCCGCCGGCAAGCTCAATCTCTTGATCTGCTGAAGCTGCCACGCTGTTGTCAGGTGAGAATAGCATCTCGCGCCGTGCTTCGACCCTTCCGCTCAGCACCGTCGTAATGGCCGCATCAGGTCCGAGGCGCACGACGAAGGAAGTGCCGTGCACGCGGATATCTCCGAACCTGGTCGTGACGATGAAGGGCCGCGAGGCGTCGTGGGCGACATCAAAGAGCGCTACGCCTTCCTCGAACCGCACGCGGCGTTCGTTGTCCTCCAGACTTGCCCGCAACCGCGCGCCAGGCGCCATTTCGATCGTGGTCCCGTCGCTTAGCCGCACCAGGCGCTGCTCTCCGGGCGTGGTGGCGTAGACGGCGCCTGCCTCGTTTCGAAGTGGGCTGATCGGGGAGACAATGAATAAGCCGAGCGCTGCAGCCGCCGAGAGCGCGGCGATCGCGATCGGCCGAACTGAAAGACGCGTCTTCCCATGGGACGCATGGCGCCCGCGAGATTCTGTCGCCAGGACGGCATCGATTTTGTCGGCGGTGGCGGAGACCGCTTCGTAGGCGCGCTTATGGGCGGGATCGGCGGCGAGCCAGGCTTGGAAGGCGGCGATGTCGCTTGTCTTCAGCACTGGCTCATCCAAGAGAACGAGCCAGTGCGCGGCCTCGAGCTCGGCCTGGGAGGGCTCACGGTGCGCCACGGCGCTAAGCTCTAGCCGTTCGCGGCGTCATTGTCGCTGGTCAGGCGCGCGTGACAGAAAGCGATCGCTTTCAAGACCAGTCGCTGCACTTGGCGCTCGCTGACGCCAAGGCGTTGCGCGACCTCCGCTGGAGGCAGCCGCTCCACCCGCCGCAGCAGCAGCGCCTCGCGTTGCAGGGTCGGCAAGGCCGCCAGCGCATCCTTCAACGCCGCGACGGTGTCGTCGGCGATCCGAGCGTCCTCTGGACTGGGCGCATGCACCGTCGCTGGGGCGCTGTCGATGTGCGCGACCGAGCGGAAGGGCGCAGCCTTGTTTCGCCGAAGCGCATCCACGGCAAGATTTCGTGCAGTTTTGAACAAGAACGCGCGAGGGGCGACAACGTCTTCCGCTTTTGCGGCGCATAACCGCAGGAAGCTGTCTTGAGCGACGTCATCGGGAGCGATGCTCGGACCAAATCGCGTCAAAAAGCGCCGCAGGCTCGGAGCCTCGCTTCGGAAGAGCCTCGCAAGATCTGCCCGTCCGCTCATGCGCAAGACGCTTCAAGAACGCCCTGCAACTCGTCCAATGAGCAACAAAGCACGCCAGTTGAGGAAATCGCGAAGGCTGTGGATGATACCAGCAGCGCAACTGTGAACGGGCCTTCCTCCATCATTGTCCGAAGCGCTTCGAAATCGGCCAGACTGGGCTCCGAGATGCATCGAGCTACGCAGGCCTGGCCGGTACGGGACACGAACGCCACATCGAATGCTAGCTCCGATCGAACGTGAGCTAGTGGCGTAGCGCCAGCAGCGACAAGAATCTGATCGACTCTCCCCAATGTGGTTCGCTGATCGAAATGAGTATTCATCCAAAGCGCCATCACTCGAATAGGGACTATAATCCCTGGTGACTATAAGCCCTATGGCGTTTCTTCTGGTCAATGGACTGGCAGCGCATCGTGGGTGCGAACATTCTGCGGCTGCGCAACGCCATCGGTGCGACGCAGGAGGACATAGCGGACGCCGCTCAGCTCGACGTTGGCTATCTCGGTAAAATAGAGCGAGGCCAGCGCAACCCGTCCCTGAAGAAGCTCGTAAGAATTGCCGATGCGTTGGGCGTGCTTCCAGGTAAACTTTTCTCCGTGCGCAAGTAGAGTATGGACTATAGTCCCTGGTGACTATATGCGAGATCGCGTTTCTTCTGGCCGATGGACTGGAAGTCGCTTGTTGGCGCGAATATTCGCAAGCTTCGGGTGCGAAAGAAGCTGAGCCAAGAGCAACTTGCTCACGACTCCGAGATCGACCTGACCTATCTGGGCGGGATCGAGCGCGGAAAGCGGAATCCGAGCCTCATCGTCTTGGTCCGCATTGCTGACCGTCTAGGCGTTCATCCATCCAAATTGCTGGCCGACTAAGACCTGCCTTAGCTAACCGCCTCAGGGATCGCCGCCCGAAGGGCTGAAGCGGCGGGGGCCGGCTCAGCGTCATCAGGGGCAAGAGCCCGGCGCGCCGAAGGTGCGCGAGGCCCCAAAAGCTTGGGCACATCCGAACCAGTAAGGTCCGGCCGCACTCCAGACAGATACAAAGGTGATCAATCTAGCCTTTGCATACACGCACCTTGGCCCGCCCTGTTGCAGCGCTTTGATCCCGATGGGAGATTGATCGCGAACTCCGCCGTGCAGGTGGAGCGGCGATCTGCAAACGGTTGGGCGGTCTTCCTCAGCTGGACGGGGCCTTGCGGCGTGCGGGCGAGGTCGGTGGGTGGTGTGTCGTCCCGCCGCACTGTGGCAGAGGGGGCGCGCCGCTCCCCGTGCGTACTAACAGGCGACGGCCTTTGACCAATTGGTGATCAAGGCCGAGTATGATGGGGCAATGCGCCAGTTTGGGCTCTCGATGTTGATGGTTATCGCGCTCGCCGTTAGCGGCGTCGCGAACGCCATGAGCTACGCCGATTGCCCGATGGCGTCAGCCCAACGGGCGGCAGCGGCGGCAGCTGCACACGATTGCTGCCCAGATGGCGCGCCAGGGACGCCGAGCGACGAGACCCCAACAAAGATGACCAGCTGCTTTGTCGGTCAAGCATGCCGGACCGCGCCCGCGCTTATGTCTAACGCGAGCCCGCTTCGGGCCTCCGCGCCTCCCCTGCAAGTCAGGCTCACTTTGGAGTGGGATCCAGTCTTGGCCTCGCGCGCGCCCGACGCTTTTTGGCGCCCTCCACGAACCGTTTGACATCGGAAGATTAATCGCTCTGCGCGCGTGGTGATGCGCGCCGTCGCGTCCTGGCTTGTCCATCTTTCCGGAGTTTCTCATGCGTGTCGCATGGCTTGCATGCTGCGTACTCGGCTGGGCGCCGATCGCACATGCGCAAGATCTCAGTTTCAACGATGCGCTCGCGCTGGCTAGCGACGGCCCCCGCCTCGAAGCGGGTCGCGCCTCCGTGCGCGCAGCCGAACTCGCTATTGGTCCCGCGGGCCAATTGCCCGATCCCGAGCTTGTGCTGGGGCTAGAAAACGTCCCGCTCTCGGGCGTGGATCGCTATCGGCTCAACCGCGATGAGATGACCATGCAGCGCATCGGCGTGATGCAAGAGATGCCAAGCGGCTTGGGCGCGAGCCGGTCGATGGCTGAAGCGGAAGCCGGTCGCGCCGGGGCCGGCCTTGCCATGGCTGAACTTGAGGCGCGCCTCGGCGCTGCCCAAGCCTGGATCAATCTTTACTACGTGCAGCGGCGCGGCGAAGCGTTGCTCACGCTGGCGGAGGAGGCGAGTGCGGCGGCGGGCGCGGCCCGCGGCCGCCTGGCCGCAGGCGCGGGCACTGTGGATGAAACGATCGCGGTTGAGATTGAAGCCGCGCGCATGGCCGACCGGCTCGCTGAGCTTGAGGCGGCGCATATTCGCGCGCGTAGTGAACTGCGGCGATGGATCGGCGAGGCGGCCGATCGGGAGTTGGACGCAGCCGCGCCCGCGTTTGCAATCGATCCTGCTCAAATGCGCGAGCGTTTGCGCCGCCATCCCGCTCTTGGCGCCTACCGCGCCGAAATCGATGCGGCGGAAGCGGGCCTGGCCATGGCCCGCGCCGAGCGGCGTCCCGACTGGTCGTGGGAGCTGTCTTACGGACGGCGCGATCCGAGCTTTGGCGACATGGCCTCGATCGAGGTTCGCGTTGGCCTGCCGCTTTTCCAACCCTGGCGTCAAGGTCCGCTTGTGGCCGCGCGTCGCGCTGATGTTGCGCGTGCTGAAGCCGATAGAACTGCCGCCGAGCGCGAGTACGCCGCCGCGTTGGACGCGCAACTCGCCGAATATAGTGCGCTTTCGGCCAATCTGGAGCGGGCGCACAGCTTGCGTTTGCCGCTGGCGACTCAACGCGCCAGTGCAGCCGCAGGCGCCTTCGCCGCTGGGCGCGCGAATGCCGCTCAACTGATCGAAGCGCGCCGCGCACATCTCGAAGCACAACTTGAAACTATCGAACTTGCGGAGCGCCGCGCGTTGGTCGGCGCAGCCCTCGCAATGCAATACGGGGAGAGCCTTCCATGAACGATGACTTGAAGGCGACGTTGCCGCGTTTCGCGCTGTTTGGAGCGGCCGCGCTTGTCGTCGCCGTCGGCATTGGCGCCGGAGGTTACTGGCTGGGCGTCAGCCGCACGCCTGCCGGCGCTGGCGCCGAAGATGGCCGCACTATCCTCTATTGGTATGACCCGATGCTGCCCAGCGAGCGCTATCCGGGTCCGGGCCAATCATCCATGGGTATGGATCTTATTCCTCGCTACGCCGACGAAGGCGCGAGCGAGGCAGGCGTGCGCATCGATCCTGGTGTGTCGCAAAATCTCGGCGTGCGGCTTGCAACAGTTGAGCGTAGAGACCTGGCGCGCAGCGTGACCGCGGCGGGGGTGATCGCGTTCAACGAACGCAATCTCGCCATCGTGCAGGCGCGCGCGTCTGGTTTCGTGGAACGCTCTTATGGCCGCGCTATAGGCGATGTCGTCGCCGCGGGCGCGCCGATCGTCGATATTCGCGTGCCGGAATGGACGGCGGCGCAAGCCGAATACATAGCGCTGCGCGGCGCGGGCGGCGATCTGGCGGACGCCGCGCGACGGCGCCTCGCTATGCTCGGCATGCCGGCCTCGCTCATCGCGCGCGTCGACCGCGAGGGGAGGCCCTATCCTGTCACGACTGTGACTGCGCCCATTGCCGGCGCCATCACCCAGCTCGACATTCGCGCCGGCATGACCGTGATGCAAGGCGCGCCTCTGGCTACAATCAACGCCATGTCGCCGGTTTGGCTCGTCGCGTCCTTGACGCAGGCCGACGCCGGCGTCGCGCGTCCAGGTGAGCAGGCCGTAGCGAGGACGCCAGCGTTTCCGGGCGAGACATTCTCGGGCCGTATCGAAAGCGTGCTGCCATCAGCTGATCCAGCAACGCGCACCATCGAAGTTCGCATTGCTCTCGCTAATCCACAGGGGCGCCTGCGACCTGGCATGACCGCCAATGTCGAAATCGCTCAACCGCAAGCGCGCGCGTCACTCATCGTGCCGGCCGAAGCCGTGATCCAGACGGGACGGCGCAGCGTCGTCATCGTCGCCAGTGATGAGGGGCGTTTCGTGCCAGTCGAAGTTGAACTCGGCAGGCGCGCTGGCGATCGCATCGAAGTGGCGAGGGGCCTCGAAGAGGGACAGCGCGTCGTGGTGTCCGGACAATTCCTGATCGATTCAGAAGCAAGTCTGACTGGCGCGCTCGACCGGCTAGAAGCGTCCACCGCTCGCCAAAGCGCGACCCCTGCCGGCTATGAAGCAAGCGGACGCATCACCGCTCTGAGCGGCGAGACCATCTCGATCGCGCACGGGCCGATCGCCGACCTCAACTGGCCGGCGATGACGATGCAGTTCACGCTCGAGACCACCCATCTCGCGCATGGTATCGCGGTCGGCGACCAAGTCAGCTTCCGCATTCGCCAGGAAGGCTCGCGCTACATCGTCACCGCGATCAGCAAGACCGGAGCGCAGCCATGATCGCGGCCATCATTCGCTGGTCGGTCGCCAATCGCTTTTTGGTCGTGCTGGCGACACTGGCGCTTGCTGTTGCGGGCGCGCTCGCGGTCCGTTCGACACCCGTCGATGCGTTGCCCGATCTCTCCGACGTGCAGGTTGTCATTCGCACGTCCTATCCCGGCCAGGCGCCGCAGATCGTCGAGGATCAGGTCACCTATCCCTTGACCACGACGATGCTGTCTGTTCCGGGCGCACGCACGGTCAGGGGCTATTCGTTTTTCGGCGACAGCTTCGTCTACATCATCTTTGAAGACGGCACGGATCTTTATTGGGCGCGCTCGCGCGTACTTGAGTATCTCAATCAGGTCCAAGGCAGACTTCCCACTCAGGCGCGTTCCTCGATCGGTCCTGATGCAACGGGCGTCGGCTGGGTTTTCCAGTACGCGCTGGTCGATCGCAGCGGACGCCATGACCTGGGTCAATTGCGCAGTTTGCAGGACTGGCTGCTCCGCTTTGAATTGAAGAGCGTGCCAGGCGTCGCCGAAGTCGCCTCGATTGGCGGCATGGTGCGCCAGTACCAAATCGTCTTGGATCCCGAGCGCATGGCCGCTTACGGGATTAGCCAACAGCGCATTGCCGATGCTGTTCGCGCCGCCAATGGAGAAGCCGGCGGCGCCGTTATCGAAATGGCCGAGGCCGAGCACATGGTCCGCGCGACGGGCTATTTGCGCACACTTGAGGACTTCGACGCCATTCCGCTCGGCGTCAATGCCGCCGGCGTGCCGGTGCGGCTCGCCGATGTCGCCTGGGTGCAGATTGGACCGGAGATGCGGCGCGGGATCGCCGAACTCAATGGCGAAGGCGAGGTCGCCGGCGGGGTCGCCATCATTCGCGCCGGCGAGAATGCGCGCGAGGTGATCGCCGCCGTGCGCGCAAGGCTCACTGAACTCGAGCGCAGCCTGCCTGAGGGCGTGGAGATCGTCACAACGTACGACCGCTCTAATCTGATCGACCGCGCGATTGAGAACCTCACCAGCAAGCTCGCCGAGGAGTTCATCGTCGTCGCCCTCGTGTGTGCGCTCTTCCTCTTCCATCTGCGCTCGGCGCTTGTCGCCGTCATCACGCTGCCCTTGGGAGTGGGCGCGGCCTTCCTGGTGATGCGTGTGCAAGGCGTCGACGCCAACATCATGTCGCTCTCCGGCATCGCCATCGCCATTGGCGCCATGGTCGATGCCGCCATCGTCATGATTGAGAATGCGCACAAGAAACTCGAACGATGGCGCGACGAGCATGATGGACAAATGCCGAAGGGCGCCGACCACTGGCGCGTCATCACCGACGCCTCAATCGAGGTGGGCCCTGCGCTCTTTTTCAGTCTCCTCATCATCACGCTCTCGTTCTTGCCTGTGTTCACGCTGCAAGCCCAAGAGGGGCGGCTGTTTGCGCCGCTCGCCTTCACCAAGACCTACGCGATGGCCGCATCTGCGGCGCTCGCGGTGACGCTGACGCCGGTGCTGATGGGCTTTTGGATTCGCGGCAAGATTCCTCACGAGGACGCGAACCCAATCAATCGCTGGCTCGCCTCGCTCTACCGGCCGGCGATCGATTTCGCGCTGGCGACGCCAAAGCTCGTGCTGCTGATCGCGGCGCTCGCACTTGCGACGACCGCCTGGCCGCTGTCGCGCCTTGGCGGGGAGTTCATGCCGATGATGGACGAGGGCGATCTTCTATACATGCCCACGGCTTTGCCGGGCTTGTCGGCGGCCGAAGCGTCCCAACTCCTCCAGCAGACCGACCGGCTCATTCGCACTGTGCCGGAAGTGGAGAGCGTGTTTGGCAAAGCGGGGCGCGCTGAATCGGCCACTGATCCTGCGCCGCTTGAAATGTTCGAGACCACCATTCGCCTGAGGCCGCGGCCTGAGTGGCGGCCCGGCATGACGCCCGAACGTCTGATCGAAGAACTCGACCGCACCGTGCGCGTGCCTGGCCTCACCAATGTCTGGGTACCGCCGATCCGCAACCGCATCGACATGCTGGCGACCGGGATCAAGAGCCCGATCGGCGTCAAGGTCAGCGGCCCTGATCTGGTCTCGATCGATCAGGCCGCCCGCGCGATCGAGGCAGTGGCGCGCACTGTTCCAGGCGTCTCTTCGGCGATCGCGGAGCGCATCTCGGGCGGGCGTTATGTAAATGTCGAGATCGACCGTTTCGCTGCGGCGCGTTACGGCTTGAACGTCGCCGATGTTCAAGAGGTCGTCTCCGGTGCGATCGGCGGAGAAAACATCGGCGAGGTGATCGCCGGGCGCGCACGCTATCCGATCAATCTGCGCTATCCGCGCGAAGTGCGCGATACCCTCGACCGATTGATTGCGCTGCCCATCGTGACTGAAGCTGGCCTGCGCCTGACGCTTGGTGAGGTCGCCAATATCGAGATCGCCGACGGCCCCGCCATGATCCGCAGCGAGAACGGGCGTTTGTCGGCGTTCATCTATGTCGACGTGCGCGGGCGCGATCTTGCATCCGTCGTCGGTGATTTGAGGCGGTCTGTTGAAAGCGAGGTGGATCTGCCGGCGGGCGTGAGCGTCGCCTATTCCGGGCAGTTTGAATATCTCGAGCGCGCAGCCCAGCGGCTTTTGATCGTCGGCCCGGCGACGCTGCTTATCATCTTCCTGTTGCTCTACTTGACGTTCCGCCGCTTCGATGAGGCCGCGATCGTGATGGCCAGCCTTCCGTTTGCGCTCACCGGCGGCATCTGGCTGGTCTATCTCCTCGGCTACGACTTCTCCGTCGCGGTCGCTGTCGGCTTCATTGCGCTTGCCGGGCTTGCGGCCGAGTTCGGCGTGGTCATGCTGATCTATCTGAAGAATGCGCTGAAGGAGCGCGTCGAACGGGGCGAGACGATCACAGCAAACGTGGTGGCCGACGCCGTGCGCGAAGGCGCACTGCTGCGGCTGCGCCCCAAGGCTATGACCGTCGCGGTGATTTTGGCGGGCCTCTTCCCAATCCTGTGGACCGGCGGCGCCGGCGCGGAAGTCATGCGCCGCATTGCTGCGCCCCTGGTCGGGGGCATGCTGTCTGCGCCGCTTCTGTCTTTGTTCGTGATACCGGCGGCCTATCTCATGATCCGGCGGATGGAACTCAAGCGCGCGGCGCCGAATTCATCGGCTCCGCAGATCGCTTTGCAAAGAGGAGACTAACGCCATGCTGAGACATCTTGTGCTGACCGCCGCGCTCTTGGGCGCAGCCTGCACGCCGCCCGCTGGCGATGGGGCGCAGGGTCCAGCGACCGACCAGGCCGAACCCGCCGCGCCGGCGGGAGAGGCAGCGCCAGTCAGCGCTACGGGAACAGTGACGGCCGTGGATGCCGCGGCCGGCACAATCTCGATCGATCACGGCGCGATCGCAGCGATCAACTGGCCTGCAATGGAGATGCAATTCACCACGCAGGACCCCGCAATCCTCCAGGGGATCGCTGTCGGCGATCGCGTCCAGTTTGAACTGAAGAGCGCCGCTGAAAGCACGGTTGTGACGGCGGTTCGCAAGGATTAGCGCTTGAAGGCCCGCGGGGAAAAGCCGGCTGGTGCGTATCAGTAGTGAAGGGTGGACGAACCCTGATGCGGACACTAGCGCTCTTTGTGTTGAGCCTCGCCTTGATCATGGCGCTTACGCCGCAGTCTGCGCGCGCCTGTGTCCCGCATCAGGTCCCTGTCTGCGTTTCGATCGATTGTACAATGAACAACCAATGTGAGGAGGGCCAAGAGGCGTGCGCCCTCTGCTGTGCAACAGCGTGCGCTGTAGCCGCAGCGCTCGCGGAGAACGCAGCCGCTTTGCCCGCGCCGCCGCACCCGCATTTTGCCCGCTCGCCCTCGCAGCGCGTTCGCATCGGCTATCGCTCGCACGATCCTCCCGTGCCTCGTCTCGGTTGAACGCTTCTCGCGCTGGCGCACGCCCGGAGGAAACCCCGGACCGCGCTCACTTCAATCTCAAGACAAGTACGAGGATCATCATGCGTGTTCTTATCCTTGCGGCCGCGATGGCGCTGGTCGCTCAACCCGCGTTCGCGCACCATAAACCGAACCATCGCGACTTCGTCTCGCGCGCAGAGGCGAGCGCAGCCGCGCCCGATGCGTGTGCGGCGCGCCGACACCGCCATCGTCAGGCCGGCAGTCAGCAGGCGTTGGCCCAGCACTGCCGCGAGCTTCGTGAGGCGCTGCGCGCCGCGCCCGGCGATGAAGGCTTGCGCGCGCGTTGCGATCAGGCCGCGCACGCCTTGAGCGGGCGCCCGTGCGAGGACTGATGGCGTCAGTTGCGAGGCGGCGCGAACGTTAGCGCGTTTCGCGCCGCTTCGGTCCTTCGGTCTCGATGGGTGGCGATCCACGCGGCGCGCACATCCCGCATGCGGATTGAAAGTGGCGAGGATTGGAACGCTAACGCCCCGGGCGCCGTTGGAGAGGAACGAGGCGCCCCTTGGCGCGATCGATGGAGTTTCGTCATGGAAGCAACAGGCAGCCACCATAAGCCCTACGCCCGGCTCGCGATCATGGCGTTGCTTTCCTTCGTCGCCATGTATGCGCTGATGTATGCGATGGTGGATCGCTTTGCGAACGTCTACCCCAACCTCAATCAAGCCTATATGGCCGCGTTAATGGCAGCGCCCATGGTCGCCATCGAGATCGTGTTGATGAGCTCGATGTATCCGAACAAGCGGACCAACGCCCTCATTCTGACTGGCAGCGCGCTTGTTCTCGTCGGCGCGTTCTGGGCGATCCGTGAACAAGGCGCAATTAGTGACGACGAGTTCTTGCGCTCGATGATCCCGCACCATGCGGGCGCGATCCTGATGTGTGAGGAGGCCTCGATCAGCGACGCCGAGATCCAGGAACTTTGCGGCGCTATCATCGCGAGCCAGCGCCAGGAGATCGCGACCATGAAGCAGATGCTTGATCGCCGCGGCTGAGCGCCCCTTTGCGTCTAACGCAGGCGCGCATCGAGAAAATCGAACGTGACTTGCCAATCGGCGTCGTTGATCCCGTGTGTGCCCCCGCGCAGCGCAAATCTGGGCGGCGGCGCCTCTAGCAGGTCAAACGCCGGGCGCGCGCCGGCCAGCGCCATATAGGCGCCTTGAGGATCGGCCCAAGCGTCGCGCTCAGCGTGCCCGATGAGGAGAGGGCGCGGGGCGATCAGCGCCAGCAATTGGTGTTGGTCAACAGGCGGATCGCGCCGCGCATAGTTGCGGTAGCGCGGCGAGAACCAATGCGGATAGATCCGGGTAATCGCAGCGACGCTCTCTCCGGCGCGATGCGCCGTCAATGCGTCGCCGCCGCGGCCTGACTGCAATGCGATCACGGCATCGATGCGTGGATCAAGTGCGCCGGCCAGCAGCGCGACTTTGCCAAACCGTGACTGACCCCAGGCGACGATCCGCTCGTGATCAAAGCGCGGATCGTCCTCGATGACATCGACGACGCGCGCATGTGTCCAGGTCCAGGCTGCAATCGCGCCATCGGCATCCAACACGCGCAAGGCATCAGGCGCATCCGGCGCATGATCAGGCACGACATCGCCGCCATAGAAAAGTGCAAGCGCATAGCCGCGCTCGGCGATTCGCGCGAAAGGAGGTCCCAGCATCCACCGCCCGAACGCGGCTTGATGCAAAGGATCGAAGGCGCCGTGCCGGCAGGGGATTGGATATTGGTTCCGCGGCCCCGCTATTGCGCGGGGACGTGCCGGAAACGCAGCCTGATTGCCGCAGAAGTTCTGCATGACGATGACCGGCGCTGGTCCATCCCCAGGCGGCATGACCAGCACAAGGTTAAACCGGACGCCATCGCCAACCTCGACCTCGATCTGCTCGACGCCAGCAACGCCGCCAGCGTCGCCTGCAGCGATTGAAATGCGCCGCACGGCGCGCGCGCGAACTTCTGCGGGCAGAGGGCCGTAGATTTCCGCTTGCAGTGCGGCCACGATGCGCTGGCGTTGGTCTTGCCAGGCGTCCGGCGTGGCAACGCGCACACCGGAAGCGTCATCAAGTGCGTTAGGCGCGGCGGACGCAAGCGCGCGCCTGTCGAGCGCGACCGCGCGATAGGGGCCCGCAGAATAGAGCCATGCCAACACAGCGGCGGCCACCGTCACCGCAGCTAGCGCTATCTTCGCCCTTGGCCCGATGCGCGCGCTTCGTTCCGTCATGGGTTCGATCTCAGCTCCGCCGCGGCGTTCGTCGTGCGCGCGGCCCCCTAACATTTACGCACGACGCCAGCAAATCCCGCGCGCGCCGTCGCTGAATGTCATGCCGCCAGCAAATTTTCTGATCGCTTCGTTGACCTAGCTTGTGAGCATTGGCGACGCAGGTCATGCTCTAGAGTGCCGGGGCCGCCCTAGCTCAGTGGTAGAGCAGCGCAATTGTAATGCGAAGGTCGGGTGTTCGAATCATCTGGGCGGCCTCCCCCTCATATTCAGTCTGTTTTCAGACTGCGATTGCCTTTGCGCGAGCATGACGGCTTTGTCTATAAGCTGGAAGTTCGCGCCGAGCACCGCCCCCCCAATCTTCTGTGTCGTTGAAGAACTGATGCGTTGGCGGACTCCACACGAACCAGCCCCCGTCTGCAAGGATGTCGGCGACGTTGGCACAGAAGCGAACAAAATCGCATGGCAACGCGGGCGCATTGGGCGCCAGCGCGACGCTGAATCCATCCTTGCTGCGGGGTGAGGGGGCGCCACCTGCTAGGTACCGCGGCAGCAGGCGATTGTTCATGTCGCCAGCGTGATACTCGCCTCGCGCTAGCGCGAGAATCCCGAGCGAACGCCCAATATCGTTATCATCGATTCCGCTTACGCGCCCATAGGCGGTGAGACGCCCCGCAAGCCAACCGCCGCCGCAGTCGATATCGACGATGTCGACACTAAGCGGCTGAAGCCGGGTCAGCCAATCGAGCGTTGTCGATCCGGCCCAAATCTCAACGTCAGCCGAGCGCCGGTCGCGCCGACACGAATGATGATAGTCACGATACGCCGCACGCAGAGCGCCAAACGCATCTTCGTTCATTAGAACGCCAAGTGACCGGCGCCGTGAGTCACCTCTGCGCCGAGATAAGATTGCGCGAGGATGACAAGCACTGTGAGCGCCAGAACCGTTTCGTAGAAGCGCCCGCCTTGGCGCACCGCGGCTTCATCGACCGGCTTCTTCAACCACCAGACGAACAAGATGAGGAAGGGGATAACCGTGCCGATCCAACGATGCAGGACGAGCGCCGATTCATCGTCAGCGGCAGGCAGACCCGCATTCGCCCAACCCAATGGCGCCGCAGCAAAGGCGCCGAGCGTCGCCACTGCAAGCAAAATTTTGTTGCTGGCCGCGTAGATGGGCTTGCGCCGAATGAACGCAGCCGCTTCCAAGAAAGCGACCGTCAGCAGCAGGGCGATAGGAAAATGGATGACGGCTGGGTGCCACACGCCGAGCCAGCGGATGACCCGGCCCGATAAGGTCGTCGGGCGCTCATGATCCATCATCATCATGCCGCCCGTGTCTTCGGCGGTCGGCCACGTCATTTCGCCAGGCTGCATCGCGCCCATGTCGTGTTCGGGCGCGGTTTGCGACGCGTCGGTTTGGGCCGCTTGCGGCGGATGCTGTTCGTCGCGGTGGGCGAAAGAGATTTGCGGGGTTAGCAGTAGCAGCGAGAACGCTACGGCCAGCACTGCCCCAATGCGAACCGTGGACTTCGTGTGCGCCATATTCTTCCCCTCAAGGCCCGCGCCGCACGCACGAGCGTTAGCCGGACGTGCGGCGCCTCGCTACCTTTCGAATCAAAGCACGTGAATTTCCGTCACCATCGGGCGGCCGTTGTCGTTCATCAGCTCAAAATGCACGCGCTGACCGACGCTGACGCCTTGCAGCACGGCGGCGGAGTGGACGCGGAACGTCATCGTCATTGCCGGCCAACCAAGGCTTGCGATGGGACCGTGATTGAGAGTGACCGTGCCTGCTTGCGCATCAATGGCGGTCACCGTGCCTTCACCTTCCGCGGTCTGGGGCGTTGCTTGATGCTGCTCGCCCTGATGCGCGAAGGCCGGTGCGCTCAGCGCGAAGGTTGACACCAACGCCGCAGCGATCACGCCGACCAGAAGTTTGACTTTCATTTTCGAATTCTCCGTTAATGACGTCGGGACCGCTCACACCCTTGATACGCGCGCTTGTGGCCAATCCCTCAACCATCCGCTGCTGCGCTCGTCGCTGGCCCGCTCTTGCGCCGCCGGCCGCCTCCAAACCGGATGCGGTAGGGGATGAGCACGATGCCGGCGATGACCGATAAAAGCGTGATGGCGGTCACGATGATGATGAGCGGATGATTGAAATCCTCGTGGTTCTGCCAATCCATGATGTGGAGCGCCCAGAGCGTGTCATAGAGCCGCCAAATATCAGAGCGCCGAGCGGTCACTGCGCCGGTGTTGGCGGCGACATAAACCGCTAAGCCGCCATCAGCGAATTGTGCCCGCCAAGCCGGCAGCGCGCCGCGATATTCGGAGCTTTCTGTCTCGATCAGCTCGACGCGCGCGGGTGGCGAGGTGAGCGTCACATGCCCGCGCGCGACAGCCGCCGCTGTATCCGCATCGAGCGGCGAAAGCTGACGAAGTGTGGCGGCCTCGAAAAGCGCCGGCGGTCCATCGGCGAATTCCGCGACGATGACTTGCCCGAGCGTGGGACGCGTCTCGATCGTAAGCTTGATGGGCGCTCGGCCTTGAACATCGCGAATCGCACTCAATGCCGCGCCGTTTGCGATGACGAGCGGACGCGCCGTTTCAGGCGGGCGAATGAGGTGCTCGCTTCGAATCTGCTCGATCGGAACAATCGTGAAGAAAAGGCCGCTGACGACCCAAAAGACGATCTGCACCCCGACCAGGAGCGCAAGCCATTTATGTACAAACGACGCCAAACGCGCGAGATTCACGATGGCCCTCCCCCAAGGTTTCGTAGTTCTATGTCGCCGCGACTCTAACCGTGCGGCGCACCTGATTACTGCCCCGGCGGATGCTCCATATTGGGCATGTCCGACATGTCGTGATCAGGCATAGTTTGTGCGGGTGCCGGGGTAGTTGCAGGCGTGGGCTCAGCGCGGGGCCGCGGTGGCGCCGGCGTGCTTCGTGCGGGGGGTGCCGCCGGTTCGGTCGCAGGCGCCGTCTCTGCCGTTTGCGGCGCGGCAGCCGCAGGCTCCTGTGTCGCCACAGTGTCAGTTGGCGGGGATGCGTCTTGATTGGCCGCTGGCTGGCATGCCGCAAGCGCGGCGGCGGCGAGAGCAACGATTGAGAATCTTTTCATTCTTCGATTTCCTTTTGGAGATGTCAAAACCAGGCGCGGATGCCCAAGACCAAACGGGTGTCTTCCGCGTCTTCACCCCTCGCTTCAACGTAATCGCGGGTATCCCCGAAGCTGCTTGACCACTCGATCCCGACATAAGGCGCGAATTCGCGCCGGATTTCGTAGCGCAAGCGCACGCCCAGCTCTGCGTTCGTGAGGCCAGTGTCAGTGGCATGTTCGGGTACATCCTCGGCCGAAAAGTCGCCCTCGGCGCGCGGCTGCAGGATGAGGCGCTGCGTCAAACGCAGATCGTATTCGGCTTCGGCGCGTGCGCTGAACTCGCCTTCATTCGACAAGAACGCGGCGACATCGACCTCGAACCAATAAGGCGCAAGACCTTGAACGCCGACGACAAGATCGGTGCGGTCAGCGTCGGGCGTATAACGCTGGCGAACGCCCGCTTGAAAGTCAAAGTAGGGTGTGAACGCGCGACTGTAGAGCGCTTCGATCTCGCCGCTTTCCAGTTCGCCGTTGATGGCGCCTTCGCCTTCGCTCTTCCACCAGAAGCGGTTGATGTCGCCGCCGTACCAGCCTTGCGCATCCCAAACATAGCCATCCGCGCCATCTCCGAAAGTGGCTTCAAGCCGGTCGAGAATGACGACGTTGGTTAGGATTTCCCCATTTTCGGCAAGTAATTGTCCACGCGCCGCCGCCATCAGTCGCGGATCAAAATAGAGATCAGCCGCGTGTGCCGGGTCGGCGTTCGCGGACGGGGGAGGGGGTGTCTCCGGCGGCCGTCCAGCATTGTCGGCGCTAGTCTCCACGTTTGGCCCCAGCGCTGCGGGCGGTGATGAGGGCCACATCATCCCCGGCATCGTTGACATGTCATGGCCTTCGTTGGGGTCGGTCTCTTGCGCCTGAGGCATCGTCATGCCGGGCATGTCATGAGGAGCTTGCGCTGGGTCTTGTGGTGCTTGCGGCGCGGTCATGCCTGACATGTCGTGGCCGGCGTGTGGATCGGGTTGCGGGGCTGGCGGAGAAGTCGTGCCCGACATGTCATGTCCCGCGTGCGGGTCAGGCGCCTGCATCTGTCGTTCTTCCGGTGGCGCCCGACGGTGCGCAGAATGGTCAGGCGTTTGCGCAAATGCAGGACTGACGACAACCAAGACCAGCGGCGTCAGCGTTGCGGCGAAAAATCTCACGAGACATCTCCGTCAAGCGGACGGACGGTTACAACATTGAACATGCCCGCGTGCATATGAAGCAAAAGGTGGCAGTGAAACGCCCAATCGCCTGGATTGTCGGCGGTAAGGTCAAAGGTCACCTTCCCGCCTGGCGCGACATTGACGGTGTGTTTCAACGGCTGAAAACCGTCATGGCCGTTGACCAGTTCGAAGAAGTGACCGTGCAAGTGAATTGGATGCGCCATCATCGTGTCGTTAACCAGCGTCACGCGTACGCGTTCGTTCCGTTCAAACCGGATCGGCTCGACCAGTTCGCTGAAGCGGCGCCCGTCAAAGCCCCACATGAAACGTTCCATATTGCCGGTGAGGTGAATCTCCATCGTGCGGGAGGGCGCCCGGCGGTCGCGATTGGGCGTCAAAGCAATGAGATCGGTGTAGACGAGCACGCGATGATCGACATTCTCGAGCCCAAGCGGGCGCTCGCCCATCCGGTTCTGGGGCATCGGCGAAATTGTTTGGACGCCCACTCCGACCGCCATGTCAGGGGGGGCGTTCTCTGGGTCGCGCATATTCATCGCGCCCATGTCCATGCTCGAATGATCCATAGCGTTCGCGCCAGCGCCCATGTCGTGGTTCATCCCGGCCATGCCACTCATGTCCATGCCTGAGTGGTCCATACCGGGCATGGCGCCGGACATGTCCATGCCGCCCATCCCGCCCATCCCGCCCATGTCCATGCCCATGTCGCGCATCGTGAGATTTGGGACTTCGCGTAACGGCGGGATGTCTCCGCTCATGCCCAGTCGCGGCGCCAAGGTGGCGCGGCACATGCCGGAGCGGTCTATGGCTTCGGAGACAATTGTGTAAGCGCGGTCTTCGGTCGGTGTGACGATGACGTCGTAGGTTTCAGCGACGGAAATTTGGAACTCATCGGTTTCGACAGGTCGCACATTTTCGCCATCGGCTTGGACGACGGTCATGGCGAGGCCCGGAATGCGCACGTTGAAGATCGACATTGCCGAGGCGTTTATAATGCGCAGCCGCACGCGCTCGCCAGGACGGAAGAGACCCGTCCAGTTTTCGTCAGGCCCATGACCATTGATCAAATACGTGTAGGTTGAGCCGCTGACGTCGAGCACGTCGCGCGGGTCCATGCGCATTTCAGCCCACATGCGCCGGTCGGCGGCGCTCATCCGGTCTTCGCCTGAAAGGAGGCCCGCCACCGTTGTTCGTTGATAATTAAAATAGCCGGGGCTTTGCTTCAGGCGCGCCAAAATCTGGTGCGGATGCACGAAGCTCCAGTCCGACAAGACGAGCACGTGTTCGCGGTCATATTCGACCGGATCGCGTGAAGCCGGATCGATGATGATCGGCCCGTAATGGCCTAATGCTTCCTGCAGGCCCGAATGGCTATGATACCAAAACGTGCCGGCCTGAATGATCGGGAACTCATAGACGAAGGTTTCGCGAGGACGGATGCCCGGAAAACTGACGCCCGGTACGCCATCCATCTGGAAGGGAAGCAGGATGCCGTGCCAATGGATCGAAGTGTCTTCATCGAGTGTGTTGGTGACGGCGAGGCGGACGTTTTGGCCTTCTCTCAACCGCAATAACGGGGCTGGCAGCGTACCGTTGATGGTCACGGCGTGTCCGGTTCTGCCGCCTACCGTAAAAGGTGAGCGGCCGATGCTCAGCGCCACATCGGGGCCGGCCAAGGTGGTCATGGCGGGCGCGATGCCGGGCGAGCCCGTCTGCGCCCAAGCAGGCAACATGCTCTCAAACGCCAGCCAGCCGGCTCCTACGCCCGCAGTCTTCAGTAGTGATCGACGGTCGAGGGCCTTGCGCACTACGTTGCTCCACTCTGAGAAAAACCCGACAGTATCTTAGAATACGCGCGCTTCGGCGCGATCCCTCAGGCCTTACGCCTGAGAGTGACGCCAGGATGCGGGAAATCGGCAACCGGCGCGTAAACGCAAATAGATGCAGCACTGAAAAAGGGGAGGTGTGGATGCTGAAGAAATTAGTCGTCGTCTTTGTCGCAGCTTGGGCCATGGCGGGCGCGGCGGCAGCCCAGCCCAGCGTCGACGAGGCGGCCGTGGAAGCGGTCCTCTCTGGTTACCGGCAAGCGGTTGAGGCCCGCGACGGCGAAGCGGCCGCGCGCTACTTCTGGCCAGATTCCCAAGTCTTCGAGCAAGGCGGCGTCGAAGGCGACTTCGCCACCTATCTTGCACACCACTTGGGACCCGAACTGCGCGAAATCGCCAGCTTTGATTTTGATGGCCTTGAGACCGATGTCGCCGTGGTGGGTGATCTGGCTTACGCCAACGAAGTCTACACCTACGAGATCACGTTCCCTGAAGCCGCAGCCCGTGCGCCGATTTCACGTCGCGGCGTCGCCACTAGCGTGCTGCAGCGCCGCGATGGCGCTTGGCGTATTGTCGTTTATCATTCCTCTGCGCGTGCTCCGCGGCCGCCAGCAAACTAGCGGCTCATGAACTGCGGGGAGGTTTGCCCGGCTTTCACCCGGCTCTTGCGGCTGCGCTTATGGCTGCGCGCTCGCGCGCAAACCTGACGCGACCGAAATTGCGGCTGACGCAGCGACGCAGTTCACCTCGCCCACGCGATTTGGCGTCTTGAAGCGCTTTGTCGCTCGCACGGCAGTTGCCGGACGCGTTACCGGGCGGTCACTAGCCGTAGCGGCGTTGTGGTTTACTTAGACTTCCTTCGTGGCTCGCCAAATCGAGATCAGGCCGGTCGCCGTAGGTACGCGCTTTACTATCTCAGTGCGTTGAAAGCCGCAGGCCTGTAACAAATGGGGGACCGCGCCGCGGCGATTATGCTCGGTCGGCTCGAAGCCGTCGGTCATCTGGACCAGCAAGAAGGCAGTTCGCATCAACGGCGTCGGCTGTTCGCCGTAATCGGCAAGCACGAGCCGCCCGCCGGGCTTTAGCAGCCGAAACGCGTTCTCCAGAATGCTCTGCTTCGCTTCAAGCGGACATTGGTGCAGCACAAGAGAGCATGTCACCGCATCCGCTTCGGCTGCGTCAACAGAGGCGAGGTGCGCGGCTCCCATGGCGGTTTCGTAGTCGATTTCCACGCCCGCCGCGCGGGCCTTTCGTTCGCCGATGAGCCTTACGTCAGGGTCTGGATCGACAGCCACGAGACGGGCGCCAGGCGCGTGCTTCTTGATCATGATGCCGAGCGAGCCGGTGCCTGCGCCCAGATCGACGATGACCTCGCCGGTGCGCGCGTCGAGCGCCGTAAGGACAAGCGATCGCCAGACGCGCTCGCGCGTCATGGCCGCAATGACCCAATCATACATCCCGGTCAATTCGCGGCGACCGAGCGCGGGGATGTAGGCAGAGTTGTTCATTCGTCGTGACCATTCAAATGGAAAGCAATGACGGACCGAAACTCGCGCAACGCCTTGCAGGCGAAGCGAACATTCTCAGCGCCGCGGGTCGAACGGCGCTGCGTGCTGGGCGAAAAATCCCTTCGGATAGGTCGCGTCGCTCAAGCCCAAATCCGCGCTTTCGATTTTCTCTGAGGCGTCGTGAAGGCTCCCGAACAGCCAATCCCACACAAGGAACACCTCACCGAAATTGACTTGAGCGTCTTCGTAGTCGCGCTTGTGGTGCCAGCGATGCATCTCGGCGACGCCCAGCAGGCGGCGGAATGGTCCGAGCGTGTAGTCAATGTTGGCGTGCTGGAAGGCCAGATGCACGGGCAGGATCGCAAACCAAGCGGCAAGCGCTGCCTGCGGTGCGCCGAGTAATGCTGTAGCAACAAGCCCTGGCGTCGCCAGAAGAAGTGCACTCACCAAGTGGCGGCGCTCGCCGTTCAGCCAGTAGAGACGTTCTGGGCTGTGATGCGGCTGATGGAAGCGCCACAGAAGGGCTGAGCGGTGACTCCAGCGGTGCATCCAATAGAGTCCGAAATCGATAATGACGCCAGCGCCGACCACGCTCGCCCAGATCGGCCATGTGCTGGGCCAAAGTCCGAGCGACAGCGCCGTTGTGCTGAGCGGATAGACGAAATGCACGCTCGCCTGAATAAGGACCGCACCCATGACGTTATACTGGATGTCAGCCAAGAGATCGCCGTGGTTCTTGGTCCAGGCCCGTTGATAGGGTGAAAGCCGCTCCAGCCCACCAACTGCAAGCACGCCCGCGAGCGTCAGGACGGGCAAAGCAATCGTCGCGCCCGGTGAGGCCGCCAGCGTTACCGCGCCAATGAATACGATCCCGATGACGAGTGGGTAGGCTAGATAGCGAACGGCAAGGCGCATTGGAGCTCTCCTTGCGCCAAGTTGGCCGGGGCGGACACCAAATGCTTGAACGAAACAGCTACGCTTCGTCGAATTTCATCGCGCCCGTGATGGTGAGCGGGCTTGCGCCAAACATGCGCACGCAAGTGCGCGAGAAGTGAGGCGAGTCTGCAAAGCCGCCATGATGGGCGGCGTCGGTGAGCGATAGTCCCTGGGCGATGCCGGTGATGGCGCGCCGGAGCTTTGACCAAAGCAGGAAAGACCGGATCGGCACCCCGACTTCATCGCGAAAAAGATGCGCTGCGCGCGATTGCGAGAGATTAAGCGTGCAGGCGAGCGCGCGCGCGTCAAGGGGCGCCTCGCTGTCGTGAAAAGCGGCGAGCGCTGCACCAATGCGAGCGTCGCGGGTTGGCGCGATCTCTGCCGCGCCCAACAAACTGGCTAATCGCTCGGCTGGATCGGCGCCTTCATCCGCGATCGAGGTTTTGACGATGGCGGCCAGTTCTGCTGCTTGGGCCGGGGAAAGCACGTTGATCCGTTCGCCGATCGCACGAGCAATCCGCTGTCCGGGTGCGCTGTCGGGATCGACGTAAAGAAAGCTGCTGGGATACGCCGCTGTCGCGCGATGGGACATGTTGGCGGGCGCAACAAATCCTTGGCCGTGATGTTCGCCGCTTGCGTCCACGAGCAGTGCGTGGGGGCCAGCGAATGCTTGAATGGCGTGGTGGCTATGAAAGCCATTGTCGCCCGCAGCGCCCAGGAATGCCGCCCACCACGGCCCTATGCGTGCTGCGCCCCGCCATTTGGCAGCTTTACTCATCGCGAAGCGCCCGTGCGAGAGCGGCCTTGGCGCGGTAGACGCGCGTTTCGATCGCTTTAGTCGTCAAGTTCAGCGCGCGCGCGGCGTCGTGATGGCTCATGCCGCTGATCGCCGTCAGCAGCAGGGGCTCTTTCAGGCCCGCCGGCAAGGCTGAAATCGCGGAATCAAGCCGCGCAAGGTTACGCTGCAGGGCCTCATCGCTTGCATCTGTTGTGGCGGCGATATCTGGGGAGGTCTCGATGCTCTCAGCGCCAAAGAAGAAGCGACGGACGGCGCGGCGGCGGGCCCAGTCTCGGCATTTATTGAGCGCGATCCGCTTGATCCATGCGGGGAATGGACGGTTTTCGTCATAGCGAGCAAGCGCAAGCCAGGCTGCGGCAAACGTTTCCTGAGTGAGGTCATAGGCTTCGTCGGCGTCGGCGACGTAGGAGCGCACGAACCGATAGACCTTTTCCTTGTAACGGCGCATGAGCAAAGAAAATGCGGCCTCCTGACCAGCGAGCGCCGCAGCCACGAGCGATGCGTCATCGCTTTCGGGCGAGGGGACGCTCATTGCGGCTCGGTGGTTAACGCCTCAACGACGGTGTCGTCGAAAATCGCCTTCTGCTCATCGTTCAAGACCTCGCGCATCGCAAACATGTGAGCGATGGTTTCGGTCTGTAGCCGACCCATGCCATTATGAAATCGCTCCACCGCGGCGGCCACCCTTGGACCGTTTGCGTGTTCTTCGCGGATTGCTGCGGCTAGGTCAGCGTTGGCGGAACGCATTTCTAGTTCAAGCGCGTGCTTGCGCGCAGCAAACGCCGCCTCCAAAGCCTCTATTCGAGCGAGCTGCTCGCCGCTTAAATCAAGCCGGTGATGTACGACATCGTGCATCGAAGGAGCGGGCGCTGGCGCCAGCGCGATCGTGCCCAACCAGACACCGCCAAAGCCAGCCGCCAGCGACGCCAAGGCCGTGAGCAAGATGGCTCGAAACGAAAACTTCAACGATCATCCCCAAGCAAAGTAGAAGGCGCATAAGCCTGGTGCACTGCAAACGGCGAGGAGTCGCTCTCTGAGCGAGCGACCGCCGCGCCGCCGGCAAAAGCGCCGAACGTCAGCATCACCGCGGCTAGGCCCGCCTGCCAGCGCCAAGTGGTTTGAGGCGGTGCGGCCTTCGTCGCGGCGACGTCGATCCGACCCCATACACGCGGTTCAAATTGGTCAAATGACCGATCCAGTGGCCGATCACGAAGTGCGGCAAGCATGCGATCCAGTTCGGTAAACATGGTTTTTCTCCGGCCCCACTTCCATTACGCACCCGGCGCCATGAACCCTCAATGCTCCCGAGATGAGGGGTTTTGGATGGGGATGCGTAAACAGAGCGAGACTTGCAACTCTGTTGAGTGGAGGCCGAGTATGAGCGAGCCGATCGCTCTTCAGCAAATTTTTTGGAATGATTGGAATGCTGCGCATCGCGAGCCGGGCATCTCGGAAGTGTCGCTCGATCAGCGTTCGGTCATTATCGAATGGCTCGGGCGGCTCGGGCGCGCGAATTTGCGTATTTTGGAGGTCGGCTGTGGAGCTGCATGGTTATGCCCCTGGCTAAAGCCCTATGGGGAGGTCACAGCTACTGACCTTTCCGATGAGGTGTTGCGGCGAGCGGGTGAGCGAGTATCCGGCGTCCAGTTCATTGCAGGCGACTTTATGTCCTTGGCGCTTGATCAAGGCGCCTTCGACGTAGTAGTGTCTATTGAGGTTCTTTCTCATGTTGACGATCAGCAAGCCTTTGTCGAAAAACTAGCGGCTTTGACCGCACCGGGCGGCCTTCTGATGTTGGCGACACAGAATCGCCCCGTGTTGCAAAAGTTCAACCGGGTCGATGAGCGGATGCCGGGTCAGATTAGGCGCTGGGTCGATCGTGCCGAACTTCAGGCGCTATTGCTCACAGCGAATTTCGAAGTATGCGAAATTCGCCCGATCACGCCGCGTGCAAATCGTTGGCCGCTTTGCCTCATCGCCGGGCGGCGGGCTCGCCGCGCTCTTCGTTTCATTGCCGGAGGATCGTATGAAACTGCGTTGGCCCGGTTGGGGTTAGCCTGGACACTTATGGCGCTGGCGCGCAAAAAATGACGAGAGGATGCTAGTTTGAACCGGAGACATGTTTTTGCAGGCTTCGCGGTGCTCGGCGGCGCGCTTTCGATCGGCGGCTGCGCATCCAGAATGCAAGCGCGCGAGCTCCTGGTCCGTCGTGACGCGGGGTGTGGTTGCTGCGCGATCTGGACCGAGCAAATTGCTGCAAGTGGACGTTTTCGCGCCACACTTGTAAGCGTCACGAATATGGCGGGCCTGAAACAGCAGTTAGGCGTGCCCGCCGATCTCGCCTCGTGTCACACAGCCACCGTCGATGATTATGTCATCGAAGGTCACGTGCCTGCGCGCGAAATCGAGCGTTTGCTTCGCGAACGGCCCGCCGGCGTGATCGGACTTGCGGTCGCCGGCATGCCGCTAGGCTCGCCCGGTATGGAGACTTCCGATGGCGCCCGCGATGCGTTTGAGGTGATCGCCTTCGGTTCGAGGCGCCAAGTGTTTGCGCGTTATCCGGCCAGCCCCTGATCAGTTTCAGCCGCGGGCGTCAGCCTCGCTGCTGTTTCTCCAAGTGAGGTGTGTTGGCAGCTTATGAAGTCATGGTCGAAATGCGGGGCGCGACGGGTGCAGTCAATAAGAGTGGCGCTGATCGGAGGCTTCGGCACCGGCAACTTTGGCAACGATGCGTCGTTGGACGCCGCGCTACAACTGATGCGCAGATGCGCGCCGGACGTACCGCTGGAATCGATTTGTCATGATCCTAAAATAGTCGCCGCTCGCTTCGGTCTGCGAGCATTCAAGATGGCGCACAAACCGCCAGGATTGCTGCGTTGGCTCGACAACGCACTTCTTCGTTTGCCAAGCGGCGTGGTAAACTGGCTCTATTCGCTTTGGATCGTCGGTCGATACGACATCATCGTTTGGGCTGGAACAGGCGTGTTCGATGATTATCGCACTGGGCCACTTGGTTTTCCGGCTCAGGTGTTTCGGTGGTCGGTGGCAGCGCGCCTGAGAGGAAGGCGCGTCGTGTGCCTCAGTGTGGGCGCGGGACCGATAATCAATCCGCTCAGCCGATTCTTTCTCAAGTCCGCTGCACAATGCGCAATTTCTCGTTCGTATCGTGACACGGGGTCGCTGGATTTCATGCGAAGCATCGGACTTGATGAAACCGGAAGCGAAGTGTTTCCGGACCTCGTCTTCGCTAGCGATGTGGAACAGTCGCCGAACTTGCCGCGGGAGCCGATCAAGATTGGCCTCGGCGTGATGGCTTATCGCGGCTGGCGCCGCGATGCGACAATCGAAACCAGCTACGCAGGCAAGCTCGCACGCTTCGTCGAAAATGCTACAATGCGAGGCTATCAATTAGAATACTTGGTCGCCGAACCGTCCGACAAACGAGCACTCGCTAACCTTCCGCGGCCCGCGGCGAACGATGATCCTTTCTTGCGCGCTGAACGGATGAAGACCCTGGATGACGTGATGGCGACTGCAGCATCTTGTCATGTTGTGATTGGTTCTAGATTTCACGTGCTGATCGCAGGCTTGAAGATGCGGCGCCCTTGCGTGTCCATAAGCTATGGCCCAAAACACGATCTGCTGCTGGAAGCCGCTGGCATTCCCAAATTCTGTCAGTCGGCCGACGAGTTTAGTGTCGACCAACTTGTCAGCGACGTTGAGCAGATTCTCGCTGACTTGCCGCGTTACGATCACATTGTGAAAACCAAGTTCGCCGAGTTTGAGCGAGAATCGGGAGCAA
>CAYZIJ010000019.1:0-47747 GCA_964478365.1 uncultured Terricaulis sp.
GGCGCGCCACCTTCTAGCACCACACGCGCGCCGGGCCGGATCGCTTCGATCGCATCGTATGGCGCGATCAGCGCGCGATCACCGCGAAAGCCGACGATCTCGCCGCGCATCTGCGTGTGGCCATGAACAGTGGCGCGTGCGCCGAGCGCCAGCGCTTCCATCGGCCCCGTCGCTTCAATCAGGGAACCTGACAAGCCGGTCACGCGCCCTTCGAACCGTCGCGGATCGAGCGCATTGATCTCTTCAGTGAGTTTAGTGAGCAGTGAAGGCATAGCGCGCGTGCGTTTCCTCACACTTTCATCAGCGCGTATGGTGAATCAAATCCTAACGCTAAGCGTTGCAACGCACGGCTCATTGGTTCGCCGATTCAAAATCAACAGGTTGCGTTGCATTTTTCAGCAGCATCTAAAGCTGGACACGTGATTCCAAATCAGATTCTAAGGTTCGTTAACGGGAAGCTGATAGGGCATCAGCGCGCGGTTAAGGACACCAGCTCAGTAAGAATCGTTGACGACGTTTACGAAGATTAAACCGTTGCCATTGATTCTGTGAGTTAACGTTATGCCGAGGCGCCGCGCCGACGGGGAGCAATTCAATGCGGGTTTTGTTGATCGAAGACGATAGCGCGACAGCGCAGGGCATTGAGCTGATGCTCAAGTCCGAGGGCTTCAACATCTACACGACCGACCTCGGCGAGGAAGGTATCGATCTCGGCAAGCTCTACGACTACGACATCATCGTACTCGACCTGACGCTGCCGGACATGCACGGCTACGATGTGCTGAAGCAGCTCCGTGTCGCGCGCGTCAACACGCCGATCCTGATCCTCTCGGGCACCGCCGACACCGACACGAAAGTCCGCGGCCTCGGCTACGGCGCCGACGACTACATGACCAAGCCCTTCAACAAGGACGAACTGATCGCCCGCATCAACGCGATCGTCCGCCGCTCCAAGGGTCACGCTCATTCCGTTATCAAAACGGGCGACATCACGGTAAACCTCGACGCCAAGACCGTTGAAGTGAACGCTCAGCGCGTTCACCTGACGGGCAAAGAATATCAAATGCTGGAGCTGCTCTCGCTCCGCAAAGGCACGACGCTCACCAAAGAGATGTTCTTGAACCATCTCTATGGCGGCATGGACGAACCGGAACTGAAGATCATCGACGTGTTCATCTGCAAGCTGCGCAAGAAGCTGGCGGCCGCTACGGGTGGCGAACACTACATCGAGACGGTCTGGGGCCGCGGCTACGTGCTGCGCGATCCGCAAGAAGCCGGCGCGACTGCGACGGTCACGTCAGGCGTTGCGGCGGCTTAAGTCGACAGCCACCTTCGAATATCTACCGTTAACCCCGCGCAGTGCGCGGGGTTAGCTTTTTGCGTATGCTCGTTTCGGGATGCGCATTAACTCTATCGATCGCCGTTCGCTGCTGCTTGCCGGCGTTGCTTCGCTTGCAGGCTGCGCGACTGCGCCTGCCGCTACGGCTACGCCGGATCCGGCGGCGGACGAAGAGTTTCGCGCGTTTGTCGATCGGCTCAATGATCGCTCGCGCAGCACACGGGCGTTCCTGCTCCGCCGCTACGATGCATCGCCACTCACACAACAAGGCCGCATCCTCTACGACGCGATCCTCCCTGGCATTGAAGCTGACGCAACGCTTTCGCGCATGAACTGGGGCACGGCCGGCTATCCCTACCCGGTGACGCACCGCACCGGTTCGTGGAAGCGTGCATCGGAAATGCGCACGGACGACACGCCGCGCTATTGGATGCGCGAAGTCGAGCGCGACACCAATCGCATGCTGGGCCACGCCTCTCGTGGCGTGATCGCGCCGGACTTCGCGCTGGACGCGGCAGCGGTGCAATTGGAGCAAGCGATCGCCCGCGTCGCGCCAAGCGCCGAAGGCAACGGCCGTGAAATTCACGCGGCTTTGGTGCGACAACTCGAAACCGTGCGCGAACTGCGGCCACGCGCCGGCAGCGAACCGGGCATGTGGCGCTTGCCGAATGGCGAGGAATACTACTCCGCCGTGCTGCAATTCCAGCTCGGCGCGCCAGTCGATCCTCGTGAAGCGCATGCGCGCGCGCTGGATCGCTGCAGGGTGCTGCAAAGCGAGGCCGATGCGCTGCTACGCGCACGCGGGCTAACACAAGGCGATGTCGCCGAGCGCTTGCGCGCCCTCGCCCGTGATCCGAGTTATCTCTACGGCCAGGACGATGCCGGCAAAGCCCGCGCTGTCGCTGACATGGCCGCCAGTCTCACGCGCGCGCGCACTGTACTGCGCGATGTGTTGGTTGATTCGATGGAAACGCCGGCCGAGGTGCGCCGCCTCCCCGCGCGCCAAGAAGACAATGGCGCGCAGGGCCGCCGCCAAGGCTCGGCCTATCTCGTCGATCTCGGCGCCCCGCGCGCGAGCTGGACGTTGCCGAGCGTTGTTCATCACGAACTCATCCCCGGCCACATTTACCAAGCGCCGTTCGCCGGCGCTGCCAATGTCGCCACGCTGCAAGAACGCTATGCCAATGGCTATCTCGAAGGCTGGTCGAGTTACGCTGAGCGTCTCGCCGACGAAAGCGGCGCGTTCGAAGGCGATCCGCTTGGGCGCATTGGCTATCTGCAATGGATGCTGTTCCGCACGGGGCGCATCGTCTGCGACACCGGCATCCACGCCATGCGCTGGAGCCGCGAGCGGGCGATCGAAGAAATGCGCGCGCTGCAAGGCGAGAGCATTGCCTTTGTGAGCATTGAAGAAGACGTGCTGCGCTTCTGCGTGCAGCCCGGCGTTTATACGGCGCAAGGCTTAGCAATGCTGCACATCGGCGATTTGCGCGAACGCATGCGGCGCGATCCGCGTTTCGACATCAAACGCTTCCACTCCGCCATGCTCGAACACGGCCCCCTCTCTCCGCCAGGGCTTGAGCAAGCCGCGCGCGCCGCACTTGCTTAAACTCCTCCTCGATGGAGGAGGTGGCCGCGAAGCGGCCGGAGGAGGCGCGCGCGCCGACCAAGAAAGCGAAGCCTCACGAGGCTCGTCCCCAACAGATGCAGGCCACGCCTCCTCAGTCGTCGCTGCGCGCCGACAGCTCCTCCATCGAGGAGGAGCGAAAGAAATAAGGGCGCCGGCTTTCGCCAGCACCCTGAACAGGTCCGATATGCTTAGGAGGAGTTAGTTCGTGTAACGGAAGCCTAAGAAGAACGAGCGGCCGTAATGGTGGTAGAACGACAGACGATCGTCCGGCGTCAGGTATTGATCGTTGACTTCGTCGGTCAGGTTCACGCCTTCGAAAGTCAGCGCGAAGCGATCGCTGATGTTCCAGCGCGCTGCGGCATCGATGTTGAGCGAAGAAGTCGTCTCTTCAGTCAAGTTGCCGTTTCGGCCCGGAAGCGTCGTCGGATACTCGCTGCGATAGGCAGCTGAGATGCGCGCGCTGTAGGTGTCGTCTTCGTAGAAAATCGTCGCGTTCCACGAGCGATCGGAGAGCTGCAGCAACGGACCTTGGATCGTCGGATTGCCGAGGCCGTCGACGTACTGGACTTCTGATTCCAGGATCCGGGTGTAGTTGGCCAGGAAGCCAAAATTGCCCCAGAAGCCATCAGCCCAGAAGAACGGCAATTGCAGGCCGATTTCGTAGCCGCTGACCGCGCCGCCAGGCGTGTTGCGTGGCAAGTTAAAGGCCCAATCGACAGTGGCGTTGCAACCGACAGTCGCGCCGCACGCGGCGGTCGCGACGCTATCGGGCAAGCCGAGCGAGTTGCCAGTGAACGGGCGATCTTCGCGCACGGTTTGAATGAACGCATCGATGTCGCGCACGAAGTAAGCCGCCGAGAGCAAGCCGCCCTCAGTGAAGTACCATTCGGCGCTAAAGTCGTAGGCGTCCGCCATCGTCGGATCGAGTTCGGGGTTGCCGGCGGTGACGGTGCGGTTCGAGCCGCTGACGCTGACGGCCGCGCCTGGCGCCAGGAAGCCCAGGTTCGGACGCGACATCACTTGCGCGGCGCCAACGCGGAAGAGCAGGTCATCCACCGGTTCGAACACCATGTTCAAGGACGGCAGCACGTTGTTGTAGGTGCGTTCAGCCGTCGAGAGCACCGGCACGCCAGCGCTAAAAGTGTAGCCTGTGCTGGTTTGCTCGGTCTCGACGTAGCGCGCGCCAATGTTGCCGCGGAAGCGCCCTTCCGGCGTCGACCAATCGAGTTGGACGAAACCGCCCATCGTGTCTTCGCCAATCGTGTTGTTGTTTCCGAGTGCAGGCTGAATGCCCATCGGAAAGACGCTCTCGTTGTAGAGATCCCAGAGCGAGGCGGCGGCGTTGATATCCGGCACCAGCCAAGTCGTCGGCAAACCTGTCGGCAGATCGAGACCACGGCCGCTCAGAGTCATCGTGTAACTGTAGTTGGCGATCGGCGTACCTGATGCAAACCCTGGGATGACTGTTTCCTGGTTCGACGTTGTACCGTTCGAGCGACGCTTTTCGGTCGATACAAACTCATAGCTGCGCCAATTCACGCCGCCAGTGAGCGTGAAGATGTCGGTGACGTCGAACTCAAGATCCGCGCTGATCGTGTCGTACGTGTTGAGCGCCGTTTGCGGACGCAAGCGGATTTGAGACAGCGTCCAAGTCGACGGCGCGTTGACGTTGGTCGCACCGTACGTGATCAACGGCAGGCGATTGTCACCCCGGAAATCGTAGCTGTAGCCATTGATGTTGTTGGCGTCGAACAACAGCGTCGTTTGAACCGGGTTTTGGTGATCCGATTCAGCAATGCCGGCCATGGCGCGGAAGCTCAAACGATCCGAAAAGTCGTGCGAGACGTTCAAGGTCAACTGAGTGAACTCTGTCGACAATTCGTCGTAACGGAGCTCCGAGCGGACATCGACCCCGTTGAACATACCATAAACAAGCGAGCCACCGCGGATTTCCGCGTCAGTGACGGCGACACCACCAATGCCGCCGGCGCCCGTCGTCGAGAACACTTGCGATTGCAGGAAGGATTCGGTGCGCGTGCCTTCAAAGCTCGCATAGAGCGCGCTCAGCGTGACTTCCGTCGCGTTTGATGGGCGCCATTGCAGCGCGCCGGTGATGCCAAGGCGATCTTGCTCGTGCTCGTAAACGTCGTAGCGCGGAATACGCGGGCGGAAGGCGGCATTGAGTTGCGCCAGCGTGTAACCTGCCGTCGTTTCCGAACCGAAGCCGGCGCCGGAGCCCGTGCCGTTCTGCCAGCGCACCGTGCTCGCGCCCTCTTCGAGCGACTGGCGGCTGCTGTAGGCGACCGAGAACAGCGCACCGATATTGCCCCAGCGATTGCTGATCAGAAAGGCGAGGCGCGGGTCGGTGCTCTGCGACAGGTCATTGTAGTGAAGCTGACCGGACGCAGCCATGGTGAAGCCGTCATAATCGAAGGGCAGCGCCGTTTGCAGATCAACGGTCGCGCCCAGCGAACCTTCTTCGACTTCAGCCGACGCGCTCTTGCGCACTGTGATCGAGTTGAAGAGTTCAGACGCGAAGATGTTGAAGTCGAACGAGCGGGCGCGGTTGGTGCCGCCGACGGCGTCGGTGCCGCCCGTCGTGGCCAACGATTCCATGCCGTTGATGCGGACGCGGGTGAACTGCGCGCCCAGGCCGCGCACCGAAATCTGACGGCCTTCGCCGGCGTCGCGGGTGATCGCAACACCAGGCACGCGCTGGATCGATTCCGAGAGGTTCAAATCGGGGAAGTCGGCGATGTCTTCGGCGACGATGACGTCCACCGCCGAGGTCTCTTCGCGCTTGATGTCGATGGCCGCTTCCAAGCTGCCCCGAAAGCCGGTGACGACAATCTCTTCGTCGAGTTCCGGCTCGTCTTGCGCCATCGCGACGCTTCCGGCCGTAAGGCCCAGCGCCATCGTCAGCACCGCCACCGAGGCAGTGCCAAACGCACCCATTTTCCACGTTGATTTCTTCGCCGCCATGACGTCCCTCCCCGGCAGCCCAGGCGGAGGGGTGGCAAGCCGAGCCCCTACCCTAAAGCCGCGTTTCTTCCCTCAACACCACTATTTGTTGGTCTTTGCCACCGGTGTCTATTTCCAGGAGTACGCAGAAACCGGTGGCATTGGCAAGAGCCCTCGCGTGGGGCGTGGCCGGGTTCCCTCGGCGGGTGTGGCGCAGGCGCCGCAAGCGAGAGGGCTAGAGGGAGGTGTGTGTGACCCGGCCCCCGGACATAGTGAGGACCGCCTGAGCGACCGGAATGTCCGCCGCCGGCGCCTCCATGAGATCGGCGGAGAAGGCGCTGATGTCAGCGCGCTTGCCGACCTCGAGCGTGCCGCGCTCCGTCTCCTCGAAAGCGGAATACGCTCCGCCGGACGTTAGCATGGCCAGCGCCTCAGCACGGTTGAGCGTTTGCTCTAGATGCCAGTCAGGACCGGCGAAGCCGTTGAGGTCATGACGATAAGCGGCGGCGTAAAACTCTATCAGCGGATCACCGCGCTCGACCGGCGCGTCGCTGCCAGCGGCGAGATGAGCGCCGGAGTCGAGCAACGCCTTCCAGGCATAAGCGCCACCGAGACGCCCAAGACCAAGACGTGCGGGTGCGAAATGCAAATCGCTGATCGCATGCGAAGGCTGCATCGACGCGATCACGCCCATCGCCGCGAAGCGCGGCTGATCCTCCGGTGCGATTACTTGCGCATGCTCGATACGCCAGCGCGCGGCGCGCAGCGCCTCGGCGTTGCCACCAAAGACATCGCGATATGCATCGAGCACCAGACGGTTGCCGCGATCGCCGATCGCGTGCGTCGCGATCTGCACATTGCGCTCGCGCGCGCGCAGCAGCAGAGCGCGCATCTCCTCAACGGGAGTGACGAGCAGACCGTCGCTCGGCGCATCGCTGTAACGCTGCAGCAACGCCGCGCCGCGTGAGCCGAGGGCGCCATCCATGTAGAGCTTCACGCCGCGCACATGCACGAGCCCGGTATCGTCCGCATAGGGTCCGCGCTCGAACACCGCGCCGGAATCGTCCGGTGTGAGATAAAGATTGGCGTTGAGCGGCATCTCGCCAGAAGCGGCCAAATCCGCGAAAAGCTGGGCTTCCGCGGCGCTCGTGCTCATATTGCAAATGCCGGTCCAACCGCGCGACGCGTAGATGCGCGCGCCTTCGGCTAAGGCTTGGCGCATCTGCTCTGGCGTCGGCGCAGGCAAGCGCGCTTGGACGAGGCTCGCAGCGTTGTCGATCAACATGCCGGTCGCTGCGCCTGACGCATCTCGTTCGATGCGCCCGCCGGCAGGATCGGCCGTGCCGTTTTCGATTTGGCCAAGCGCCAGCGCTGCGGTGTTCGCCACGACAGCGTGACCATCAATGCGCTCGAGCACGACAGGTCGATCGCTCACCACTGCGTCGAGATCGGCGCGCGTTGGAAAGCGGCGCTCCGGCCAATGCGTTTCGATCCAACCGCGGCCAATGATCGGGCCTTGCGCATGCGCGCCTACGTAGTCGCGCAAACGCTGTTGCATCGCCGCGATCGACTCGACGCCGACCAAATCAAGCAACATCGCCTGTTGGCCCACGCCCGTAAGATGTACGTGCGCATCGGTAAAGCCGGGGAACGCGGCCGCGCCGCCCAGATCGATCTCTTGCACGCCAGCGCTGCGCGCATCCGCGAGCGCACCCGCGAACGCGATACGCCCACCACTCACCCGCACAGCTTCAACGCGCGGGTTAGCGGCGACGCCGGTGTAGATCGGCCCGCCGAAGATCAGGAAATCTTGCGCGCCTGCATTGCGCGCACAGGCAGACGCGAGTGCTGCGAGTGAGAGTTGTCCAAAGCGGCGGCGGCTGAGATTCATTGGTGTCTCCCCTGTAGCCAGGGGTAACGCGGCGGCCGCAACGATCAAGCTTTATGCGGCGGCTAGCTGGCTTGGTTCGGGCGATAATTCGCGGCGCGGCGGCCAAGTGGCGCATTCGGCGTTGCGTCGAGATCGAGCTTGCTTTGCGCGCCTTCGCGCAATTTTTGCTGCGCGAGGCCGGCCACCATTGCGGCGTTGTCGGTGCACAGCTTTGGCGGCGTCAGAGTCACTTTCACACCGTGCTTTGCAGCGGCGATCGGCAATTCCTGACGGAGGAGCGTGTTGCACGCCACGCCGCCAACGACGCTGACTTGGTTCACGCCGCGCTGCTCGGCTGCGGCGAGAGTTTTGACGATAAGCACGTCAACAACGGCGCGCTCGAAACTCGCGGCGACATCAGCAGCGCCCTCTTGCAATTGCAGCTTCTCGGCCACCATCCGCACCGGCGTCTTCAACCCGCTGAAGCTGAAATTGAGCGTGCCGTCTTTCATCTTCGGGCGCGGAAAATCATACGCCTTTGGATTGCCACCGCGCGCGAGCGCATCAACTTGAGCGCCAGCGGGAAACGGCAAGCCAAGATACGAGCCGACTTTGTCGAACGCCTCACCGGCGCTGTCGTCCAAGGTTCGCCCGATCACTTCGTAATCGCCCATGCCGCGCACATGGATGAGCGCGTTATGGCCGCCGGCCACGGCGAGACAAATGTGCTCGTCGAACAGCTCCGGATTGCTCATGATCGCGGAGAACACATGCGCCTCGACATGATGCACCGGGATCAGCGGAAGCCCTTGCGAGACTGCCAAACCGCGGGCTGTAGCGACACCCACAACAACAGAGCGGACCAAGCCATGCTGATTGTTCACCGCGATCGCGGCCAAATCCTCGATGCGCACATTCGCTTCATCCAGCGCCTGCTTGACCACCTGCATGATCACTTCAGCATGACGGCGCGCCGCCAGCTCCGGCACGACGCCGTTAAACGCCTCGTGTGTTTGCTTTTGGCCCCACACAACGCTTGAGCGTACGCGCAGCTCGTCATCCACGACCGCCGCAGCCGTATCATCGCACGCCGTTTCGATGCCGAGCACCAAGCCCATCAGTTGCGCGCTCCGGCGAGAAATTCTTGGAAGTATGTGGTGCGTAGCTCCAGCGGATCGCCCGGCGCATCCGCCGCCAGCGCTTCGGCGCCGAGCTTCAGCATCTCGTCCATCCAGGCGCGCCGGTCAGCGAGATAGGTCGCGCCATCCTCCGTACCGAACAGGTCGACGACGAAACCCGCCTCACAAGCGCCCTCTTCAGCAACCGTTTTGCGAAGCTGATCGATGAACGACACGCCGCGCGGATCGAGGCGCTTGCCGATATCAAAGCCGGAATAGCCATAGACGCGCAGACCCGCACCGAAGGCGAGGCCAGCCGTATAAGTCACAGCGATCCGCGTCGCCGTCCACGAACCGGGGCCAGTGTTGACGACGATTGCATCGAGATCGCCAGGCTTCACACCGGCTTGCTCAAGCGCCTGATCGACACTCGAATACACAGCGCGCACCGCGCCTTGTCCGTAAACACTGGCAGCGCAGAATGTCTCATCGCCACGCTTCAGAGCGGCGAGCGAGAAACGCCCAGCAGCGTCGAGCGCGAGAATGTTCATGGCCGCGCCTCGATCTCGATCACGCGTTCATCACCTTCGCCGGCGGTGATCGTTACGCGCGTATGCGGCTTACGCAGAAGACCATCGAGCCGATCGCCCCATTCAAGCACGTGCACGCCGGGTTCAAGCATCGACTCCATGAGCCAGTCGACATCGTCGCCGGAGAGTTTTTGCAGACGAAAGAGATCGTAGTGATGCACGGTTTCGCGGCCCGGAAACTGATGCACGATGTCGTAAGCGGGGCTGGCGACTTCGTCTTCGTCGACGCCGCCAAAGCCAGCGACGACGCCCTTGGCGAAATAGGTCTTCCCCGCCCCCATCGGCCCACACAAGAGCACGATATCGCCGGCGCGCAGTGTCTTCGCCAAAGCGCGGCCAAGCGCTGTGGTTTCAATGGTTGAGCGCGTAATCGTGCGCGTTGGGAGGGCGGTGCTGCTCACGTGCGGAGACGTAGGCGATGGGCGCGGGCTTGCAAAGCCGCGCGCTGTCGCTCAGCCGGCCAAAACGCGCTCAATTTCCGCAAAGGGGATCGCGCCCTCACGGATGAGTTTCGTCTGAGCGCCCGTGAGATCGATCACAGTAGAGGGCTGCGCATAGGGCGATGGGCCGCCGTCGATAAGCAGGCTTGGGCGTTCGTCGCTCGCGGCAAACGCGGCTTCAGCGGCCGCCCGACCGGTCGCAGGCGCGAGGCCGGAGACGTTTGCGCTTGTGGTGGTGATCGGATAGCCAAGCAGCTTGCAGAGCGCCGGGCCGAACGCATGACCAGGCACACGAATGCCGACGCCAGGGAAACCCGCTTGTAACGCCGCTGGCAGCACGCCCTTCGACAAGCAAACCAAAGTCAGCCCACCGGGCAGAAATGCATGCGCCAGCGCGTCTGCGCGCGCATCGATTTCAACATAGCCGCGCGCTTGCTCAATATCAGCGACGCACAGCGACAGCGGTTTAGCTGCAGACCGCCCCTTCGCGGCGTAGGCAGCGCCAATGCCATCAATTGAAATCGCGCTGACGCCGAGCGCGTAGACCGTGTCGGTCGGATAGACGATGGCGCGTCCGGCGCGGATCTCCGCCGCTGCTTGCTGCAGCGCTTCGTCCATATCGCCGAGATCCATGACACGCATGGTGCGATTGACCACACTTAGGCGGATCAATCCAGCGTCAGAGCACGCGTGCGATACGGAAGCCGATCACGTAGTCGCGGCGATCGGGCAGATTGTGGGCGCGGTAGGACGAGCGAACGCGGAACGGATCGGAATACCAGGCGCCGCCACGCATCATCCGCATTTCACACGCGCCACCCAAATAAGGCGAACCGTCCGCCGCTTCGCGCGTCAGCGGGTCCGACAAACAATCCTCGACCCATTCATAAACGTTGCCGCTGGTATCGAAGAGCCCGAACGCGTTGGCTTCGAACTGGCCGACGGGCGCCGTGTGCTCCCAACGATCCGCCCCATCGATAACGCCGGTGCATGGCGGACAATCGGGCGCGCCGTAATTGGCGTTGTCGTGGCTGGCCTCATTGCCCCAAGCATAATTGGCTTGCGAGCCGCCGCGCGCAGCGTACTCCCACTCCGCTTCGCTTAAGAGCCGATAGGTGTGGCCGGTCCTCGCCGAGAGCCAGCGCACATAGTTTTGCGCATCGCGCCACGACACATGGATCACGGGATGATCGGCGCGCCCCCACCCCTCGTCCGGCGGAACGTAGCCATCACAACCGCCACCCGCGACGCAAGCCTCCCATTGCGCGAACGTGATCTCGCGGCGCGACGCGGCGAACGCATAGTCTATGCTCACAACCTTGCGCTCGCTCTCGCGCAAGCCAAGCGAGACCATGATCTCTGCGAGCCGCCGCGGCTCCATGCCCATGCGATACGAGCCCGGCTCGACGCGCACCATCTCGGGGCAATCGTCATCGCAATCGCGGAAAAACTGAAGCGGGCCAGCCGGGGCGATGACCGCAGGCGCCGGTGGCTCAACCGTTAGAATGAAAAACGCCGCAGCCGTTACATACGCCGCCGCAAGCGCCCACGCTTTCCACATAAAGCCCTCTCCCGCGCGAGACCTTACACGCGCGTCGCGCGCCGCACCATCAGACGGTTTTCTTGACCACCATTTTCGCGGCGGTTTCAATCGCCGAGAGGTCGGCTGCGGGATAGTGATTGGCGAGCACGCGCACAATCCCGGTCTTGAACGTCAGCTCCAGAACGCGCGTCTTGCGTTCAGCGCGCACGAGATCAGCCCAGGCGTGACGCCGCCGGCCCCACATGCTGCGAGACTCAATGGAGTGACTGCCTAAGCGAAACGTACGCCATGCCAGCAACCGAAATCCGGCCGAGACGGCAAGCGCCCCCGATAGCACCCAGCACAGCAAGAAGAATTTCACCGCACGCGCATCGCCCGTGCCGATCGAGAACGGATTGGGCAAGAGCGGCATGACCGCTGTCCCGCCGACGAACGCGACCAGAGCGAGCACCGCAACCCACGCGCGCGGCCGTATAATGCGATCCGTCATAAGTGAAGTCGCTTGCCGCGCACCGCTCTGGCCGTCACTCCCGCAAATTGGGGGGCTGCGGCCGAGACTTGCCTTCTCTGGCGGTCTGCGCATGCTTCCGACGAAATGACGAGGGAAGCATATCGATGAACTCCTGGTCACGCCGCGCTCTGTTGATCGCAGGCGGCGGCGCCGCATTCGCCGCCTCCCCGGCCTTCGCGCAAACCAGCGACCAAATGACGATTGGCGCGGCAAGCGCGCCTTTGCGCCTCGTAGAATTCGCGTCGCTCACCTGTCCGCACTGCGCCCAGTTCCACGTCGACAATTGGGAGACGCTGCGCACGCGCTACATCGATACCGGCCGCGTGCGGTTCACGTTGCAAGAAATGATGACCGCGCCGCCTGGAGTGGCCGTCGGCATGTTTCAGCTGGCGCGATGCGGCGGCGCTTCGGCGGAAGAATATATGCGTCGCGTGAGCACCCTGTTCACGCGCCAACGCGCCATCCTGGAAACCGGCACGATGATCGGTGTGCGCGATGCGCTGATCGCCGCCGGCGCCGAATGGGGATTGACCGAAGCTCAAGTGATGCAAGCGTTGACTGATCCAACGGGCGGCCAACGCGTGCAGCGCAGCGCTGAAGCCGCCGCAGCACTTGGCGTCGATCACACGCCGTCATTCTCGTTCAACGGCGTTATCGATGATGACCACGCGTTCCTGACGCGTGACGGCATGATAAGCATGCTCGACGCGCGACTCGCACGCCTCTAGCGGGGAGTCGCCATCGTCACGCCGATCACTTGAGAGTCGGTCTACGCAAGTCGAGCGTGACTGCGAAATCCGAGTTCGGCACTTCGCGCGGTGGTGCGAAGTCCCCGGCGCTATGACCGATCGGCATGAACCGCGCGAGGCGCCGAGCCTCCGCCTCATTGCCGTTGACTGGGAACGTCTCGTAGTTGCGGCCGGCCGGATGGGCGATGTGATAGACGCAGCCGCCAAGTGAGCGTCCGCTCCACTTGTCATAGATGTCGAATGTCAGCGGCGCTTGCACGGGTATGTTTGGGTGCAATCCGGAGGGCAATTGCCAAGCTTTGAACCGAACACCCGCCACCGCAAGGCCCTGCTCACGCGTCGTCGTCAGCGGCACGACGCGGCCGTTGCACAACACGGCGTGACGCTCGGGGTTAATACCGCGAACGCGAACCTCAAGACGTTCCAACGAGGAATCGACACGTCTCGTCGTGCCCCCAATGGTGCCCTCTTCTCCCATAACGTGCCAAGGCTCTAAGGCCTGGCGAAGCTCGAGTTCTACGCCGCCATGCGCGACCGCGCCACAAAATGGAAAGCGAAACTCCCGTTGCGCGGCGAACCACTCGGGCTGCAAATCATAACCAGCGGCTCGAAGGTCCGCGAGGACATCAGTGAAATCCTCCCATACGAACTGAGACAACATGAAGCGATCAGCGAGCGTGACGCCCCAGCGCACCATGTCGCTGGTCTGTGGCGTTGTCCAAAACCACGCGATCAGAGCGCGCAGCAGAAGTTGCTGCGCCAAACTCATGCGAGAGTCTGGCGGCATCTCGAAGCCGCGAAACTCGACGAGGCCAAGCCGGCCCGTTGGGCCATCGGGAGAAAACAGCTTGTCTATGCAGATTTCCGTGCGGTGCGTATTACCGCTGGAATCGATCAGCAAATTACGAAGCAAGCGATCGACGACCCAAGGCGCCGGTGGCGTGTCACTCCGTTCCGCAATCGCCGAAAGCGCAATTTCCAACTCGTAGAGAGAATCATGTCGCGCTTCATCGATGCGCGGCGCCTGGCTGGATGGACCGATAAACAAACCTGAGAACAGGTAGGACAAGCTCGGATGCCGCTGCCAGTAGAGCAGCACGCTCTTCAACAAGTCTGGACGGCGCAAGAACGGACTATCGTGAACATTGGCGCCGCCCACGACGACGTGATTGCCGCCACCAGTGCCCGTGTGTCGCCCGTCGATCATGAACTTGTCGGCGCCAAGCCGGCAGCTTCGCGCGTCATCATAGAGGCCGCGCGTGATCTCTACGCACTCCCGCCAACTCGTCGCCGGCTGAATGTTGACTTCGATCACACCGGGATCGGGTGTCACGCGGATCGTCGTGGTCCGCGGATCGAACGGCGGCTCATAGCCCTCAATACGAACTGGGGATTTGGCCCTGGTCGCGCTCGCTTCCAGAGCGGCAAGCAACTCCAAATAGTCTTCAAGCGTATCTGACGGGGGCATGAAAACGTGCAAAACGCCGTTGCGCGCCTCGACGACAAGAGCGGTTCGAACGTGCTTTTCGTGTGCTGGACCCGGCTCTACGCGCGGCAGTGTCTGCGCGTGGTCAAAAACCGCAGCGAGATCAGCGCGCGGCGGTAACGGTCCGCGCGGATCAGCCGGGTCGCGTTGTGTCGCATAAGGAAAATGCTCGGGCGGGATCTTTGGCAGCGCCGCAAGCGGCAACCGCCAACCGGCTGGAGAGTCACCAGGCGTCAAGAAGATGGCGCCGCGCTCGGTGGTCCAAGCTTCGGTGATCCAGCCCTGACCGATCGCGCGTGCGCGATACCGGCGTATCGGCAAAATGTAAGCAGTCGCCGGCGACCGCTCACCGTCGCGAAAGACCGGATCCTCAAAGGCCGGCACAACGCAATTTCGATCGACGCCCAGACGCGACGCGATGTCTCTTGCAAGCGCACTAGCGCTCTCACCATCGGCCGCACCGATTGTCGTCTCGCGCGCCACCAATTCGGGATCGCGCCAAATCGCTTCTCCGTCCTTGCGCCAGCACAGTGCAAACGACCAGCGCGGCAACACTTCGCCTGGGTACCATTTGCCCTGACCGTAGTGCAGCAGCCCATGCTGCGCGTAACGTGCCCGCAGCATGCCGATCAACGCGTCCGCTCTGTCACGTTTTGTCGGGCCGACCGCCTCAGTATTCCATTCCGCAGACTGAAAATCATCGATCGAGACGAACGTCGGCTCGCCACCCATGGTGAGACGCACATCGCCCTTCGCAAGATCGGCGTCGACCTTCTCACCCAGCGCATCGAGCGCGGCCCACGCGGCATCGGAAAACGGCGCTGTAATGCGCGGCGCCTCGTGCAGCCGCCGAATGTTCATCTCAAAAATGAACTCAACGCCGGCTTCCTCTGCCGACCCCGTAATCGGTGCAGCGGCGGTGTAGTCGGGTGTAGCGGCAAGCGGGATATGGCCCTCTCCGCACAACAAGCCCGACGTCGGATCAAAACCAATCCAACCGGCGCCCGGCAAGAAAATATCAGCCCATGCGTGCAAATCGGTAAAGTCGTGGTCCGTGCCCGCAGGGCCATCGAGCGACTTTAGGTCGGGCTTCAGTTGCACGAGGTATCCGGACACAAACCGCGCCGCCAGCCCCAGGTGTCGCGCGATCTGCACCAATAGCCATGAGGAATCGCGACATGAAGCGACGCGCAGTTTCAGCGTCTCTTCAGGGGTTTGAACGCCGGGCGTCATGCGCACTGAATACGCGATGTCTTGCGCTAGCTGTTGATTGAGCGCGACCAAGAGCGGCACGGTCGCACCACTCTTTGGAATGGCGGCGAGATACTCTGAAAGCAGCGCGCCAGCCTTCGTCGCTTTCAAGTATGGCGCAAGATCGCGCCGCAAATTTGCCTCGTACGCGAACGGGTACGTTTCGGCATAACTTTCCACGAAGAAGTCGAAGGGATTGATGACGGAGTGCTCAAGCGTAAGATCGACTTCGATAGAAAACTCTCTGACCTTTTCGGGAAACACGCAGCGCGCGAGCCAATTGCCAAACGCATCCTGTTGCCAATTCAAGAAGTGCTGACTGGGAGTGACTTTCAGCGAATAGCTTTTGACGTGCGCGCGCGAGTGCGGGGCCGGACGGAGCCGGATCAATTGCGGTCCAAGCGCAACCGGCCGATCGTATTTGTAGGCCGTCCTGTGATGAAGCGCCGCTATGATCGCCATGTGGTGAAGCTCGTGCCCCTTTCGATCCAACATCTAACAGAGACCTTGGTCGGACTCTTCGTCCTCAGCTAGGCTAGATGCATCGGGTAGTCGCCGTCGCCTAAAGATTAGGCGCTTATCGCCTCGATATGGCCCGGCAGGGTTGCGAGCAGGGAACGTTTGGCGCAAACGCGGGTTTTGCTTCGGCCAACAGCGCTCCGTCCGCGCCTGCGCCACTTGGGGACCGCGTTGACACGCCTGCAAATCTGGCACGAAACCATATACGACTACACCGCGCCCGTTACGTTTGGCGCTTGGCGCCTACTCATGCGCCCTGCTGACACGCACGGCGAGCGGGTGATCAACGCGTCTTTCGAACTGGCCCCGCAAGGCACAACGCGATGGACGTATGACGCGTACGGCAATTCCGTCTGCCATTTCTCGCCACAAGGACCCAGCACGCAATTGCGTGTCGTAAATCACCTTCTAATTGACCGCTTCCCCGCGCCGCTCGCACCCCTCTCGATGGATGACCCGCGCTCGCTTGCGCCGATTGTGTACGACGGCGCTGCGCGTTTCGTGTTGGCGCCGTTCATGGCGCCCGCGACCGACGAGTTTGACCCCGCCTATCACGATTGGCTTCGCACTCATGCGAGCAACCCCGATGAGCCGGCGCTCGACTATCTGCTGCGGCTCAACCAATCCATCAAGAACGAGTTTGCGTACGCCTCACGCGACGAATTTGGCACACAGACGCCCGCTCAAACGATTGCGCGCGGCGGCGGCACTTGCCGTGATCTAGCCTGGCTGATGATCGAAAGCCTGCGTCATTTCGGCTTTGCGGCGCGCTTCGTCACTGGCTACCTCAACGCAGGTCCGGCTTCGCTGGTCGGCGGCGGCGCCACACACGCATGGTGCGACGTTTTCCTGCCGGACTTGGGCTGGCTCGAGTGTGACCCCACCAACGGCTTGGTAGAGTCCACTGATCTGATCCGCGTCGCACACACAAGAACACCGGAAGAAGCGTCTCCGATCTCTGGCATTGTACTCGACGATCCCGGCGGCGCGACTATGAGAGTCTCGGTCAACGTATCGCCGGCGCCAGACCTCTTCGCGACGCCATTCTGAGCCGTCTCGCTTCACCGATCTCGTCCATGAGACGGCAATTTTTTCTATCGCCGTGCCCAGGACCAATTTGCGGCGCTGATCGGCATGAAAGGAGTGCGGCTAGGCACACCTCGCCACTTCGCCGCCGTTCACTGCGACGATATAGGGAAGCATGCAGAACCTGTCTCAATCCGAATTGCCAACGAACTCTCTGATTGTTCGTGTCGCTGGAGGTGCGATTCAGGGGACGATTGATAAAGCCATACGACGCTTTCTCGGTGTTCCCTACGCCGCTCCGCCGGTCGGAGCACTGCGCTTTGCGCTGCCGCAGGCGCCTGCCCCATGGAGCGGCACGCGTGACGCGACACAGCGCGGCCACATCGCGCCCCAGCCGACGCCAACGCCGGAAGAGATGGAGAAGGTTCTTCCTGGTGTGGATATCGAGCCGCTGATCGGCGGCAATCAGGTTCAGGGCGATGACTTTTTGGTGCTGAATGTCTGGTCGCCAGAAGGCGCAGCCAACGCGCCGGTGATAGTGTTCGTTCATGGCGGCGCGTTCACCGGCGGCGCGGGTGCTGCAGATGTGTATGACGGCACGGCGTTTGCGCGGGCGGGCGTGATCTGCGTGACGATCAATTATCGCTTGGGTATCGAGGGTTTCCTGCCGATCCCAGGCGCGCCGACGAATTTGGGCCTGCGCGATCAGATCTTCGCTCTTGCCTGGGTACGCGACAATATCGCGGCGTTTGGCGGCGATGCTGGCAATGTAACGATTTTCGGCGAATCCGCAGGCGCGATGTCGATCGCGAACCTGGTGGCTTCGCCGCCGGCGAAGGGCTTGTTCAAGCGCGCCATCGTACAGAGCGGGCATGGCGACATGGTGCGTCCGATCCCCATCGCTCAGCGTCTGGTGAAGAAGCTCGCGAAAATACTGAAGATCGCGCCCACGGTTGAAGGCTTTAAGAGCAAGAACTTCGCCGAATGCGTAGCGGGTTTGCGCAAGGTTTCGCTGCCGACTGCCAACATCGATCTGCGCAATCCTGATGGGCGTGAGCCGGCGTTTGGGTTGAGCAAATTCCTGCCGGTCTATGGCGATGACGTGCTACCGCAGCATCCGGTGGAAGCGCTGAAGCAAGGCACGGGCGCCGAGATTGAGCTGATCGTCGGCACAAACACCGAAGAGATGAACCTCTATTTTGTGCCGAGTGGTGTGCGGAAGAAAATTGGTTCGTTCCTGGCCAATTTCGTCACGCGCAAAGCTGAGCCAAAGGCGAAAGAGATTCTGCGCGCATATGGCATCAAGGACAAAACCAAGCGCCCCGGCGATGCATTCACTGAAGCGCTGACCGATCTCGTCTTCCGCCTGCCCGCGCGCCGCTTTGCGGCGGCGCATCGCGGACGCACGCACGTCTATGATTTCTCGTGGCGTTCGGCTGCTTACGGCGGGACACTTGGCGCGTGCCATGCGATCGAGCTGCCGTTCGTGTTCGATACGCTGCGCACAGTTGACGGCCCGCGCGGCCTTGCGGGCGCTAACCCGCCGCAGGAAATCGCCACGCGCATGAATGCGATCTGGGTTGAGTTCGCCAAGACGGGCGCACTGCCCTGGCCCGCCTATGACGGCCAGCGCATCGTTTACGACCCTGCCACCGATAAGGCAGCACCAGAAGCGCCCTTCCCGGCAGAGCGCATTCTCGGCTGAGGACGACAATGTACCTGGACAAATTCAAGCTGACGGACCGCGTGGCCGTCATCACTGGTGGCGCGCGTGGAATCGGCTTTTCGACCGCAGAAGCGCTGGCGGAAGCCGGCGCGCGCGTGATCATCGCCGATCGTGATCAGAAGGACATCGGCGCTGCAATCGCGGAGTTGGCTGGCAAGAGTTTCAGTGTCGATGGCGTGGTGATGGATGTCACCGAAAGCGCACGTGTTGCGGCGGTCGCGGATGAAGTCGCGGCGCGGCATGGGCGCATTGACATTCTCGTCAACAATGCCGGCATCGCGCGCAGCGAAACGGCGGCGGAGGATGTCGCCGACGAACATTGGCTCAACGTCCTCGATGTGAACGTCAACGGCACGTTCTGGTGCGCGCGCGCGTTCGGCAAGCACATGTTGGCGCAAGGATCTGGCACGATCGTCAATGTCGGCTCGATGTCGGGCTTCATCGTCAACCGGCCGCAGCCGCAGTCCTATTACAACGCCTCGAAAGCCGCTGTGCATCAGCTGACTAAGTCATTGGCGGCGGAATGGGCGCCGCGTGGCGTGCGCGTAAACGCAGTCGCTCCGACTTACATTCGCACGCCGCTCAACGCCTTCGCCGATCAAACGAGCGAAATGTACCGGCGCTGGATCGATGGCACGCCAATGGGACGGCTGGGCGAGCCCGAAGAGGTCGCCTCAGTGATCCTCTTCCTCGCTTCGGACGCCGCCAGCTTGATGACGGGCTCCGTTGTCCTGGTCGATGGCGGTTATTCCTGCTGGTGACGCTGCGGAATCCGCTGAGCAGCCCCTGCGTGCGGCTCGGCACAGCACTTCGCCGGCTCTGGACCTATCCGATAGGTCCGTCTTAAGTTTAGGCTCCCTGCCGATAAACGAGGCTCAAAACGGGCCATAAGGGGAGTTGAAACATGCGGCGCATTCACAAGCTTCTGGCCGGCGCGGCGCTGGCAATCGCGGCGGCCCCTGGCGTGGCCATGGCTCAAGACGCGGGCGTCACCGCCGAGGACAGCGAAGAGATCGTGGTCACGGCGCGCCAACGCGAAGAGCGCCTGCAGGACGTGCCGATCGCGGTCACCGCCATCGACGCCGACACGCTTGAGCGCGAGCAGATCAACTCAGTGCGCGAAATCGCGTCGTTGACGCCGGGCCTTAGCATTTCGAGCGACGGCGTTGGACGCGCCTTCATGTCGATCCGCGGCGTCGGCACGACTTTGATCGATAGCGTTCAGCCTGGCGTCGGTATCTTCGTCGACGGCATCTATCAGGTGAACACGTCTTATCTAAACAACCCGGTTGTCGACGTTGCGCGCATCGAAGTGCTGCGCGGCCCGCAAGGCACGCTCTTCGGCAATAACACTCTGGGCGGCGCGATCAGCGTTATTACCCGCGCGCCGACCGATGATTTCACCGGACGCTTCTCGGCCTCTTATGCCGATCCGGACAATTATCGCACGGTCGCCGGCAGCATTTCCGGCCCAATCATCGAAGGTTCGCTGCGCGGACGTTTGGCTGCGAGCTACCACTCACGTGACGGCTTCTCGGAAAACCTCATCGCCGGCGGCGACGCACGCCCGGTTGAGAACGAGTCGATCAACGGCACGCTCGCTTGGGATGCGCCGCAGGACGCCGAGATCACGTTCAACGCATACTGGAACCGCGTCACCGGTTCGCTGACGACCTACTCAGCGCCCAACGGCCCGACCGACTACGTTCAAGATGTCACGACCAACGTCAATACGATCGCTCAGTACGAATATTGGGGCGTGAACGCGCGCGGTGAGTTCGATATCAGCGATAGCACACGCATGACTGCGATCCTTGCCTATGACGATCGCACCGGCCAATCCGCCGGCGACGCCGATTTTGGTCCGGTCGATCTGGCGCGCGTTCTCGACGGCAACAACACGCTGCAGACTTACACGGGTGAACTGCGCTTCGACACGCAATGGAGCGATCGCCTGAGCACGTTGATCGGCGTGTTCGGCAGCGCGTCAGAGACCAACACGTCTGTGACCCAATTGCTGGTCCCCTTCTCGCTCGTCGGCACGACGGTGACGACCAACAACCAAACCACAGTCGCCGCTTTCGCCAACGTATTCTACGACATCACGCCGTCGCTCGAGCTCGCAGCGGGTCTGCGTTGGGATACGCAAGACGTAAGCGTCACCGGCACTGCCGGCGAATACTCGGCAAGCGAATTCCAGCCGCGCGTGACGCTGACACAACGTTGGAGCGACAATTGGATGACGTACGCCTCGATCGCACGCGGCTTCCGCGGCGGCGGCGCCAACTCTCCCGCCGCACCGCTACCTTTCTATGAAGGCGACTCGGTCTGGACCTACGAACTCGGCAACAAGTGGAACAACGAAGCCCGCACGCTTACGGTGAACGGCGCGATCTACTTCAACGATTACCAAAACTATATCGGCCAAAACTCGCTGACGCCGGCGCCGAACCCGGTGGCGGTCAACCTCAACACCGGCGATGTCGAAAGCTATGGCGTTGAGCTTGAGGGTGTTTGGTCACCGAACCAGCTTTTCCAATTGGCCGGCGGCTTCTCCTACAACCACTCGCGCATCACGGATGACTCCGCTTTCCGCGAAGTTTTCCCGCTTGGTTTGGCGACGGATCGCATCCTCTTCCTGCCGGATTGGACGTTCTACGTAACGCCGACACTGACGTACGAATTGGGCGACGACAGCGCGATCGTGTTCAACACGACCGTTGCTTACAAAGGCGACCGCGCCGGTTCGTCCTTGAGCCCAACATTCCAACCGGAGCTCGAAGGCTACTACACGGTCAACGCCAATCTGGCGTATGAACGTGACAACTGGACCATCGCGCTCTGGGGCACGAACTTGCTCGACGCAGAATACTACGAATCCTATCTCGATGAATCGCTGCTCGCCGCGATCTTCGGACCGCCCGGCCCGATGAACCCGCTGGTGAGCAATCTTGGCATCATGGGTGACGGCCGCCGTGTGGGCGTCCGCGTTAGCGCACGGTTCTAAGGCGATGGGCGCTGCGCCGAACCTCCACGTGCGCACTCCCCTCACGCCAAGCTTCGTTGAGAGCTTGCGATCGATCTTCGGCGATCGCTTGCATCTCAGCGAAGCGGTGAGGACGCAGCACGGCGCCAACGAGACGCACTTCGCCGTCTCGTTGCCGGATGCGGTGGTCTATCCGCACTCGACCGAAGAGGTCGTGGCGCTGGTGAAGGCGTGCAGCGCGGCCCGTGTGCCCATCGTGCCGTTTGGCGCGGGCACTTCGGTGGAAGGCAACACCGTGCCGGTGCGCGGTGGGGTGACAGTTAATCTCTCCGAGATGAACCAAATCCTGTCCGTGAACCCGGAAGACTTCGATTGCACGGTGCAAGCCGGCGTACGGCGCGAAGAATTGAACGCCCACCTGCGCGATCAAGGCCTCTTCTTCCCGATCGATCCGGGCGCCAACGCAACACTCGGCGGCATGGCGTCGACGCGTGCTTCCGGCACCAACGCCGTGCGCTACGGCACGATGCGCGAAGCGATCCTATCACTGCGCGTGGTGACGCCGGACGGACGTGATATCCGCACGTCGCGGCGGGCGCGGAAGAGTGCTGCCGGCTACGACCTGACGCGGCTGATGATCGGCTCGGAAGGCACGCTCGGCATCATCACGGAAGTGACGCTGCGCCTCTGGGGCATTCCCGAGCAAATCTCTTCGGCGGTGTGCAGCTTTCAGACGCTCGCTGGCGCGATCGATACGGTGGTGCAGGCCATCCAACTTGGCATTCCGCTGGCGCGTGTTGAAATTCTCGACGACGTGCAGATGCGCGCCGTCAATGTTCACTCCAAGCTTAACTATCCCGAGCTGACGACGCTCTTCTTTGAATTCCACGGCAGCGAACACGCCGTGAAAGAGCAGATCGCAACCATCGGCGACCTCGCGCGCGACAATGGCGGCGGCGAATTTCACTGGTCGAACCTCGCCGAAGAGCGCGCGAAGCTTTGGAAGGCGCGTCACCAGGCGTTCTATGCGGCAATCGCGATGCGCAAGGGCTGCATTGGCTGGCCAACAGATGTGTGCGTGCCGATCGGGCGCTTGGCTGAATGCATCAACGAGACCAAATCGGATCTCGAGAAAGCCTCCTTCCCCGCGCCAATCCTCGGTCACGTCGGCGACGGCAACTTCCACGTCATCTTCGTCATCGACCCGAATAAGCCGGAAGAATTGGCCGAAGCGGCCGCGCTGAACGAACGCCTGGTTGAGCGCGCGCTTTCTATGGATGGCACCTGCACCGGCGAGCACGGCATCGGCCTCGGCAAGCAGGACTGGCTGGTCCGCGAGCTTGGTGAGGACGGCGTCGATCTGATGCGCACGATTAAACGCGCCATTGATCCTAAGAATCTATTCAATCCAGGCAAGATTTTCGCGGACGAGCGTTAGTGGACACGCGCAAATTGGTCGATCCGGCGCTGTTGCGGGTTCTGGATGCGTTTCCGACGGTTGCACTAAACGCAGAATTGCTCGCACCGATGCGCGAGGCGGAACGGTTCGCGCAATTTCCGGCGGCGGTATCGTCTGAGGCGCAAGAGCGTATCGAACTCACTGTGCGCACTGCGCCCGGACCTGAAGGCGCGCCGGAGACCGCACTTCACATCTACAAGCCACGCGGTGCGCGCACGCAGCTGCCGTGTATCTTCCACATCCACGGAGGGGGCTTCGTGGGGGGCGGTGCGGCGCAACTTGAAGCGCTGCACCGCCCGCTTTCACACGCACTCGATTGCGTGATCGTCAGCGTCGACTATCGACTGGCGCCGGAGAATCCCTTCCCCGCCAGCATCGAGGATTGCTACGCTGGCCTCGCCTGGACGTTCTCGAATGCAAGCGCGCTTGGCATCGACACGCAGCGCATAGGCGTCATGGGCGAAAGCGCGGGCGGTGGTTTGGCGGCGGCACTTGCGCTGCTGGCTCGCGATCGCCGCGTCTACAAGCTCGCCTTCCAGCACCTGATCTATCCAATGCTCGATGACCGCACCTGTGTGGCCGCACCGAACCCAGTTGCGGGCGAGTTCATCTGGACCGCGCATAACAATCGCTTCGGCTGGACGTCACTGCTCGGACGAGACCCTGGCGGCGAAGACGTCTCCTGTTACGCCGCTCCGGCGCGCGCTGAGGACCTAGCGGGACTGCCGCCGACCTTCATCGCCTGCCCTACACTCGACCTCTTCATTGACGAGGACCTCACCTACGCCAACCGCCTGGCGCGCGCCGGCGTGCCGGTCGAACTCATTGTTTATCCAGGCGGATTCCATGGGTTTGAGATCTTCGGCGGCGATGCACCCATCGCGGTCCGCGCCCGCGGCGACAGCCTCGCCGCTCTCCGCCGCGCGCTCCACCCTTAGGCCATCAGACCTATCTGAAAGGTCCTTGCCAGACCTCTCTGATAGGTGCATTCTTCTCCTCAATGAGAGCCCAGAATACTGGGGAGGAAACATGCGCGATTACATCGAAGTCTCTCCCGAGATGACGTTGCTTATGGGTGATGGACCACTCAGCGCGGCGCCGCTGCCGGCGAAAGCGATTGTTCTTTCTTTCACCATCGAAACTGAGACGCCGACCGTCTCGTTCGGCGATTTCGACGAAGCGCTACCTGGCGGCCTCGTTCTCGTTGTCGCGCGCGCTGCGTTCGAACGCATTGGCGGCGCGGCCGATCTCGCCGGGACGTATCACCTGCCGTCAGCGCTGCGCGCGATCGCGCTAGCAATGCACAACGACCCACTCACTGGCGAAGCCTTGAAGGTCTACCGCCTCGGCAAGAGCATCGAGCTGCTGTGCGAAACCATCCGCATGCAAAACGCCGGCGAACTGGTCGCGCTCGCCAGCGAAAGCGCTCTCTCGCTCGACGATACGCGCCGCATCGCCGCCGCGCGTCGGATGATCGATGAGCGTTGGAACGAGAAGCTGACGCTCGACAAGATCGCGCGCGCCTGCGGTGTGAACCGCGCCAAGCTCACGCGCGGCTTTCGCGACATGTTTAGCTGCACGATCGCTGAAGCCATCGCCGAACGGCGCTTGAGCCAAGCCAGCCTGATGTTGCGCACGACGGATTTGCCGGTCTCCTCCATCGGCTACGAAAACGGCTACCTCAACAATGCCAGCTTTGCGCGCGCCTTTAGCCGCCGCTTCGGCGTGTCGCCGTCCAACTTCCGCGCCTTCCCGATGGTGACCGCATGAGCATTGAACTGACTTCGCCTTACCGCTCCCCCGAAGGCGGCTCGCTCGTTCAGTCGGCGATGCAGGCCGTTACGGCCTACATCAGGGACAACAAGATGCGCGTCGGCGACACGCTGCCGGGCGAAGCGCATTTCGCTGAGAAGCTCGACGTTAGCCGCGCCGTGATGCGCGAAGCGTTCGGCGCACTTTCAGCGCTCAGACTGATCAGCGTCGCCAACGGCCGAAAGCCGCGCGTCGCAGCACTCGATGGCGCCGTGATCGCAGCGTCGCTGCAGCACGCCGTGTCCACGGCCCAGATAGCGGTCGCCGATGTTTGGGACGTGCGGCGCACGATCGAACAACGCACTGCGGCGCTGGCCGCCACGTCGCGCACGCAAGAAGAGGCGCAAACGCTGCTCGATCTCGCCGCCGCCATGGAGCGCGACTACGAAGACCAGCCGACACTCACGCAACACGACATCGACTTTCACAACACAATCGCACGCGCCAGCCACAACGCGCTTTTCATCCAGATTGTCGCCTCTTTCGCACCGCTCATGGAAGTTGCGGTGCCGACAGCCTGGCGCACACGGGTCGCAGCAGCACAGAAAAAGCTCATGCTCGATCGCCACCGCGCCATCGCCCAAGCGATCGCCGACGGCGATCCCAAACGCGCCGCCGCCGCCATGGAAGCCCATTTCGACGACGCCATCGGCGATTTACTCAAAGCGGAAGCACAGAAATAATGAGCGTGATCTCAGGCCTACCGGCGGCGGCGTCGCAATCGAACGCGCGCACTCATACCGCTTGGTTGGCCCTCGCTGTACTTGGCGTCACGACGTTTAACGCCTTTGCCATGCGCTCGGTGTTTGCACCGATGCAGGAGCTAGCGAAACTCGATCTCGCGTTGAGCGACTTCCGGCTCAGCCTTGTGCAAGGCCTCGCTGCATCGATTCCGATCGCGCTGCTGTCGATCCCGCTTGGCCGGGTGACCGATCGTGGCAATCGCACGCAGCTACTGCTTTGGCTGGGACTGGCCTGGACCATCGGCACGCTGGCGACTGCATTCGTCACCGATTTCTATGCGCTCTTCTTTGCCCGCATGGTGGCGAGCATTGGCGGCGTGTGCGCCGTGCCTGTCGTGATCTCGATCGCGGCGGACCTGAGTCCGCCCGAGAGCCGCGGGCGCTCGCTTCTAGTTTTGTCGCTCGGCAATATGGCGGGCGTCGCTGCTGCGTTCGCACTGGGCGGGACCGCTTTGGGCGCACAGAATACAACGCCTTTGTTTGAGGGCTTGGCGCCGTGGCGCGGCGTGCACGTGCTGTTCGCCGGCGGCAGCTTTGCGCTGTTGTTACCGTTGCTGCTGATCCGCGAGCCTGCGCGCCAGGAAATTGGTGAAAGCGCTAACCTGCCACTAGGCAGCGCTCTCGCGGCAATCTGGCGCATGCGCGCGCTGCTGGCGCCGCTCTTCATTGGCCAAGTCTCAGTGGTGATGGCGGATACGGCAGCGGGCATTTGGGCAGCACCAGTGCTGCAGCGGACCTACGGCGTGGCGCCCGAAGAGTTCGCCGGTTGGATGGGTTTAGTGATCCTGGGCTCGGGCCTTGTCGGCTCGATCCTTGGCGGCGTGCTCGCTGATGCGGGCCACAAGTCACGCATTAAAGGTGGCATCATGATCGGCGCAGTGATCGCGGCGTTTCTTTCCATCCCGGGCGCGTTCTATCCGTTGATGTCCGACACGACTGGCTTTGCCTGGGTGCTGGCGCTCTTTCTCGCATGCGGCGCCATCACTGGTCTGGTTACCGCGACATCGATTGCGGTTCTGGTGCCAAACGAATTGCGCGGCGTGTGCTTAGCGCTCTTCATGGTTGTCGCCTCGATCATCGGGCTCGGCATCGCGCCAACTCTGGTGACATTGGTGAGCGATGCACTCGGCGGCGAAAGCGCTGTCCGCTACGGCCTCGCCATCACCGGCGCCGTCACCAGCATCGCCGCCGCCATCGGCTTCAGCAGCGCAATGCTGCACGCGGGACGTAAGGTCGCCTAGCGGCCATCACCTTCCGCGAGCGCACAAATCGCGAAAGCCTGCGGCCATAAACTGCGCCATGCGCTCTTTGACCGCTTCGTAGTCATCCGACTTGCAAAGTCCGTCGGATAGCCTGTCGATGCGTCCGGTGCGCGCGAGGGTTAGCATCAGCGCGCCGGTGACGAAGTGATAGCCCCAGAAGATATCCTCCTCGGCACAATCGGGCATGGCCTTTTTCAACAGCCCGATCAGCCGCAGCACGACCGGATCAAAGTGCTGATCCATCAAGGCAGCGCCCTCAGCCGTGTTTGATGCTTGGGCGCCGAGGGCGCCGTAATTTTTCCATCCCTCGCCGCCGCGATTATAGAGATCGAGATCGGTGTCGAGAAAGGCGCGCAACGCGCCTTCGACTGTTGGGTTGCCTTTGGTCTCTGCGTCGTATTTGTCGAGCGCAGCCATCCGCAATGCACTCGTAACGCCGGCGCGGCGCGCGAAGACTGCGGCAAACAATGTCGTCTTGTCGGTGAAATAGTAGTTCACCAACGTGTGGTGCGCGTCGACACGTTCGGCGACATCCTTCAGAGTCACGCCATGCAGGCCGTGCTTGGAAAAGAGATACTCGGCCGCGTCGAGGATCTGCTCCATTTTGTCGGCGCGTTGTTGCACTTTGGTGGCGCGCCGGCGCGGCTTGTGTTCCTCGCTACGCGCCTTCGTCTTTGGCTTCGCGGCGGCCGACTTGCGCTTCGGTTTCGATTTAACCGCCATATTCAGCTCTCAAACGAATCTTGTCGATTTTGCCAGTGGCCGCGAGCGGCATCTTGGAAATACGTATGACCGCGTCCGGAATCCACCATGGCGCCACGGAATCTCGCAGCGGCGCCAGCAATGCCTCATCGCTAATCGCGTTCTCGCGCGTCTGCACAAGAAGGATCGGCCGTTCGCCCCATTTTGGGTGTGAGCGCCCAATCACCGCCGCCAGCGAAACCTCTGGCAGCCGGCTCACCAAAGCTTCGATCTCGACGGGATTTATCCATTCGCCACCGGATTTGATCAGATCCTTGGCGCGCCCAGTGATGATGAGATTGCCCTCACTGTCGATCTTCGCAAGATCGCCCGTTGCGAACCATCCTTCTGCGCCAGCGGCGCTTGCCTCTTCACCGAAATAGCGCGCGACCACCGCGTCTCCGCGCACACGTAGATGGCCTTCCACGTTGCGCTGCTCGGGCAACGCCAAACCCTCGGCGTCAGTGATCAAGAGGTCGACGCCAATTGCCGGCCGCCCAGAGAGAGCGGCTTCGCGCGCGCCATCGTTAGGGGACGCGAACGTTCCGCCCGGCGAAAGTTCGGTCATGCCCCAGCTGGTCTGCACGCGCACGCCGAGGCGTTCTTCGATGCGCAGCATGAGCGCTGGCGGCAGCGGCGCGCCACCCACGACCACACGCTGCAAGGACGCCACGTCGCCACCATTGGCGTCAAGATGTTCGACGAGACCAAGCCACACGGTCGCGATGCCGACGGCGACAGTAACGCCCTCAGCATTGATGAGTGCAGCCAAGCTGGCGCCGTCGATCGCGCGCCCCGGCAACACAAGCTTGGCGCCAGCGGCTGGGACGGCAAACGGAAGACCCCACGCGTTTGCGTGAAACATAGGGACGACCGCGAGCACGCTGTCGTCTGATGTCAAAGCAAGTGAATCGGCCTGCAGCAAACGCAAAGTGTGCAGATAGCTCGACCGGTGTGTATAAGTGACGCCCTTGGGCGCGCCCGTGGTGCCTGAGGTAAAGCACAAACCCGACGGCGCCGTTTCAGCGAACTGGCCCCACACGACATCGCTTGAGTCGACGTCGACAACCAAATGCTCCAGCGCGTCTAGTCCCTCAGACGCGCCGTCGATCACAAGAATCCGCGCTATCGCTGTGGCTGTGGCGGCGATTTGGCGCGCCAAGGGCGCAAGGTCAGCGCTCACCACGAGCACGCGTGGGTTCGACTGCGTCGCCATCGCCGCCAATTGCGCAGCAGTCAGGCGCGGGTTGAGCGTGTGGCAGACGGCGCCCATTCCCATCACCGCATACCAAACTTCAACATGCGCCTGGGTATTCCACGCTAATGTCGCGACATGCTCGCCGGCGCCGACGCCAAGTCTGCGCAGCAACGCCGACACGCGCCGGCTGCGCTGGAGCAAAGCGGCATAACCGATGCGATCGCTAGGACCACTCTCTCGGGCCGTGACAACCTCCGTTGCCGGGCGCCATTTCGCTGCGTGCTGCAAGAACCTATCGAGTGTCAGCGGGTAGGATTGCATGTCCCCATGGATCATCGGCACTGCTGCGCCTCTGCTGGAAGCGGCGGCGAGATGACGCCGACGTTCCAATTCCAAGCGATGCCGCCTGCCGCACGACGCCGGCAGACCACGGCTTCGTGAATCTCGTAACCGTTTGGCGGGCCCGCGCGCATATGCGGCGCATCTTCGAACGCCATGTACTCGCGCCCGGCAGCGTAGGCGCGCCATTCAGGCTGGTTCGCAGCGCTCGGGACACCGTCGCGCGCGAACGTGGCCCAGTAGCTCATCATCGCGTCAGAAAGCGCGCCTTCTTCCGGCGTCTGCGGCACTGCGGGCCAGCGCGGCGGTGTGCGCGTCGTTGTCCCGAATACGAACGGGATTTCCGCCGCATGGAAGGCGCGGAGACCAAGCTCATCGGCCGCTGCGTAGGCGTGATCGAAGTAATAGAGGAATGACGGAACGCCTTGGGCGGTTTGCTTCGCCACCAAGCGCTCTGCTGTCCAGCCGTACATGGCGTCACGCGTCGTCGCCAACATGCTCTCGGGGACGCTGTCGGCCGGATAGCGCGTCAAAAACGCGTCCGCCAATGCGCCGTACCGCGCACGAATTTCGTAGGTGTAAGCGTCGGCATCGGCCGGCGCAGGCGGCAACAAGAAGCGCAGTGACCTGATCTCGCCTTCGTTGAAGCCGGCGAGAATCGGCACGCGCGCCTGATCACCGCGATCAAACACATCGACCAATTGACGCGGCAACACGCGGCCATCGATGGTGACGAACGGGAAATAGCCCGCCGCCACCGAGCCGCTTACGATCGCCTCGGCACTCATCGAGCGCAAACTCGCTAGATCGCCACCGCCAAGTTGGGTTCCCAGCCAATAGCCAATCGCTTCGGCTGCCGGGAAGTTTTCGTAGGTGCTGTTCCGAAGCTCGGGCGCAGTGATCATGTAGGCGCTTTGCGCAATGGCGCGATCGAAGAGGCCACGAGCATCGGGAGTCGCCATCAGGTACATAACGCTGAGCGCGCCTGCAGACTCCCCAGCAATCGTCACGTTGTTCGGGTTGCCGCCGAACGCAGCTATGTTGCGTTGAATCCAGCGCAGCGCCTGCACCTGATCGAGCAGTCCGTAATTGCCCGAAATATTGCGTCTGGATTCCGCGCTCAACTCCGGGTGCGCCAGATAACCGAGCGCGCCCAGTCGATAGTTGATCGAAACAACGATGACGCCGTGCTCACGCGCAAAACGCGAGCCGTCGTACATCTCTTCGCTGCCAGCGCCAGTGGCGAGCGACCCACCATGGATCCAGACCAACACCGGCGCGTTGTGCGCGTCAGCCGGCGTCCAGACATTGAGGAAGAGGCAATCTTCGCTCATCGCCGCGTGGGTATTGTGATAAATGCTGCCGCCGCGCGACGGCGGCTGGTAGCACGCGGCGCCGAATTGGGTCGCGTCGCGCGTGCCGCGCCAACGCGGCGCCTGCAAAGGCGCACGCCAACGCAATGCGCCGACCGGTGGGCGCGCATACGGAATGCCCCGAAAGATCCGCACGCCATCGGCCGCTTCGCCGCGGACACTGCCTGCCGGCGCAGTCACGAGCGGCCCCTCTTGCGCAAATGCGGGTGCGGCGAGCGCCAGCGCCAAGACCGCCGCAAGCCAGTACATGAAACGCTTCACGCGACGCCTCCTTGCTGTCGGCGCTTCAGCGCGCGCGCGAGCCAGATGAACAGCAACACGGCCAAACCATAGAATGGCGCCAAACAATAGAAGGCGAGTTGCAGCGAATTATCCGGATACGTCGGCCTGAAATAGTCGCTGACAAAACCAACGAAGGTGGGCCCAAGCCCTAGTCCGACGAGATTCATAACGAGAAGCAACAGCGCGCCGCAAAGCACGCGCTGATCTGGGCGCACTTCTTCCTGAACCAATGTCACCGCAGGCGAGAGGTAAAAATAGTTGAGAGCCGTCGGCAGCGCGAGGAACGCCAGAGCCAACGGCCATGTCGGCGCCCACACGAAACCAACAAAGAGCGGCGCTGCGAGTATTAGGCCAATTGCCGGGATCCAGGCATAGGCAACCTTCGAGCGCTTGGTGAACGCATCGAGCAACCGTCCCGAGATATACATGCCAAGACTGATGAACACGCCGATCAGCAAGGCGTAGTAGAGCGCCACCTCTTCCAACGCCATGCCCTTCTCGCGCATCAGAAAGAGCGTCGTGAAATTGAGCACACCGTACGTAATGAATTGCGTGGCGGCGCACGCCAGCGAGACGCGCAACAGAACCGGGTTCGTAAAGAACATACGAAGCGTCGGCCAAAACCCTGCGCTCTCGGGCTTCGCCGCGATTTGTGCAGGATCTGCGGCGACATCCAGCCCGCCGCGTTTCGGTTCGCGCACGAAAAGCCACACGATCAGCGCCGTGAACACGCCAACGATGCCGACAGCGATGAACGCCGAACGCCACGAATAGGCGGCCGCGATCGACGCGCCAAAAGCGATGCCAAGCGCCTGCCCGATTGGCGGGCCTAGATTGAAAAGACTAAGCGCCGTGCCGCGCCGGCCAGGTGGGAAATAATCCGAGATAATTGCGTATGAGGGCGGCACGCCCCCTGCTTCGCCCACGCCGACCGCCATGCGCGCCAAAGCGAGCTGCGGATATGTCTGCGCAAAGCCACACGCGGCGGTGGCGGCGCTCCACAAAGCGCAGGCGAAAGAGAGCACCCGCACTCGATTGGTTTTGTCGGCGAGCCAACCAACGGGTATCGCCAAGATGCAATAGAACGCAGCGAAGTAGAGTCCGCCGATGAGACCGAGTTGACCATCGGTCACGCCCAACTCGTCCTGGATTGGCTTGGCCAAGATCGACAAAAGTTGCCGGTCGAGAAAGTTCAGCACATAGACGAAGCACAGCAGCGTCAGCGCCGTCCATGCGCCCGCTTGGGGGCGCAAGCCGGCGATCGTCGGGCTATTAGCATGGGACATCAATTGGCTCAGCTTCGCATGGGTTTCCGCTTATGCGCCGGCCGCAATCCATAGCGGATCGCGAGCCGGCGCAAGAGCGCGATTAGAACGCTCTATAGACCCGAATGCCGTATTGGCGTGGCGGGCCCGCAAAGCGCAGGCCCGAATTGAGCGCGCCCATATAGCGTTGGTCGGTCGCATTCGTCGTCCACAGCGTGGCGACGAAATCGCCATGCGTCCAGGCCAGCTGCGCATTGAAGATATCTCGTTGTTCGACGAGATCGCCGCGCGCTTCGTTCTGAAACAATGTCGCCCATTGCTCGGAGACATGCCCGTAGTTGAGGCGCGGCGTCAGCGTGTCGCCGCCTGGCAAGCGGAACACGTACTGCATGCCGACATTGAATGTGAGTTCCGGCGCGTAGGTCTGCTCATTGCCTTCGAGATCGATGCACGAAAGGCTTGTTGGGCCAACCTCCGGATCGCAAGCCGTGAAGCTTATCGCGCGTGGATCAGTTGCGAAGAATGCGCCGATCTCGCTTTCCATCACACCGAGGCCGGCATCGAGTGAGAAGTCTCCGAACACCGCTTCGACTTGCGCTTCGAAACCATAGATGACGCTAGTCTCTGGCGTGTTCAGTTCAAAGCCGAACACTGGGAAGTCCGGATAGCCGATAATGACCTGGAAGTTGTCGTACTCGTTATAGTAGGCGCTGAGCTGCGTGCGGACCTGGCCGTCGAGCCAACCCGCCTTCCAGCCCACTTCATAGCTCGTCACCAACTCTTCATCGAATGGCGCCGGAACGCCGAAACCGACTGGCACATTGAGGCCGCCCGGCCGGAAGCCGGTCGCCACGAAGCCGTAAAGGTAGTTGTGATCGTCTATCGTCCAGTTGAGCGACACTTTGCCGGAGAGGTTCGACCACTCGGCGTTTTGGTGCTGCGCGATCGGCGTGCCGTACTGACTGACGGTGATGTTATTTTCCGTCGTGCTGCGCGAATAGCGTGCGCCGACTTCGATCTCGAGACTGTCGGTGATGTCGTAGGCGACTTGGCCGAAGGCGGCGTAGGTGTTCTTCGGGTTCGTACCTTGCAGCACGTACTCCGAGAAAATGCTGCCCGGCGGCACGCCGATGACGAATTCACCAGGCGGGAAGTCATATTCATCGACTTGATAATAGAGGCCGAGAATGTAGGAGAACCGGCCCGCGTCTGGCGAGATCAAGTTCAGCTCTTGGCTGAAAATGGTTTCTTCGACGTAGTCGCGGAACGTGTTGTTGCCAACACTCGTGCCGTCGAGATCCGAACGATAGATTGTGCTGCCGGCCTGATAACCCGTCACGGAGCGCAGGGTTGTGCCGTTTTCGAGCTCGTAATTGACCTCGAGCACGGTGCGCGCAAAGCGATCAAGCGCGGCCAACTCGGCGTTTGCGGTGATCTCGAACTCATCATTGGTGGCGAGGACCGGATCGGCGTTGTAGGCGCTCAAATCCAAATAGTTCACGTCGGTCTTCCAAAGCACCGACAGGTTGGCTGAAGGCTCCCAGAGCAAACCAAAGCGGCCGCTGAAGGTGCGAACGCCGTCGTCGCCACTATAGGGGCCCGCGATGTCGTAAAAGCTGTCGCGATTGTCCGTATTGAACGCGACGCGCGCCGCGAGCGTATCGCTGATCGGCAAGTTCACAGCGCCCTGCAGGCCGAAATAATTATAATTGCCGACCGACCCCATGAGGTAGCCGTTCATATCACCGCCAATCTCAGGATTCCTGGACGTGACGAAGACAGCGCCGCCGGTCGCGTTTTGGCCGACGAACGTGCCTTGCGGGCCGCGCAGAATTTCGACGCGCGCGATATCGTAATAGGGCTCGCCTTGCAGATAGCCGGGGAACGTGGCGACACCATCGCGATAGGTGATGACGCCTGTCGTCGTTTGCGTGTTGTGCTCAGCCTTGCCGATGCCGCGAATGTTGAAGTCGATGCCCTGGCCGAAATTATTCACCGTGGCGCCGGGCGAAACGAACTGGAGTTGGTCAACAGTCGTGACGCCGGCATTGGCCAGATCGTCACCCGTCAAGACGGTCGCGGCGATCGGCGTCCGCTGCAGGCTTTCGGACCGACGTTCGGCGGTGACGACGACTTCCTCTTCGCTCTCAGTCCCAGCTGGATCGGCCGTCTGCGCATGTGCCGGCACGGCCAGCGTCAATTGTGCGACGGCGCACGCCGACGCGAAGAGCATCGCTCTCATGGTGTTCCTCCCCTGGGCCCCGATCTTTCGCCGGCGGCTCCTGGTTCAAATGAGCCACCCAAAACGAGCCGATGTCAATACTCACTCTCGCGTGCGTGAATATCTTTCGGGACGCTTGCCAGCTCTCCCGCCCGAGACGTCGGCGTCTGAGCTAGCGACCGATGTCGCCCAACGCGGTGACTACTCGCGCCGACTCAGCTGGGAGACCAACGCTGATGCGGAGCCAATCGGGCATTCCGTAGTTAGCCAGATGGCGCACCAGAATGCCGCGGCTCGCCAAGTTCTGATCGATTGCGCTCGCATTGCCGAAGCGCGCAGTAACAAAATTGGCCGCAGATGGCAGCGTTCGCACACCGAGGTCACGGCACGCTGCTTTGAGTTGCTGACGACCCTCCGCCATGGCGCGCACTGACTCAGCCACGAAGGCGTCGTCACCCAATGAGGCGACAGCAGCGGCCTCTCCAGCGCGTGAAATGGAGAACGGGAGGCGAATGCGGTCGAGTGCAGCGATAACGTGCGCTGGACCATAGGCCCAACCTACGCGCAGCGAAGCGAGCCCGTATGCTTTCGAGAACGTCCGCGTGACCAACACATTCTCTTTGTCACGCGACCAGTGAAGACCGTCGCTATAGCCTTCAATGCCGAACGCGCATTCCGCATAGGCGCCGTCTAGGACGAGTAGGACGTGTTCAGGCAGGCCAGCGTGCAGACGTTCGATCTCACTGAACGGGAGCCACGTGCCGGTCGGGTTGGCAGGGTTTGCGATGAATACGATGCGCGTGCGCTCATCGACGGCGGCGAGGATGGTGTCGACATTCACGACAAAATCCGGCTCCGGCGCGAATTTGATGGCGGCGCCCGCCGCCCAGACAGCGATGGCCCAGGCGGCGAAGCCGTATTGTGGCTGCACTGCATTGTCACCCGAGCCCAAATAGACTTGTGCCGCCATGGCGAAGATCTCATCAGACCCCGCACCGAAAACCAAACGCTCCGGCTCAAGATCAAACTTTTCCGCGAGTGCGGCGCGCAAGCGCGATGTCCTGGCGTCTGGATAACGATGAATGTCTGAAGCGGCGGCAAGGAACGCAGCGCGAGCTGCAGCGCTACAACCGAAGGGATTTTCGTTCGCCGAGAGCTTAAGCGGCCGCTCTATGCCTTCGGCCTTGGAACGACCCGGCACGTAAGGTGCGATGTTCAAGATGCCGGCTTTTGAAATGGGTCTCATTGTGCGGACCCCGCGCGCGTCGCCAAAACAGCGGCAACATCCGTGAAACCTAGGTCGCGCGCTTTGAGCAGAATGGCCAAATGGTAGAGCAGGTCCGCGGCTTCATTGCAGAGTTCTGTGTCGTCGCCAGCGGCGCCAGCGAGCGCGGTTTCGACTCCCTCCTCACCAACCTTCTGCGCAACGCGCTTTACGCCCGCCTCGATCAGTTTCGCTGTGTAGCTCTCATCAGGAGAAGCAGACGCGCGCGCGGCCACCGTTCGCTCCAAAGCGCCGAGGCGGCCGATGCCAGGCGCTACCTCATCGCCGAAGCAACTTGTCGCGCCGCGATGGCAGGCGGGGCCCGTGGGCTCGACCGAGAGCAGCACGGTGTCGCCATCGCAATCGGCGACGATGCCGGTGACGCGGAGCGTATTTCCGGACGTCTCGCCCTTTCGCCAGCGAGCCTGACGCGATCGGGAAAAGAACGTCGCTTCGCCCGACGCGAGCGTTTCCTCAAGTGCGGCTCGATCCATCCACGCAACCATCAGAACTTGCAGCGTCAGCTGATCCTGTGCGATGGCGCAAATCAAGCCGCCGCCTTTGTCGAAATCCAATGTCGATGCGTCAAACGCGATCATCATGGCCGCACCTCTAGACCCGCTTCGCGCATGGCGGCTTTCACGTCCGACACTGTGGTGAGGCCCGCATGAAAAATGCCCGCAGCGAGCGCCGCCGACACCTCAGCTTGCTCAAATACATCGACGAAATCCTGTGGTCGTCCCGCGCCGCCCGAGGCCACTAACGGGATACGGAGACACCGCCGCGCCGCCTTCAGTTGTGGGATGTCGTAGCCGGCGCGCACGCCGTCTTTATCCATGCAGTTCAGTACGATCTCACCCGCGCCGCGATCTTGCGCTTCGACGATCCAATCGAGTGTGAGCTTTGGCGTGCGCCGGATGGTGTCGACGGAGCCCGTATATTGGTACGTGCGCCATTGCTCGTCAGTCGCACGACTATCGACTCCGACGACTACACATTGTGAGCCGGCCACTTCTGCAATCTCGGAGATCAGGTGGGGCCGTTCCAGCGCAGGCGAATTGATCGACACTTTATCGGCGCCATGTTCGAGACAGGCGATCGCCTGTTCGAGCGAACGAATACCGCCGGCGACGGTAAGCGGAATATCGAGGACGCGTGCGACGCGTGCGAGCCATTTATAGTCGATCGTCCGCCGCTCCGCCGATGCGGTGATGTCGTAGATGACGATCTCATCGGCGCCTTGATCGCGATAACGCGCCGCCAGCTCGGCGGGATCGCCCATGTCGACATGGCCATCGAACCGCACACCTTTGACGACGCGGCCGTCTTTGACATCGAGACAAGCGATGATGCGCTTAGAGGGCAAGAGCGGCCTCCAACGTGAAGCGACCCTCGTAGAGCGCACGGCCGACAAGCGCAGCGCCTGCGCCCGCTTCTCTCAAAGCGGTGAGGTCCTCAAGGCGCGACACGCCACCCGAGGCTTGCAGCGCGAGATCAGGCCGCGCCGCGTGGATCGCTCTCATCAGGCCGACGTTCGGGCCAGTTAGGGCGCCGTCGCGTGAGATGTCGGTGACCAGGATATGCGCCAAGCTACCGGGCTCAAATTGCGCCAAGGCATCCGTAAGACGCACGCCAGCGCCGACGGCCCAGCCATCGGCCACCACCTCCCAATCGTCGCCAGCGGCGCGCACATCCAATGCGACGCAGATGCGCTCTAAGCCGAACTCCGTCACCCAGCTGCAAACCGCGACCGGATCGCGCACCGCCATTGAACCAACCACAGCGCGCGCAACGCCGACATCCAACAATTGAGCGACGTGCTGTCGCGTCCGCACGCCGCCACCCGACTGCACACGCAACTGCGTCTTCGCGACGAGCCGGGCAACGAGATCATGCTGAATCGGTTCCTTCGCGCGAGCGCCGTCGAGGTCGACAATGTGCACCCACGCCGCGCCCGCGTCGGCAAACCTACGGATACGCGCGAACGGATCACCATACTCGGTGGCCGCGTCAAAACGGCCTTGCGTGAGCCGGACGCAAGAGCCCTGCTTAAGGTCAATCGCGGGCAGGATCAGCATGGCAGCGCCAGAAAGTTGCGCAGTATCCGTGCGCCTACGGCGCCAGAACGCTCTGGGTGAAATTGACAGCCAAATACGTTGTCGCGCGCGACGGCCGCTGCGAACGCGCCAGCGTACTCTCCCTCAGCGATAGCGTTGGCGTCAGCAGGGCACGCGTATGAATGGACAAAGTAGGCGTAGTCGCCAGGGCGCACACCTTCCAACAGGGGGTGCTGGTGCACGATGCGCAGCGCACTCCATCCCATATGCGGTGATGGACGTTGGCGCGTAGCTTCAAACGCTGAAACGGTTCCTGGCAGAAGGCCAAGTCCTACGGCGTCACCCTCTTCGCTTCGATCATAGAGTATTTGTTGACCTAAACAGATGCCGAGAAGCGGACGCGTGAAGCCGCGCAACACATCCGCCATGCCGGATTGGTTCAAGAGACGCATCGCCGCGCCCGCAGCGCCAACACCCGGCAGGATGACACGCTCTGCGTCCCGCACCTGCGCCGGATCGCTCGTCAGCACAGCGTTGGCGCCGAGGCGTTCTAGCGCGAACATCACAGAGGCAGTGTTGCCAACGCCAAGCTTAATCACCGCGACATCCATCAGATGACGCCCTTGGTTGAGGGCAAGTCCGCGCCTCCAATGCGGATGGCCGAGCGCAAGGCGCGGCCGAGCGCTTTGAAACACGCTTCCGTTTTGTGATGGTCGTTCTCGCCCGTAACAGAGAGATGGATGGTGGCGCCGAGGTTCTCGGCGAGCGATCGGAAGACGTGTTTGGTCATCTCCGTCGGGTACGCGCCAATCATCGGCCCCGTGAACGCGCCGTCGAATACAAGATAAGGTCGCCCGCCGAGGTCTATGGAGAGCTTTGCCTCGGCTTCATCCATGGGGAGGACAAAGCCGAAGCGCGCGATGCCGCGTCGATCCGCGAGCGCCTCCTTCAGCACCTGCCCGCACGCGATCGCGCAATCCTCGATCGAGTGATGTGCATCGATGTGCAGATCGCCGCTGCAGGAGAGTGTCAGGGAGAAACCGCCATGATGCGCCACTTGCTCCAGCATATGATCGAAAAAACCAACCCCGGTGTTGATCGCGACCGGCGTGGCGCAGTCGAGATCGACGCGTGCGGCAATCTGCGTCTCCTTGGTGGACCGTTTGATCTCAGCGCTGCGCCGCCGCACAGCCTCCTCCGTCGACGGAGGCGCTGATAGAGCGCGAATATCCGCTGCGCGCGCGTGCGCTTCTAATCCCTCAAGCCGCGCCAGCCGCGCAGCGGCGGCGGCCAAGCGTTGAGCACCGCTGGGGCTCACCTCTTGCTGCGTAAAGCTCTTCATGAAGGACGCGACGCTGACGCCGCCATAGGACTTGGCGGCGGCGTCCGTTGGCAGGACGTGGCTCGGGCCAACCACATAGTCGCCGAACGATTCTGCGCTGTAAGCGCCGATGAACACAGCGCCTGCATTCTCGATTGAATCGGCCAAGTCCGCAGGATTTGTGACTTGCAGCGATAGATGCTCTGGCGCGTAATCGTTCGCGACTGCCGCCGCCTCAGCCAGCGATCGCACGCGGATCGCGCGCGCTTGCGCGATCGAGCGGCGCGCGATCGCCTCACGCGGCAGACCCGACACTTGCCGTTCGAGTTCCGCTTCAACTTCGGCGATTAATTCGTCGGATGCGGACACAAGCATCACCTGCGCGTCGGCATCGTGCTCCGCCTGACTCAGCAGATCCGATGCGAGCATCGCTGCGTTGGCGCTGCGATCAGCGATGACCATCAGCTCACTCGGGCCCGCGGGTAGATCAATGGCGGGCCCGTTCGGCAACGCAGCGGCCTGTCGCTTGGCTTCGGCGACGTAGGCGTTGCCTGGCCCAAAGATCTTTTGCGCCTTCGGGGCCCAAACACCCAACGCGAGTGCGGCAATTGCTTGCGCGCCACCGATCAACCAAAGCCGATCAAGCCCGCACGCTGCGGCCGCCACAATCATCGCGGGATAGGGCGCGCCGTCTCTCCCCGGCGGCGTGACGATAATCCGATCCCGCACGCCAGCGACCCGCGCGGGTTCGGAAAGCATGATCAATGTAGAAACAAGCGGTGCGCTCCCGGCGGGAACGTAAAGCCCACACGTCGCGATAGGACGCCAAACTTGGCGCACACGCACTCCAGGGAGCGGCTCGATAGCTTGCGACTTTGGCTTTGTCGCTTCGTGATAATAGCGCACCTGATCGATCGCGAAGTCGATCGCCTCAACGTCCTCGCGCGCGAGGCTGGCGCGGGCTGAGTCGACAACAGCGGACGAAAGCTCAAGCACAGCGGGATCGTAGCCATCGAGCTGTTGCGACCACCGCCGTAAAGCGGCTTCGCCCTCATCGGCAACTTCCGCGAAGAGCTGGCGGACGAATGCAACCACGTCAGGCGAGGCGCGCTGCTCGGGCCGCGCCAAGATGCGTTGACGTTCAGCGGCGCTCGCTTCGCTCCAGATGTAGCGTTTCATGATCGCCTCACATCATCTTTTCGATGGAGAGGACGAGTATCGCCGTAGCTCCCACGGCCTTCAGGGCCTCGAGCGTTTCCCAGAATACGGATTCCTGACAAACCGCGTGCACGGCGACCCAATCTTCGCGACCGGCGAGCGGCATCACCGTCGGCGCGCCAGCGCCAGGAAGGATTTCGGAGATACGCGGCAGCGCCGCACTCGGCGCATTCATCATGACGTACTTGGCGTCCTGGGACGCCACCACACCGCGAAAGCGCGCAATCATGCTATCGGCGACGCGCGTCAGATCAGGCGCGAGCGCGCGTGCGTTGCGCACCAAGACCGCCTCGCTTTGCAGGATGGTGTCGAGAACCGAGAGTCCGTTTGTTTCAAGTGTCGCGCCGGTTGAGACAAGATCACAAATCAGATCAGCCAGCTTGAGCCGCGGCGCTACTTCGACCGCGCCGCTCATCTTGACGATCTCGGCGTCGATACCCGCCGCTTTGAGAAATCGGCTGAGCAAGTTCGGGTACGTCGTCGCGATGCGGGCGCCGCGCAAAGACGCTGGTCCCTCGTACAAGAAGCTCTCAGGAGCGGCGATGCACAACCTGCAACGCCCGAAGCCCAGCGGCATCACTTCGCTCAGACCATCGCCGCCAGCGCCCTCCCGTTCGGCGAGCACGTTGCGGCCAATGATGCCGATATCCGCTACGCCGTCAGCAACAAACGTCGGTATGTCATCGTCGCGCACGCACCACAGATCGATCGGCGCGTTCTCGACGCTATAGGCTAGTTCGCCGGCGCTCTTGTTGAGGCGGTAGCCAGCGGCTCGTATCAGTTCGAGGCTGCGCTCGGCGAGGCGGCCGCTCTTCTGAATCGCAATGTGCAGACGTTTAGTATCCATGGAACTCACGCGGACGCAGGACGGAAATGAAGCAGCGCATGGAACGAGGACGCCTAGCGTCTCGCTCCTTCAGCTCAAAAGCGGATGCGGAGCTTTAATGTCGTGCGTGAGCGTGATGATGCGCATGCGCAACCGCGCCCGAAACGGGGCGGTCGGCGAAAGTCGGTTGGAAACCGGTGCTCATCACGCGAAAGCCTATCCGAATTTCGCTTGGAGCGTCAACACGCACGCCCGTTGCGCCAAACGCTGTTTAGGCGGTGTGGTCCGCGGTTGCATCGCTCGCGATCGCGTCGCCCTCGTCCAAGACTTATTCGGTCGTGACTGGAAGCTCACAAGGCAACCGGCTCAGCCGCTAGTCCTTTCGAGAGTAAAGGACGTTTCTGCGGCTATGACGCCGGCAACACGTCTCGCGCCCTTATTCCCCGGATAGCCGAACTCAACCCACTCCCGCCGCCCGCGCCGACCTTAAAACCGCGAGGTTTTAATTGACGGATTGTTAATCTAGGCGGTTAGTGGCCGATGCGAGGCGCTCCTCTGAGGAGATTGAGCAGATGGCGGACATATCGAACGCGGCCAAAATGGGTGTCGCAGCAACAGGGTTCTTGGCATTGGTCGCAGTCGGCGCGGTCGCGGTGGGCACTTTCCTGCCGCCGAATGGCATGTCTTCTGGGACGATCGCTCCAGTTGATCGCTATCGAGCCTCGCAAGTCGGTTCTGGAGACATCACACTCGGCGATCAAAGTGTCCCGCAACTGATGCAAACGGACATCTTTGAACTGATGGTCAACGATCCGTCGTTCCGCGCCTTCGCAAGCTCGCCGGGGTTTGCAGCGCTCGCCCAACATCCGCAGGCCCTCGCCGCCATGGCTCAGGACCCGCAGGCTTTCGCCGCACTCGCCCGCGATCCGCAAGCATTCGCCGCGCTCGTGCAAAGCGCGCAAGCGGCCGACGCGCAATCCTTCGCCGCTCAAGGCGCCAACGCGCAGGCGTTTGCTGCGATGGTGCAAAATGCACAAGCGTTCAGCGCCCTCGCCCAGCATCCGCAAGCGTTCGCCGCCCTCGCGCAACATCCGCAGGCTTTCGCTGCGCTCTCGCGTCATCCACAAGCGTTCGCGGCGATGCTAAGCAACCCGCAAGCGTTCGCCGCTTACAGCCGTGACGCACAAGCTTTTGCAGCGGCGTCGCGTGATGCGCAAAACCAAGCCGCCATGTCGGCGAATGCGCAAGCGTTCCAAGCGCTCGGTCGTGACGCGCAGGCGATCGCCGCGCTTCGCGCCGACGCACAAGCATTCGCCGCCCTTGGTCAAAACGCACAAGCGTTCCAAGCGCTCGGCCGCGACGCCCAAGCCTTCGCAGCGTTGCAAAGCGCCGCAGCGTTCCAAGCCCTCTCGGCCAACGCGCAAGCCTTCCAGGCGCTCGCCCAAGATGCGCGCAGCTTCGCCGCCGCCGCGCAAAGCGCCCAATTATTCGCGGCTCAGTCGCGCGATGCGCAAGGTTTCGACGCTGCTGCGCGCGTAGCGTTGGCGCAAAACGCCCAAGCCTTCGCCGCCCTCTCGCAGCACCCGCAAGCCTTCGCGGCGCTGGCTCAGCATCCGCAAGCCTTCGCGGCGCTGGCCCGCCACCCGCAAGCGTTCGCGGCGATGGCCAACAATCCGCAAGCCTTCGCGTCCTATGCCCGCGACGCGCAAGCTTTCGCCGCCGCCAGCCGCGATGCGCAAAATCAAGCCGCGATGCAAGCCAACGCCCAAGCGTTCCAAGCGCTCGGTCGTGACGCGGAAGCCATCGCAGCGTTGCGAGCGGACGCCCAAGCGTTCACGGCGCTCGCATCGAACGCGCAAGCGTTCCAAGCGCTGTCCCGCGACGTGCAAGCGTTCGAGGCGATGGCGGCGAACAACGCACAAATGTTTGCGGCGCTGAACCAAAACGCCCAAGCCTTCCAGGCGCTGGCGCGCGATGCTGACGCATTCGAGGCGATGGCGTTCACCGCACAAGCCTTTCAGGCGCAAGCGGCGATCGCTGCGTCGGCCAACGGCTTGAACGCGCAAGCGTTCGCGGCCATGTCGCGTTATCCGCAAGCGTTCGCGGCCATGTCGCAGAACCCGCAAGCGTTCGCTGCCCTCGCTGGCAACGCTCAGGCGCTGCAAGCTCTAGCGCGTAACGCGCAAGCGTTCGTGGCGCTCGCCAACTCGCCGCACTTCGCCGCCCTCGCTCGCGAGCCGGCGTTTGCAGCTATGGCGCGAGACGCCAGCTTCGCCCGCGCGATCCAGGCGAACTAGCACACGCGCCTCGCCCCCTCCTGGGGAGACCAGGCTCGGAGCGGACACGCGCGTGATAGCCATGGTGAATGGGGATGCGCGCGCTGATGCTCTCGTTAGCGGTGGCGATGCTCGCTTCGGCGGGCATCGCGCACGCGCAAGACGAAGCGCTGCCCGCCGACGAAGCGATTGCGGTCAACGCGCCGGTCGAGCCCTCACCTGAAGCGCCGCTGCCTGACGCGCCGCCGAGCCGCGCGCCAGAGGATGTGCCGCTCATCGATCTCAGCATGATCCGCACCGCCGACATGCGGCTGCTCTATTTCGATCCATCAGAAACCTATCTCGTTCCTTACGTCGGCCGCAGCTTCCAGAACGCGCTCGATTTTCAGCAGCGTATATTCAACTGGGAGCCGTGGGATCCGGTCACGCTGTTGCTGAAGGATTTCTCGGACTACGGCAACGCCGCCGCGCGCGCCTCACCCAACAACGCGATGCTGCTCGACATCGCGCCCTTGAGCCTCACCTACGAAACCTTCAGCCCCGGCGAACGATTCTTCACATTGTCCAACCATGAAGTCGTCCACGTCGCGCTGATGGACGTGTGGAACGAGCGCGATGCGTTCTGGCGCCGCGCTTTCTTCGGCAAGCCGATGCCAGTGCAAGAGCAACCGCTCTCCATCCTCTACAATTATCTCGCTACGCCGCGCGTGAACGTGCCACGCTGGCACCTCGAAGGCAGCGCCGTCTTCATGGAGACATGGATGGCTGGCGGCTTCGGCCGCGCGCAGGGCGCGTACGACGAGATGGTCTTCCGCGCCATGGTGCGCGACGACGCCCATTTCTATTCGCCGGTGGGTTTGGAATCCGAAGGCATCTTCGTCGACTTCCAAGTCGGCGTGAACGACTATCTCTACGGCACGCGATTCTTCTCCTATCTCGCCAACACCTATTCGCCCGAGCAAGTCGTCCAATGGCTGCGCCGCGACGAGGACAGCGAAGCATACTACCAATCCGATTTCCGTCGCATCTTCGGCCTGCGGCTCAACGATGTGTGGGACGATTGGATCGCGTGGGAGCACGAGTTTCAACGCGCCAATCTGGCGGCGCTAGACGCCTATCCGCTGACGCAGGTCACGCCACTCACCAATCGCGGCCTGGGCTCGGTGTCACGTACGTTCGTCGATCCGCGCAGCGGCGATCTGATCGGCGCGTTCCGCTACCCGGGAGTCATCGGCCACCTCGGCGTGCTTTCGCGCGACAGCGGCGACATCCGCCATCTGACCGACATCAAGGGCGCGATGCTCTACCGCGTCACGTCGCTCGCTTACGACCCCGCCGCCAACACGGCTTGGTACACGACCGACAACTACGCCTATCGCGACATCATGGAGGTCGATGTCGCAACGGGCGAAGAGCGCATGCTGCTCCGCGACGCCCGTATCGGCGATCTCGTCTTCAACCCCGCCGATCGCGCGCTCTGGGGGCTCCGGCACCTGAACGGCTTCGTGACGCTGGTGCGTATCCCGCACCCCTACACACGCTGGAATCAGATCGTCACCTTCCCATTCGGTCGCGTGCCGTTCGATCTCGACATTTCGCCGGACGGAACGATGCTCTCAGCATCTGTCGGCGAAGCCAGCGGCGAACAGAGCGTGCAGGTCTTCAACATTGCCGATCTCGTGGGTGGCAATGCAACGCCGCTGCGCACGTTCAGTCTCGGCACATCGACACCGGAAGGTTTCGTCTTCTCGCCGGATGGCCGCTACCTTTATGGCAGCGCTTACTACACTGGCGTCTCAAACATCTTCCGCTTCGATCTCGAAACCGAAGCTGTTGAGGCGATGAGCAACACCGACACCGGCTTCTTCCGCCCGATCCCGCAAGCTGACGGCACGCTCGTCGTCTACGAATTCACCGGCGACGGCTTCCGTCCGGCCGTGATCCAACCGCAAGTTCTGGACTCCCTCGGCACGGTGCAATTCCTTGGCGCACAAATCGCCGAGCGTCACCCGGTTGTGCGCGGCTGGACCGCCGGTTCGCCTGCCCGCGTCGATCTTGATTCACTCATTACCGAACGCGGCCGCTATGTGCCGCGCGATGAAATGCGCCTCGCTGCAGCCTATCCAATCATCGAAGGCTATCGCGGCCAAGTGGGGGTTGGATACCATGTCATCATCGAGGATCCGCTGCAGTTTAATCAACTGCGTGCAACCGTCTCTTACACGCCGGAATCCGATTACGAGGACCAGGATTGGCACCTCGACCTCATGTACCAAACGCTGCGCTGGCGTTTCCAATATCGCCACAACGGCGCCGATTTCTACGACCTCTTCGGCCCCACCGAACGCTCACGTGCGGGTGATGCGCTCATCGTCGGCTATCGCCGATCGTTCATCTACGATCCGCCGCGTCAGCTCGATTTCAACATCGACGCCGCCTACTATACCGGCCTCGACACCCTGCCCGGCGCGCAGGAGGTGTCGACCCAGTTCGACACGCTCTACTCGCTCAATGCCGAACTCCATTATTCCGATACCACCCGCTCTCTCGGCGCCGTGGATCATGAGCGCGGCTGGCGCTGGACGCTGGCCGGCGCGCTCGATCACGCTAACGGCGAAACCTTTCCAAGCGCCCGCGCCGGCATTGATGTCGGCGTGCCGCTGCCGCTGCCCAATTCATCGGTCTGGCTCTACACCGCCGCTGGCGTCACGGGCGGCGACCGCGACAGTCCGCTCTCGAGCTTCTACATGGGCGCCTTCGGCAACAACTATGTCGACGATCGCGAAGTGAAACGCTATCGGGACTATGACAGCTTACCCGGCTTCGAGATCAACGAGATCGACGCGCGCAGCTTTGGCCGCGCCATCGCCGAAGTAAATTTCCCGCCAATCCGCTTCGAAGATGTCGGCATCCCAAGTCTCTATCTCAGCTCGCTGCGCACTGCCGCGTTCGTCGGCGCGCTGGAAGTCGAACCTGCCTACGGCGAACGCCGCTCGCTGCAATCGATCGGCGTGCAAGCGGACTGGAATTTCACCCTCGCTCATCGCTTGCCAATGACGCTCTCCATCGGTTACGCGGAGGGCTTCGAGGATGGCGAGAGGCAGGGCAGTGAAGTGCTGATCTCCCTGAAGATTATGTGATGGACAGTATGATGTTGGTGAAGGCGCTGATCGCGCTGACGCCGGCCGTTCTGTTGCTCATGCTGTTCGATCGCCTGGACGTCTTCAACGTCATCGCCATGCGCACAATCGCCGCGCTGCTCGGGGCTGGAGGCGCGATTGCGGCTCTGAGTTTCATCGCCAACTGGCGCGTCATGGACGGCTTTCCAATCGGGTTTGGCGATTACAGCCGCTACGTGGCGCCGCTTATCGAAGAACCGCTGAAGGCCGCGCCGGTGCTCTGGCTCTTCGTCGCCAACCGTATCGGCTTCAAGCTCGACGCGGCGATCGCTGGCTTTGCGGTCGGCGCCGGGTTCTCGGCGATTGAGAACGTCTGGTACTTATTCACGCTGCCCGACACGAATGTCAGCGCCTGGCTCGTGCGCGGTTTCGGCACGGCCATCATGCACGGCGGCGCTACCGCTCTCTTTGCCGTCATCTCGCACGAAATGACCGAGCGCCAAGCCGAAGCCTCGGCCGCAACCTATCGCTTCAATCTGCTGCTCTTCCTGCCAGGGCTTGGCGTCGCCGTCGCCGTCCATTCTGCGTTCAACCATCTCGGCAGCCAGCCGCTTCTCGCCATGGCCGCCACACTGTTGCTCATCCCAGCGACCTTGTTTCTGACCTTCGCGCGCAACGACCGCGCCGCGCGCCAGTGGCTAAAGACCGATCAGGCCCGCCACATCCAGCTGCTCGCCGACATCCGCGCCGGCCGCTTTGCCAACACTGACGCTGGCCAGGCGCTGACAGCGCTCGCCGCAAAACTCCCGCCACAACGCGCCAGCGCGCTGATGCAACACGCCGAACTCAACATCGAATTGGTGTTGCGCGCCGAAGAGCTGATCCTCACCGCCCAAGAAGGCGGCTCAGTCGCTATTACCGATACAGATCGGGAAAAACTGCGACGCCTCGCCGCCAGCGAACATGAACTCGGCGCCGCCGCCGTCGCCGCACTTACCGCCGCGCTGGGCTTTTCCCGAAACGATTTGTGGGAGCTGCAGAGTTTCCGCCAACGCGCGTCTGAATGAACGCGCGTCGGACGCTTAGAATGCATGCCGGCAAAACAAGAGCCGCACGTTTGAGGGGCTCAGCTGCCCGACAGAAATTGGCCGATTCCGATCGTAAAGCTTTTCGCCGGGACACGCGCTGCGCTCCCGTTTCGTCTCAGCCTCCCAAGCGGGAGTGCG
>CAYZIJ010000020.1:0-45747 GCA_964478365.1 uncultured Terricaulis sp.
AAGTTGAAGTCGCGCGCGATCGCAAACTCTATCGCCAGACCTTCTCGCGCGGCACCCCAACATCGAAGCTCGTCGAAGTCGGCCCTGCTCACAATCGCCGCGGCACGACGGTCCGGTTTCATCCCGACGCCGACATCTTCGGCAAGGGCGCAGCGTTCAAGCCTGCGCGTCTTTTTCAGATGGCGCGCTCAAAGGCGTACCTGCAGCGCGGCACGCAAATCCGCTGGAAGGTCGATCCCAAGCTCATCACGGACGACACGCCCGCTGAAGCGATCTTGCACTTCCCGAATGGTCTCGCGGACTTCTTGGGCGAACTCACCAAATCCAAACGCGCCGTCGTCAACGAGCCATTCTCAGGCAAGACCGAAAAGGACGGCCCGCACGGCCGCGTCGAGTGGGCGATCACGTGGGTGAGCGATGGCTTCGGGGAGGCTGACGGTTTCCTCCGCTCCTATTGCAACACCGTCTACACGCCTGACGGCGGCTTCCACGAAGCGGGCTTCCGCGCCGCCATCGCTAAGGGCCTCCGCGCCTATGCTGAACTGCGCAACAACAAGAAAGCCTCAGTCATCACGCAAGAAGACGTGATGAACACGGGCGCCGGCCTTGTCTCCGTCTTCATCCGCGAACCGCAATTCGAAGGCCAAACCAAAGGCCGCTTGGTTTCGACGGAAGCTGCAAAGATCGTTGAACAAGCGGTCCGCGATCCGTTCGATCACTGGCTGGGCGCCAACACACAGGAAGCCAATCGCCTACTCGAATGGTGCATTCAGCAGGCCGAAGACCGTATGCGCCGGCGCAAGGAGAAGGAAGTCTCCCGCCAAAGCGCCACGCGAAAACTGCGCTTGCCCGGCAAGCTCGCCGATTGCTCGCGCGCGGGCGACAAGGACACTGAGATCTTCCTGGTAGAAGGCGACAGCGCCGGCGGCTCAGCCAAACAAGCGCGCAATCGCGAGACGCAAGCCATCCTGCCGCTGCGCGGTAAGATTCTGAACGTCGCCAGCGCCGGCGCCGAGAAGATGAGCGGCAACCAAGAACTCGCCGATCTCGCTTTGGCGCTCGGCGTGCAGATGGGCGCGAAGTTCAAGACCGATGATCTCCGCTACGAGCGCGTCGTCATCATGACGGACGCCGACGTCGACGGCGCCCACATCGCATCACTACTGATCACCTACTTCCACAAACAAATGCCCGCGCTCATCCGCGCCGGGCGCTTGTATCTCGCCATGCCGCCGCTCTATCGCATCACTGCCGGCAAGGAGAGCATCTACGCCCGCGACGACGCGCACAAAGAAGCGCTGCTCAACGGCCAGTTCAAAGGCCGCAACGTCGAGATCAGCCGCTTTAAAGGCCTCGGCGAAATGATGCCGGCGGATCTGAAAGACACCACCATGAACCCGCAAACGCGCACGCTCGCGCGGGTCGTGCTGGATGACGCCGGCGCACCGGCATTTGAATTGTTGATTGAAACGCTAATGGGCAAGAAAGCCGAGAAAAGGTTCGATTATATCCAAGCGAACGCGAAGTTCGTGGCGGATGAGATCGACGTTTAGTTCGTCGCAATCGTCCAACTCTGCGAGCCTGTCGGGCAGCAGCGTGGATCGCCTTCGTTGGGCATTGTCGTTGTCAGGGTGATTGAGCCGTTGGCGAAGACGACGTCGCGTGGCTCGGTCCCGAACACGCTTTCGTCGCGGCGCAAGAACGTCATCGTCCCGGCCTCGTTGCGGAAGAGCGCCCAGTTGACGTTGAAGTTGTTGCCGCCGAGCGGCGTCAGATAGTGCACCAGCGCATCGGCTGCGCCGTCGCCGTTAAAGTCGCCATAGAAGAATTCAGGATCACCAATCAGCTCGCTCCCGGCGTTCTGCTGCACCCAAGCGCGAATAGCGTCTTCACCCCCAGCCGGCGGCTCATCGGGGCTCTGCGCCACTGTCGGCTCAGCAGAACTTTCCGTCTGCGCTGCTGGTGGCGAACACGCCGTTAGCGACAACGCCAACACAGCGAACAACACGCGCTTAATCATGAGCAATTCTCCGTCGCCCGCAATCAACGACGAATTGCCCCCGCCGCCAAGCCCAAAGCTACTGCGCGTCGTACGCTTCGCGCGCTTTGACGTAGCGATCATAGAGTTCGCGCAGGCGCGAACCCGGTTCGCCCGTCGCGCGGCCATGGAAGCGGGCCATGCCAGCATCGCGCTCACCAAACACAGCTTTGACTTCGCTCATCCAGGCGCGGTCAGCATCCGTCGAATCCTGAAGCAGTCTGAGCTTGTTCAAAGCGCAGCCTGCAGGCGCTTGATCTCCTCCCGGAGCGTCCGCGTCTCAAAGATCTGGCCGCTGTCAGTGTCCCTGATGCGGATCATGCGCATGCCACGGCGCTCAAGATCGCCGGCCCAATCAAGAGCCGCGTTGGCGTCGGGCAAAGTCGCGCTCGGTTCGAAACGCAGACCCGCGCCAGGCGACGAATTAACAATGTAAGGCATGGCGTTCCAATCTTTACGCGCGTGGCGCGTTTGGTGTTTCAGTGAAGGAGAAATCGGACGAGCCGGGCACGTGATCGCCGAATTTGATGACGTAGTCGGGGCCCAGCGCGCGCGCTAAGCCCTCAGCATCGGCGCTCGCCGAAAACACGCCAGCCAAGTGCCATGGCCGAAGGCGAAGCACGCCCCAGCCCTCTTTCAACATCTCACCAGGGATCGGCATGTCATTCCTTGCAAATGGCCACGCCTAATCGGCCGCCCGTCTCGGGCGGCGCGAGCAATGGTTTTTGTTGCTGATTGAGTGAGTCTAGCACATTTGCCGCGACCGTGTCGGCCTAATGCGGGGCCGCCATGACCGTTGCACGCGACGTACTCGACCCGTCAAAGGGCCCCAAACCACACCCTGTTTTTTCGGCTTGATTGACTTTTGGGCCAATTTCCCCCACTTGCCGACTGTCCGTTGTGCGCGCCCGAGGGCGTGCTCGCCCTTGCTGGACGCCCGCCCCTCTCAATCCGGAGACGCGAGGCCGATAGCGCCAACCCCAAGCGGCCCTGCTTCTCGCATTTTGCGTAGTCAGCGCCCCAAGTGAGACTGAATGACCTTTGAGAATACCGCGCCCGCAAGCGCTGAACCTGCACAAGCTTCCACTTTGACCTTCGACGACCTCGGCCTGTCCGAACCGACACTGCGCGCAGTGAAGGAAGGTGGCTACAACACGCCGACGCCGATCCAGGCTCAAGCGGTGCCCGAAGTGCTGAAGGGCCGAGACATCCTCGGCATCGCCCAAACCGGTACCGGCAAGACCGCCGCCTTCGTGTTGCCGATGATCGACATCCTCGCCGCCGGCCGCGCCCGCGCGCGCATGCCGCGTACGTTGATCCTTGAGCCGACGCGCGAACTCGCGGCGCAAGTCGCCGAAAACTTCGACAAGTACGGCAAGTACCAAAGGCTCACCAAAGCGCTGCTGATCGGCGGCGTCTCGTTCGGCGACCAAGACGCGCTGCTGGCGCGCGGTGTCGATGTGCTGATCGCCACGCCGGGTCGGCTGCTCGACCACTTCGAACGCGGCAAGTTGCTGCTGACCGGCGTGCAAGTCATGGTCGTTGACGAAGCCGACCGCATGCTCGACATGGGCTTCATCCCTGACATCGAGCGCATCTTCAAACTGACGCCGTTCACCCGCCAGACGCTCTTCTTCTCGGCCACCATGCCGCCGGAAATCACGCGCCTGACGGATCAATTCCTTTCTAATCCGCTGCGCGTGGAAGTGTCGAAGCCCGCGACGGCGGCGACCACTATTACGCAACGCATTATCCCGCTTCCGGGGGGCGATCCGCGCACGCGCCGCGCTGGTTTGCGCGCCGTGATCGACGCAAGCGTCATCAAGAACGGCATCATCTTCTGCAACCGCAAGACTGACGTTGATGTCGTAGCACTCTCGCTGAAGCGCCATGGCTATGACGCGGCGCCGATCCACGGCGATCTCGATCAATCGCAGCGCACAAAGACGCTCGACCGCTTCCGTGCTGGCGAGCTGAAGATACTAGTAGCGTCTGACGTCGCGGCGCGTGGCCTCGATGTCCCGGACGTCAGCCATGTCTTCAATTACGAACCGCCGCGCACGCCCGACGATTACGTCCACCGCATCGGCCGCACCGGCCGCGCCGGACGCGAAGGCGCATCGTTCACTCTCGTCGCGCCGAACGACAAAAAGAGCCTCGACGCGATTGAGAAACTTCTCGGCATGACGATCGAGAAGGCCGAGATCGCCGGCGTTCCTGACGCCGCCATCGGCGATCCGAACGACCGCGGCGGTCGCGGGCGTCGCGCTGAGGAGCTGAAGCGTGAACACTCCAAGCGCATCTCCGAGAAGAAGCAGCGCTTTGTGAAACGCGATCCCGAGCGTCCGGAAGCGTCGACCGAGCCGGTGGTTGCGGTGCAAAGCGACGAGTTGCCGAAGGAAGCGCGTCCGCCTCAAGAGGCACGCCCCCCGCGGGCGCCACGGCCTCAGCGTGCAGAGCGCAATGATCGCCCAGCACGCAATGATCGCAACAACGACCGCGCCGAAAAGCGTCCGCCGCCGCTCGCTCAGCAGGACAAAGACACGCCCGGCTTTGGCGACAACATGCCGGCCTTCTTGAAGCGCAAGTAAGCCTTACGGCTTCAGCCTCGACGCGATCTGCTTTCTGAACGTCTCGCCGTAAGGCGGGCGCAACATCGCGAGCAGTTCGCTCTTCATCTGGCGATAGACCGCCTTCTCGTGGCTGAACTCGATGAAGCCGCGACGGCCGTGATAAGCGCCGATGCCCGACGCACCGACGCCGCCGAACGGCAGATCGTCCATCGAGAAGTGGAAGATCACATCATTGACGGTGACCCCGCCGGAATGCGTGCGCGCGAGCAAACGCTCGCTCTCGCCATCGTCCTCACCGAAATAATAGAGCGCCAGCGGACGCGGACGCGCGTTGATTTCAGCGATGGCGCCGTCGAGCGATTGATAGGTGCGGATCGGCAGCACTGGTCCGAAGATTTCTTCCTGCATCACGCTCATGTCGTCTGTGGCGCCCACGATCAGAGTGGGCGGGATTTTGCGGTGTTCTTGCTGGCTGAAATCCTCGCCCGCCGGATTGATCTCGATGACCTCAGCGCCCTTCGCGCGCGCATCGGCGATCAGGCCCTTCACGCGATCATAGTGACGCTGATTGATCATGGCGGTGTAGTCGCCATTGTCCTTCAGCGTCGGATACATCTTAGCGACGGCGACTTTGGCCTCGGTGACAAAGGCTTCAACGTTCTGCTTTGGCGCCAGCACGTAATCGGGCGCGAGACAGATTTGGCCAGCGTTCATCGTCTTGCCCTGCATGACGCGTGCTGCGGTTTTAGCGATGTCGGCCGTGTCACTGATGACCACTGGCGATTTGCCGCCAAGTTCGAGCGTCACCGATACGAGATTGTCTGCAGCGGCGCGCATGACATGACGGCCAACGGACGTCGCGCCGGTGAAGATCAAATGATCGAACGACAGCGATGAGAATGCAGCGCCCACCTCTGCGCCGCCCAAGATCACCGCGATCTCTTCTTCGTCGAAATAAAGATCGAGCGTTTGCGCGAGCAGCGCCGAGGTCGCCGGCGTGAACTCACTCGGTTTCAGCATGACGGAATTGCCCGCAGCGAATGCGCCGGCGATGGCGTCCATCGCCAACGATACCGGGAAATTCCAAGGCGAGATAACGCCGACAACGCCCTTCGGCTGGTAGCGCACCTCCGCCTTCGCGCCGAACAAGGCCAACGCCGCCGGCGAGACTTTGCGCTTTTGCGGCTTCATCCAACCGGCCACTTCGGCGCGCGCCAGCTTCAGCGGGCCAATGCCGGCGGCGATGTCGGCGAAGGAGGAGAATTCGCGGGAGCGCGAACCGAAGTCGGCGCTCAGCGCGTCAATGAACTCGTCCTTATGCTCAACCAGCAAATTGATGCACCGCGTCAGCCGGTCCTTGCGGACGGCAGCACTCGGCGGGCCTTTGCGCTCATTGGCCCGCTTCTGTCGTTCCAGAACCGATTGCATCTGGGCTTTGGCCGCTTCGGTTGACGGTTCTACGGGCTTGTTCATCAGGTCTCCTCCCAGGAGCAGCACTTTTGGGCACTCTAGCCCCTGCCGTCCACGTAAGCGCAATTACCAATTTCTACCGTCACGGCGGCGGCATTTACTTCTCACTCATACACTGGCCCGTAGCGTCGCGGAGTTCAGTGATTTCAGATTCTTCGGATTAAGCACGCGTGACCGACCAAGACGCACTTCTCCGAGGCCCCGGCGGCGACGCCGTGGGCCAGGAAACCCTGGACATGATGCGTCTGCACGGCGTGTCGCCGACCAGCGCCAATTACGAAGTTTGGCTGAGCTATCGGTTGGGCCGCACGCAAGCACTGCGCGAGGCCATCGATGGCCGCATCGCGACCGGCGAGGCCTTTACGCCTGAGTTCAATGCCGAGGTCTACGAGCGCTTCTGCACCGGTCTTGGCGCCTCAGCACAGATTTTGTTGGCCGGCGAGAAAATCGCCCGCGACCTTGGCCAAGTCGTCTCGTTCCTGAAACAGACCGAAGAGAAGAGCGGTGACTACGGCCGCACCCTCGAAAGCGCCGCCACAGACCTCAACCGCGGCCTCGCGCCCGATCAGATTCGCCAGATCGTCTCCAGCCTTGCGGCGGCGACGCTCGATATGGCCAACCACAATCAGACACTGAACGAGCAACTGCAACGCTCGACGCGCGAGATCGATACGCTGCGCACCAGCCTTGAATCGGTGCGCGTTGAATCACTGACCGACAGCCTCACCGGCCTCGCCAATCGCCGCATGTTCGATGAGACGCTCCGCATGCGTATTGAAGAAGCGCGCGCTCAGAATTCCGAGCTTTGCTTGCTTCTGTGCGACATCGATCACTTCAAGCGGTTCAACGACACCTGGGGCCATCACACGGGCGACCAGATCCTGCGTTTCCTCGCCAGCGCCATGCAGGCGCATGCGCGGCCAGACTTCCTTGTCGCGCGTTATGGCGGCGAGGAATTCGCGATGATCATGCCGCGCGCTCAGCTGCGCGCCGCCACACAGGTTGCCGAGGCCTTGCGCGCCGCAATCCAAGCCAAACGCCTACGCCGCCGCTCGACCAACGAGGATCTGGGCCAGGTCACTGTTTCGATGGGCATTGCGCGTATGCAGCCGGGTGACACGCCAGCGGGCCTGCTCGAGCGCACGGATGCGTGCCTCTATTCCTCCAAGCGCAACGGCCGCAATCAGGTCACCACCGACGCAACGCCGGTGCTTTACGTTGCGTAGTTGCCGTTCCGGCAGCATATCCACGTCCAACCAAGCTCTGTTAAGCTCCGCCAAAAGACGCGGAGGAATAAGCCATGGCGAAAGCAACGTATGAGCAGGCCGGCGGCGTCGCCGTCATCACGCTTGCCGATCCCACAACGCTAAACGCCATCGCGCCTGAGATGATCGCGGAGGTCGATGTCTTCATCGATCGCGCAGTCAGCGAAGCGCGCGCGATCGTTCTGACGGGCGAAGGCCGTGGCTTCTCGTCCGGCGCCAATCTCGCTGGCCGTGATCGCCCGACGTCTGACGATGGCGGTCTTGATCTCGGCATTCGGCTTGAGCAGACGTACAATCCATTCGTTACCAAGCTGCGCGAACTGCCGATCCCGATCGTCACGGCCGTCAATGGCGCCGCGGCAGGCATTGGTTGCTCGTTCGCGCTGCTCGGCGACATCATCGTCGCGGGCGAGAGCGCCTACTTCCTGCAGGCTTTCCGCCGCATTGGCCTCGTGCCTGACGGTAGCGCCACCTATCACCTGCCCCGTATGGCGACGCGCGCGCGGGCCATGGAGATGATGTTGCTCGGCGAGAAATTGCCGGCAGCAAAGGCGCTCGAATGGGGCCTGATCAATCGCTGCGTGCCGGACGCTGAGCTGATGCCGACGGCGATGGCGATCGCTACCGAACTCGCTAACGGCCCGACAAAGACGCTTGGCATGATCCGCCAGATGGTCTGGCGCTCGCTCGATGCGGATTGGAACGAGCAACTTCACGACGAACGCACGACGCAGCGTTTGGCTGGTCGCACGGAAGATTTCGTTGAAGGCGTGCAGGCATTCTTTCAGAAGCGCCCGGCGAATTTCAAAGGCGCCTAAGCCTTCTTCTTTTTCTTGACTTTCTTCGGTTTCGCCGCCGCTTTCGCGCGTGCGACGGAGAGTGCTTTGCGGCCCCATTTTACGGCTTCGTCCGGATCGTCGAGCGCGCTTTCCGGCAAGCGCCAGTAACCCATCTCGACTTGCTCGCCTTTGCGCGGACCGCTCTCCGGAACCCAGATGAAAGGGCCGGAGCCCTCGTCGCGCAACTCATCGCGCAGCGCGTCATCGACCTTGATGTGGATCGTGTCGCTCAAGATCAGCAGGAACATCACGCCCTCGGCATACCCACCCGCGCCGCCAAACATGCGTTTGATCTGCACTACGCCCAGACCTTCAAACAGCTCGCGCACGAAATCGTGGAAGCCGTTGTCGGCCATTTCAGCCCTCGGCCTGAGCCGGTTCGATGGTGACGCTCTCGCCGCAGCCGCACGCGTCTGTCTCGTTCGGATTGCGGAAGACAAAGCGCGACGTGAGCCGCGTCGTCTCGTAGTCAATCGTCGAGCCAAGCAGGAAGAGCACGGCGTCGGCCTTCACCAGAATCTTCACGTCCTGATCTTCGACGATCTCATCGAGCGGCGCCGGCGCTTCGGCATATTCCATGACGTATTCCATGCCGGCGCAGCCACCTTTGGTGACACCGACGCGCAGATACGGCTTCTGCCCGCCGGCGATGATCGCCTTCACGCGCTCTGCCGCCGCTTCGGTGAGCGACACGACTTTGGGTCTGGGGCGTCTCGACATGGCCTACAACATATTCAGTTCGAGCTTGGCTTCGTCGCTCATGCGCGCCGTCGTCCAAGGCGGTTCAAACACCAAGTTCACTTTGGCGCCGGTGACGCCGTTCACTTTCCGCGCCGCCTCTTCCACCCAGCCCGGCATCTCGCCGGCAACCGGGCAGCCCGGCGCAGTCAACGTCATCTCGATATCGACAAAGCCTTCGTCATTGATATCCACTTTGTAGATGAGCCCGAGTTCGTAAATATCAACCGGGATCTCCGGGTCGAACACGGTTTTGAACTGCGTCACCAAATCATCGGTGATGCGATCCAATTCCGCTTTCGGGATCGTGCTGGGCGCGACGCCGTCCATCTCTCTAGCTCAACAACTTCCACGCTTTGTGCAGCGCTTCGATGAATGAATCGACCTCTTCGGCCGTGTTGTAGCACGCAAAGCTCGCCCGCGCCGTGGCGCTGACACCCAGCCGCTGCATCAATGGCTGCGCGCAATGGTGGCCAGCCCGGATGGCGACGCCTTGGCGGTCGAGGATTTGCGCGATGTCGTGCGGGTGCGCGCCATCAACCGAGAACGCGATGATCGCGGCCTTATCCGGCGCTTGGCCGTGCAGCTTCACCCAGTTCAGCCCATGCAGCGCATCCATCGCGCGGTAACGCAGCATGGCTTCATGCGCTTCGATCGCCACCCGATCTTGCGCTTCATACCAATCAATCGCGGCTTTGAGTCCGATCGCTTCGAGGATTGGCGGCGTGCCCGCTTCAAAGCGGTGCGGCGGTTCATTGTAGAGCACGCGCTCACGTTCAACGATGTCGATCATCTCGCCGCCGCCTTCGAACGGCGGCCATTGAGCGAGGAGATCGCGCTTGCCGTAGAGCACGCCGATGCCGGTCGGGCCATAAAGCTTGTGGCCGGTGAAGGCGTAGAAATCGACGTCGAGCGCTTGCACATCGACACGCCCATGCACGGCTGCCTGGCAACCGTCGAGCAGCACTGGCGCGCCCTTGGCGTGAGCGATGCGGACAATCTCCGCCGCAGGCGTCCGCGCACCGAGCACGTTCGACATATGGCTGATCGCCACCATCTTCGTCCGCGGGCCGATGAACGCATCGAGCGCGGCCAGATCGATGCCGCCGTCATCGTCGATATCGAGCCACTTCAGCACCGCGCCCTTACGCTCGCGCAGCAAGTGCCACGGCACGATGTTGGAGTGATGCTCCATTACTGAGAGCACGATCTCGTCGCCCGGCTGAATGTTCACGCCATTGGCGACGATGTTAATCGCCTGCGTGCCGCCCTTGGTGAATACTATACTCTCGAGCTGCGGCGCGTTGATGAAACGCGCGACCGTCTCACGCGCGGCTTCAAAGGCGCCCGTCGTTTCATTGGCCAGCGTGTGCAGGCCACGGTGAACATTGGCGTATGAGCCGCGCATAGCGGCGGCCATCGCCTCGATCACGGCTTCCGGCTTTTGCGCGCTCGCGGCGTTATCGAGATAGACGAGTTGGCGGCCGTTCACCTCGCGTCCGAGGATCGGGAAATCCTCGCGGATGCGTGCAACGTCGAACGGGCGTTTGACCAGCGGCGCGTTCATGCGTGCGCCTCCAACCATGTCGCGATGCGCGTGCGGAGTTCAGCGTCGATATCGCTCGGGAGCCCTTCAGGGATCGCGCCGACGAGGAACGCTTCTATCAACATTGCGCGCGCCTCTTTGTCGAGCACGCCGCGGGAGCGGAGATAGAACTTCACAGCTTCATCTATACCGCCCGCCGTGTTGCCGTGCGCGCACTGCACGTCGTCGGCGTGGATAAGCAGTTCGGGCTTGGCGAATATCTCTGCGCCGGCCTCAAGCAGCATGCCGTGATGATACTGGCGCGCATCGGTCTGCTGCGCTGCGCGCTCAACGACAATCTTGCCCTGAAACACGCCGCGTCCGCCCTTGGCGGCGACGCCCTTGATCAGCTGGCGCGTTTCGGCGCCCGGTGCGTTGTGCGTGATGACGGACGTGAGGTCGGTGTGTTTGCCAGCGCTTGCGAGATAGGCGCCGTTCAACTCGATCGCAGCGCCCTCGCCGTCGATGCTGACGTGCGTCTCAACGCGCGCCAGTTTGCCGCCCTCGACTAGAACGAACTGACGGAATGCTCCGCCGGCTGCGACGCTCACAGTCGCGGCGTCGAGCACAACGGCGTCACTTGTTTCCTGAACCACAATGCGGATCAGTGTTGCGCCAGGCGCCACGCGTGCATCGAGGAAGCGCGGTGCGAACGCTGTAGAAGCTCGATCAACGCGAACACATGTCTGGCCGGCCTCAACTGACAGTGACGTGACCTCTCCCACCTGCGCCGCAAGCGCGCCAATGATGCCGCCGTGTGCCGGCGCTACGGCGCCACGCTTGGACTCGATCGTCACGCCATGCATAGCCGCGCGGAGGTCGGAGTACTTCCACGCTTCAGTTCTGCGCGTCGGAATGTCAGCGAGGTGGATCACGCAGCCCTCAGATATTTGTCGTAGCCGTCGCGCTCCAATTCGAGCGCGAGTTCAGGCCCGCCGCTGGCGACGATGGCGCCGCGCGCCAGGATATGAACGCGGTCGGGTTTGATGTAGTCGAGCAGACGCTGATAGTGCGTGATCACCAGCATGGCGCGGTCGGGCGCGCGCAGCGCGTTCACGTTCTCGGCGACGATCTTCAGCGCATCAATGTCGAGGCCGGAATCGGTTTCGTCGAGGATCGCAAAGCGCGGCTGAAACACCGCCATTTGCAGCGCCTCGAAACGCTTCTTCTCGCCGCCGGAGAAGCCAACGTTCAGCGGCCGCTTCAGCATGTCCATGTCGATCTTCAGCGCCGCTGCTTTCTCGCGCAGCAGCGTCAGCAGCTGCGGCGCCGGCATCGGCTCCTGCCCGTTCGCCTTACGCTGCGCGTTAAGCGCAGCCTTCAAGAACGCGATCGCTGACAGGCCGGGGATTTCGACTGGATACTGGAACGAAAGGAAGAGGCCTTTCGCAGCGCGTTCTTCCGGCGACAATGCGAACAGGTCAGCACCTTCGAGCGTAGCGCTGCCAGCGCTTACTTCGTAATTGTCGCGGCCCGCGAGTGCGTAAGCGAGCGTCGACTTGCCAGAGCCATTCGGCCCCATGATGGCGTGCGTCTGCCCGGCCGGGACGCTCAGCGTCAGGCCCTTGATGATCTCGGCGCCGCCGACGGCGACATGCAGATCGCGAACGTCAAACAATGGGTTTGCCCCCCTGATAATCTCTGATCGAGCGGATGCGGTCGCCGCGCATGCGCGCTACGCTGAGGAACCACACCGTGCCAACGAATGCCGCCAGCACGAAGAGCGCGACGCCCTTCATGAACTCGTCATGGGTCGCGAACCAACCGAACGTAATGGCCGCCGCGATCAAGATGAGTACGAAACTCACCGAAACCACCCAGCCCTTCCAGTGCACCGGCGACAAGGATTGGCGTGCATCGCTCAGCGGAAAGCGGCGTGCGAACCAATACTCGATCTTTGGCTCTTCCTTCTTCATCCGACGCTGCCTTCCAAACTGACTTCGAGCAGCTTCTGCGCTTCTACCGCGAACTCCATCGGCAGCTTCTGCAGCACTTCGCGCACGAAGCCGTTTACGAGGAGCGCCACCGCTTCTTCTTCGGGGATGCCGCGAGAGCGAAGATAGAAAAGCTGATCGTCCGAGAGGCGTGTGGTCGTCGCTTCGTGCTCGAATTGTGCGTCCGGCGTGCGGGTTTCCACGTAGGGGATGGTGTGCGCTGAGCAGTTCTGGCCGATCAGTAATGAGTCACACTGCGTGAAATTGCGCGCTCCAATCGCCTTGGCGTGCGCGGAAACGAGGCCGCGATAGGCGTTGGAGGAATAGCCGGCGCTGATGCCTTTGGAGATGATGCGCGAGCGCGTGTTCTTGCCCAAGTGCATCATCTTGGTTCCGGTGTCGGCTTGCTGACGGCCGTTGGTGACGGCGATCGAGTAGAATTCGCCGCTGCTATCATCGCCGCGCAGTATGCAGCTTGGATATTTCCAGGTGATGGCCGATCCAGTTTCGACTTGTGTCCAGCTGACCTTCGACCGGGCGCCGCGGCAGTCCGCGCGCTTGGTTACGAAGTTGTAGATACCGCCTTTGCCCTCGACGTCGCCGGGCCACCAGTTTTGTACTGTCGAGTATTTGATCTCGGCGTCATCAAGCGCGACGAGTTCGACGACGGCGGCGTGCAGCTGGTTTTCGTCGCGCATCGGCGCGGTGCAGCCTTCGAGGTAAGAGACGTAGGCGCCTTTATCGGCGATGATGAGCGTTCGCTCGAATTGGCCTGTGCCCTGGGCGTTCATGCGGAAATAGGTCGAGAGCTCCATCGGGCAGCGGACGCCCGGCGGCACGTAGACGAACGAACCATCGGAGAAAACGGCGCTGTTCAGCGTCGCGAAGAAGTTGTCCGAGGTCGGCACAACGGAGCCGAGATACTTGCGCACAAGGTCCGGATGCTCGCGAACGGCTTCGCTGAACGAGCAGAAGATGACGCCTGCTTTGGCGAGTTCGGCTTTAAATGTCGTGACGACGGAGACGCTGTCGAACACGGCGTCAACTGCAACGCGCGGCGCGCCTTCGACGCCAAGCAACACTTCCTGCTCTTTCAGCGGAATGCCAAGCTTTTTGTACGTCTCCAGAATTTCCGGATCGACGTCCTCGATGCTCTTATATTTCGCACCGCTCTTCGGCGCCGCGTAATAGCGCGCGGCTTGGTAGTCGATCGGCGGGTAATGGACGAGCGCCCAGGTGGGCTCTTCCATGGTTTGCCAGCGCTGGAACGCTTCGAGGCGCCAAGCGAGCATCCACTCTGGCTCTTCCTTCTTGGCCGAGATGTACCGAACGGTTTCTTCGTTCAGGCCGGGCGGTGCGAGCTCTTGTTCGAGTTCTGTGATGAACCCGTGCTGATATTTCTCTGCTTCCAGGGCGCGTGCGGCGGCGACTGTTTCGGGATTGATGGTTTCTTTCACCACGCTCATGCCGCTGCTCCTTGCGCGCGGCGCGCGGCGATCTTCGTCAGCGCATGAATCACTTCGTCGACATCGCTTTCCTTCGACTCGTGGCCGAAGCTCACGCGCAGCGCGGCTTTGGCGAGCGTTGACTCAACACCCATCGCCTCAAGCACGCGGCTGGAGCGCACTTTGCCGGAGGAGCACGCGGCGCCGGAGCTGATGGCGACGCCTTCAAGATCCATAGCGATGACGGCGGTTTCAGCGGCGAGGCCCGGAAGTGCAAAGTTCGACGTGTTGGGCAAGCGCTTGGCACCCGCACCGAACACTGCGGCGTCGCGCGGCAAGCTCGCTTCGAAGTGATCGCGCAGGGTGGCGACACGCTGAGTTTCCTCGTCGAGATCACGTAACGCCCATTCGGCGGCGACGCCGAAGCCAACAATTGCGCCCGCGTTTTCGGTGCCTGGACGTCGGCCGCGTTCTTGGCCACCGCCGAAGCGTGTCGTCACGAACGGCGCGCCGGGAGCAAGGATGAGTGCGCCGACACCTGTCGGGCCGCCCAGTTTGTGGCTGGAGACGACGAGGTAAGTCGCATCGAGATCTGCGATATCGACTGGGATGCGGCCAAAGGCTTGGGCGGCGTCAACCAGCAGCATAGCGCCGTATTGGCGGCAGAGTGCGGCGACCCGAGCGATCGGTTGGATCACGCCGGTTTCGTTGTTCGCCAATTGCACGGCGACGAGCGCTGGCTTCGGCGCTTCGCGCAAGACGAACTCGAGGGTCGCCAGGTTGACGGTCCCATCCTTTTCGAGTGAGCAGCGCAGCATTGCCCGACGCTTGCCTGCTTCGAACAGCGCATCGTGCTCGCATTCGGCGACGATCAGCGTCGGTTCAGGATCGGACTCGACGTTCGGCTCACCCAATTCATCGAACGACTGTGGCGAGGGGCGTTGCGCGCGCGAATACGCGTCGAATGTTTCCAAAACCAAGTGCAGCGCTTCGCTTGCGCCCGAGGTGAACACGACGTTCTCCGCAGCAGCACCGACGCCTGCTGCAATCTTTTCGCGTGCGTCTTCGATTTGCGCGCGCGCGCGACGGCCGAAGCTGTGCACGGACGACGCATTACCCGCTTGTGCCATGGCGCGCGCCATCGCGACTGCCGCTTCCGCGCGGATCGGGGCGCCGGCATTGTAGTCGCAATAGATCGGCGTCTTGGTCATATCGTCCTATTCCGCCGCGACCCGTTCGGGGCCGTCGAAGCGTCGCTCCAACACATCGGCGAGCGAGACTGAGGCGAGGAAGCCTTGAATGCGGTCGCCCATTTCTTGCCAGAGGCCGTGGGCGATGCAGCGGCCGGTTTTGCCGAGGCAGCTTTTGGTGGACGCCGCATCGCAGCGCGTGGCTTTGATCGGTTCGTTCACGGCGGCGATGACTTCGGCAACGGTGATCGCGTCGGTTCCGCGCGCGAGGCGATAGCCGCCGCCGGGACCGCGTACGCCCGAGACCAAGCCGGCGCGGCGCATGCGGGCGAAGAGCTGTTCGAGATAGGAGAGCGAGATCTCCTGGCGGCGGGCGATATCCTGCAGCGGGACGGCGCGGTCGGCGCCGCCGTGCAGCGCCAGATCGGCCATTGCCATCACCGCATAGCGGCCCTTCGATGTTAAACGCATGCCTGTCCCTTCCCGCGCTCTCGCACGCCCCCAATTTCTCGTGCTAGAAGCCGCCCCTTTCGGGGGTCGTGGCCCGTCTGGGCCGATCTTAGTGGTCAGCTAAGATACCTGAGTGTTTTGGTCAAGAATTAGCCCGCGCTTTTTTGCGGCGGGCCGGGGTCGTGAAGCACATATGCCAGAAGTGATTTTCCCGGGCGCCGCAGGGCGCGTTGAGGGCCGCTACCAAGAACCGCCGCGCGAAGGCGCGCCGATCGCCCTCATTCTCCACGGCCACCCCCGCGCGGGCGGCTCGATGCAGGACCGGGTCACGGTGCAGCTCTACAAGCTCTACGTCGAAAAAGGCTTCGGCGTTCTGCGCTTCAACTTCCGTGGCATCGGCCGCTCTCAAGGCGTGTTCGACAACGGCATGGGCGAACTCTCGGATGCGGCATCCGCGCTCGACTATCTGCAGAGCATGAACCCGAACGCGGAACAGTGCTGGGTGGGCGGCTATTCGTTCGGCGCCTGGATTGGCTTGCAGCTTTTGATGCGCCGTCCAGAAATTGACGGCTTCATCGCTGTGGCGCCGCCTGCGAACCATTACGACCTTTCGTTCCTTGCACCCTGCCCGGCCTCTGGCGTCATCATCTATGGCACACGCGACAGCGTAACGACGGCGCAAGACATGGAGCGCGTTATCGGGCGCATCCGTACGCAGAAGAACATCAAGGTCGATGGCGCGCCAATCGATGGCGCCGATCACTTCTTCCGTGGCCGCGATCCTGGCCAGGATCACTTGGCGGAAGTCGAGCAACACGCGCGCACCTATCTCGATCGCCGCATGGCAGAGCCGCCGCGTCCGCCGACGAGCAAGCGTTAGGCCTTGAACATCAAGGCATAAGAAGCGGACTAGGAGGCCCGCGCTCCAATCTGCAACGGGCGTGCGTGTGAGATAGAGCAACGCTCTATCCACCATTCCGCGCTGTAGCGTTGCGCTAGAGTTGATTATTCGCCGCTGCTGCTGCCGCCACCGCTGGTGCGGAGGAAGGCGGGCTTGGGACCGTCTGAAAAGCCTTCGCGGGGCTCTTCGTCGCGCGGACGGCGCGGCGCGCGTTCGCGGCGCTCCTCATTTTGACCAGCCTCACGAACTGGACGCTCGGGACGGTCCGCGCGTTCAGCACGCTCGGGACGGTCTTCACGCTCGGGACGGTCTGTGCGCTCGGCGCGTTGCTCGTCGCCGCCTAGCTCACCTTCGCCGGCATCGCCGGAGCGGAAACGGTTGCGGCGTCCACGGCCACGGCGCGCACCATCGCGATCGCCGTCACGCTGTTGCTGCTGGCCTTGTTGAAACTCACCTTCGGCCTGCTGCTCTTCGCCTTCAGCGGAGGTTTCGCCGCCTTCATTGCGATCGTTCTCGCCGCCTTCGTCGTCAGCTTCGTACTGGCCGTCATTGTGACGGTCGTGCTGGTGCTGTTGCTGCACGGGTTGAGCAGGCTGCATCGAGCGTACGAGACGGAAATAGTGATCGGCGTGCTGGAGATAGTTCTCGCTCAGCACCCTGTCGCCGCCTGAACTGGCTGCGTCGCGCGCGAGCTGCAAATAGCGCTCGTAAATCACCGCCGCGGGCCCGCGGACCTTGGTGTCCGGGCCGTTGCTCTCAAGCGTGCGGTTTGGATTGTTGTTGTGCTGGTGATGGTTGCCACCACCGCCGCCGCTGTGTCCACCACCGCCGCCGCCGCCAGGTCTGCGGTTGCGGCCGCGCTGACGCTTCATCGAGTTGCCGCCGTAATTGTTATTCATGTGCGTTGAGGGTGCTCACGTCGTGTTCGCCGCGACGATGCGTGGTTCTTGTTCAGACCCATACGCCTAAGCATCAAGCTTAGGCTCTATAGCTGGCGCTAATCCGCCGCGTTCGTTCCTGACCTCGTGCTGAGGAAGCGGCGGCGTTGGGAGCACGCCTGCCCTTTAAGAGTCGTAGCCGGTTCAGCCCCTGAACCGTAATGGCCATCGATTCCGTAGCTGCAACGTAATGCGTCTCGCCTTCGGCTCCAAGCCAAATTTCAGACGCCGCATTTCATGCCGCACGGCGGCCCTGCACAACCCTGGGGATACCCGCAAGATCGCGACGCGCTGGTTCCACGGTGAAACCCTTGGCCTCCGCCAGCGCGGAGACGGCCTCAGCTTGGGTGTGCCCTACTTCAAACGCGAAAACGCCGCCCGGTTTCAACAGACGCGGGAGTGCATCGATAATGGCGCGGTAAGCATCAAGGCCATCAGCGCCGCCATCGAGCGCCAGATGTGGCTCAAAGCGCGCGACCTCAAGCGCGAGGCCGGCGATCTCTGCTGTTGCGATGTAAGGCGGATTGGAAAGGACGAGATCAAAGCTCTCAGTGATCGCCTCGGCCCAGCTGCCTTGGCGAAAGTCGCTCCGATCGGCGAGGTTCAGCGCCTTAGCATTTGACACAGCGATAGCGAGTGCGGCTTCGCTCACATCGACGCCAACACCGCGCGCGAGCTGTCTCTCGTGCAGCACTGCCAGCAAGATCGCACCGGAGCCTGTGCCGAGATCGAGAACGTCCGCCGGCTGATTTGGATCGAGCGCCTTAAGCGCTTCTTCAACAAGTAATTCGGTTTCAGGACGCGGGATCAGAACGTCGCGACTGACTTCAAGATCGAGCGTCCAGAAGTGGCGGCGGCCGATAATGTGCGCCACCGGCTCGCGCGCTTCGCGGCGGCGGGTCAGCGCATCGACGGCGGCGACTTGCTCAGGGCTGATCGCGCGGCGCGGATCGGTGACGATGTCGAGCCGCGACACGCCTGCGCCGGCTTCGAGCAACAAGCGCGCGTCAAAGACCGGCGTATCGATGCCGGCGGCTTCAAGTCGGCGGCGGACATCGGTCCAGAGTGAGACGAGAGTTTCGCTCATGCGTCGTCATCTTCGAGTGCAGCGAGTTTTCGCGCTTGATCCTCGGCGGCCAGCGCGTCGAGCACTGAATCGAGCGAGCCTTCGATGACTTCGGCGAGATTGTAGAGCGTTAGGTTGATGCGATGATCGGTGATGCGACCTTGCGGAAAATTGTAGGTTCGGATGCGTTCGCTGCGATCACCTGAGCCGATCTGGCCTTTGCGCTCGGCGGCGCGTTCGTTCGCCTGCCGCTCACGTTCGGCGTCGTAGAGTTTGGCTTTAAGCACCTTCATCGCGTTGGCGCGGTTTTGGTGCTGCGACTTTTCTTGCGCGATAACGACGATGCCCGACGGCATGTGGGTGATGCGCACCGCGGAGTCGGTTTTGTTGACGTGCTGACCACCGGCGCCGGAGGAGCGCATGGTGTCGATGCGGATGTCCTTGTCGTCGACGACGATGTCGACTTCGCCCTCGGGCTGCGCCAGCACGGCGACGGTGGCGGCGGAGGTGTGGATGCGGCCGCCGGCTTCGGTTTCCGGCACGCGTTGCACGCGGTGAACGCCGCTTTCCCAGCGCAAACGGCCGAATACGCCCGCACCTGTGATGCTGGCGACGGCTTCTTTCAAACCGCCGATGCCGGTTTCGGAGAGGCTCTCGATCTCGAAACGCCAGCGGCGCGACGAGGCGTACTTTTGGTACATGCGGAAAAGATCAGCGGCGAAGAGTGCGGCCTCCTCGCCACCTGTGCCGGCGCGGACTTCGAGGATGGCGCTGGCGCTTTCGTCTTTGTCCTTCGGCGCAAGCAGTAGCAGCGCTGCGTGCTGTAGATCAGGCAACGCGTTCTTTGCGGCTTTGAGTTCATCTTCCGCGAGCTCGGCCATCTCCGGATCTTTGGCCATGGCCTCGAGATTGGCGATCTCTGCGCGCGCAGCCCTGACGGCGCTGATTGCATCGACCAAGGGCTTTAGTTCAGCATGCTCTTGGCCAAGCTTGACGATCTCGCTGCCGTCAGTTGCGGCGGCGAGGCGCGCTTCGACACGTTCGAAGCGATCCACCGCTTGATCCAAGCGGCGCTCCAGACGCGCAAACTCAATCATCTATTGAACGTCGACGAATATCTCGGACTGCACCGGCGTGACTTGCGGTTCGTCGAACGCAATCTGGTCGGGACCGTCGCGGCGGGCGTACGGCACGATGACTTCAACTGCTTGGCCGTTGGCGACTTCCATGTGGAAGCAAAGCGCCGATGCGCCATCGCTGCCGGCGCGACCATCAAAAACGAGACCAGCGGCGATCAGACCGTTCTCTTGGTCATCGAGGCGAAAGCCCGCGATCAGGCCGGAGATGTGATCGGCGGGCACTGAGGTATCGATGGCGAGATCGACATTGGTGTGAATCTGCTCGCCGGTTTTGCGGATGCCGGCACCGAACGGTGCGAATGACGCGCCGCCTTTCAACGCCTCATGCGCTGTGTCGAAGAGATATTCGTAAGTCTCTTGAAGATGCCGCTGCAGCACGAGTTCAGTCCTTCTTCGCGTCGCGCAGCGTCCGCGCACGATCTTCAACCAGATCAACGATATGGTCGATCATAGCGCCATTGTCGACCTTATGGTCGGCATTGCCGGCGACATAGACCATGCCTGCGCCCTTGCCGCCGCCAGTGAAGCCGAGATCGGTCATCAGCGCTTCGCCGGGACCGTTCACGACGCAGCCAATGATCGAGAGCGTGATCGGCTCAGGAATGTGTGCGAGGCGCTTTTCCAGCGTGTCGACGGTTTCGATGACGTTGAAGCCCTGCCGCGCGCATGACGGACACGCGATGATGGTGACGCCGCGATGGCGCAGGCCGAGCGACTTCAGCAGATCGTTGCCGACTTTGATCTCTTCAACCGGGTCAGCTGCGAGCGAGACGCGGATCGTGTCGCCGATGCCGGCCCACAGCAGTGAACCCATCGCGACGGATGATTTCACCGTGCCTGTGCGCAGCGCGCCGGCTTCGGTGACGCCGAGATGCAGCGGTGCGTCGGTGGCTTCGGCGAGCGCATGGTAGGCGGCCGCCGTTAGAAAGGGGTCGGACGCTTTGACGCTGACTTTGTATTCGCGAAAGTCATGGTCCTCGAGCAGAGCAATGTGGCCGAGCGCGCTCTCCACCATCGCTTCCGGGCAAGGCTCGCCATACTTCTCGAGCAAGTGCTGTTCTAGTGAGCCGGCGTTCACGCCGATGCGGATCGAGCAGCCGTGATCTTTGGCGGCTTGCACCACTTCCCTCACGCGCGATGCGTTTCCGATGTTGCCGGGATTGATGCGCAAGCAGGCGGCGCCCGCCATCGCTGCTTCGATGCCACGGCGATAATGGAAGTGAATGTCTGCGACGAGCGGGACGTTCACCGAACGCGCGATGGTGGCGAACGCTTTGGTCGAGTCCTCGTCGGGGCAAGAGACGCGGACGATGTCGGCGCCGGCTTCTTCGAGGCTGCGGATCTGATCGATGGTCGCCGCTGCGTCAGACGTCGGCGTGTTGGTCATCGATTGGACGGTGATCGGCGCGTCGCCTCCGACCTCGACATTGCCCACGCGGATCTTGCGCGACTTGCGGCGCTCGATCTTCCGCCAGGGGCGGATGTGGTGCAGGTCGCCGTGTGCGCCGTCCATGGAAACGCGCTTCCTTTCAGGGCTTCAGATAGCGTGGCGAGCCCTGGGCTAACAGCCCCGCCGGGTGCGTCAGGAACGCGGGCGCTGCAGCTGCGCCTGGGTCATCGGCTGGATTTCGTCGATCTGGCGGCCAAGGACCGGCATGCCGGCTGTGCCCAGCGGACCAGCCGGGACGCCATCGACGTAAAGCTCAAAGGCCGCGCCATCGCGGGCGTGGAGGGTCCAGCCTGGGCTTGAATCGGGACGGTAAACATCGCCGGCTTGGAGCGTGCGGGATAGGAATACCGTGCCGTCCGGGCCGCGTGTTTCGAGCCAGCCATCGGCGACGGCCCGAACCTCGACCACCCGGCGCGCGTCCATGGCGGGCGCGTCAGGAAGGACAGCACCACCGCCCGGAGTAGTGACAGCGGCCTGTTCTTGCTCGGGCGCTTGGTTCGACTCCCAGGCCCGCCAAGCGACGAAACCGGCAGCTGCCATCAGCACGACAACAGCGCCCATCCAGGGGCGTTGCTTGCGCGGCTTAGAGGTCGGCATGCGCATATGCTTGACCGCTTCATCGCGGGTCAGCGCGCTTTCATCCTGAAACTGTTCAACGATGGCCTTTTCATCGACGCCGAGTTCTTTGGCGTACGAGCGCAGGAAGGCCAGAGTGTAGGCTTTGCCCGGCAGCAGCTTGACGTTCATGTCCTCAAGTGCCGCCAAAAACTCGCGGCGCACTCTGATGCGATCGGCCACCTCATCGAGCGTCCAGCCACGCTGACGGCGCGCTTCAGCGAGCTTGCGCCCTGCTCGCCACGTCGGGTCGATGTCCGGCGACGGACCGGCCGAGAGCGCAGGCTCAGCAGCGCGGCGTTGGACGCGCCCTTGAGCTTCTTCTGGCTCGCCTTGCGGCTCGGTACGTTCTGGTTGCAGCATCGTCAGGCCGGTCCCTCCTTAGAGACCATTCGTTTACAAAGGCAAATTTTGCGCCACGAAGAAGCGTAAACACGAATCGCGCGCATCTCAACGCACGCAAGCGCGCAGCTACAGTGCGTATCCGCGCTCCTTAGCAAATTCAGTGAGTTCCGGGCGGATTGTTGGGCCATCGGAACGCAACATGCGTGCAACGCCCGCCGCCGCCTCGCGCGCGTCGAGCGACAAAATGAGCCGCTTGACCGGACCGATCCCAGAAGCAGGCATCGATAACCGGCGGAAACCAAGCGCTGCGAAGGCGATGGCTTCAAGCGGCCGCCCCGCCGCCTCCCCACAAATCGAGACCTGCAATCCCGCAGCATCGGCATCGTCGCGGATGCGCTTGAGGAAGCGCAGCGCGGGCGCGCTCAGGATGTCGTAACGCTCAGAGACGCGCGGATTGCCGCGATCCGCGGCGAAGAAATATTGCATCAGGTCGTTGGTGCCGATGGAAATGAAATCGGCGCGGCCTTTTAGGTCCGGAATACTCCAGGCCAATGCCGGGGCCTCAACCATGACGCCAACCTCGACATGCCCCGGCAGCTTGCCGCCTTGGCTCCGCCGCCAGTCCATCTCGCGATCCATGAGCGCGCGCGCGGCGTCGAACTCAGCGACCGTGGTGACGAGCGGAAACATGACGCGCAGACGCCGGCCCGCCGCTGCGCCGATCAAAGCGCGCAGCTGGTAACGCAGTAACGCTGGGCGATCCAAACCAATGCGCACGGCGCGCCAACCGAGTGCGGGGTTCTCTTCGCGCTCGGCCTTCACATACGGCAGCACTTTATCGCCGCCAAGATCGAGTGTGCGGAAGGTGACGGGGCGCGAGCCCGCGGCTTCGAGCACGTCGCGATAAAGCAAGGTTTGGCTATCGAGACGCGGGAGCGTCTCGGAGACCATGAACTGAAACTCGGTGCGAAAAAGCCCGATGCCTTCGGCACCGGCGTCGTCGAGATGATGAACATCGAGCGCGAGGCCGGCATTGAGCAGTAGGGTCATGCGCTCGCCGTCTTGGGTGACGGGCGGGATGTCGCGCAGGCGCGCGAACTCGGCGGCGCGAGCGCTGCGCAATGTCAGGCGTTGCTGGTAAGCGAAGATCACCGCAGGCTCAGGCCGCAGCCGCACCTCGCCGCTTTCGCCATCCACGATAAGCGGATCGCCATCTTCGACACGCGACAACAAGCCTGGAAGCAAGCCGACCATAGGGATGCCGAGCGCGCGCGCGACAATTGCAGCGTGCGCGGTGTTGGCGCCGGCTTCGAGCGCAACGCCCTTTAAGCGCTCACCGTAATCGAGCAATTCAGCTGGCCCGAGTTCGCGCGCAACCAAGATGGCGTCGTCGGGAAGCGTGCGCGCAGTGGCGTCGACGCCAGCGAGCGCGCGTAGCAGGCGATTATCAAGATCTTCGAAATCGTGCAGGCGTTCGCGCAGGTATGGATCGCGCGCAGCGTTGAACTTGGCGCGATGCTCGCCGCGTACGCGCTCCACAGCGGCGTCAGCCGAGAGGCCGGAGCGAACGCCGTGCTTCAGCTTCAGCTCCCAGCTGGGATCGGAGGCGAGCATGATGAAGGTTTCGAGCACTTCACGCGACACGCCCGAGATGCGCCCCGGATCGCCTTCCAACATGCTAGTGAGCGCCCCGCGCACTTGCGCCAGCGCGTCATCCAGGCGTGACTCTTCCTTCACCGGATCGTCAGCAATGACGCGACCGAGCGGCGCATGCGGTTCGTGCAACACGATGGTGCCGATGGCGATGCCGTCGGAGAAAGCGCGGCCCTGCAGCGCTTCAGGGCGGCTTGGGCGCGCTTCTACATCGGCCAGACCGGAAAGATCGCCGAAGGCTTTCGACGCGACCATCTCGGCCAGCACCATGGCGATGGTCTGCAGCGCTTCGACTTCTTCTTCGCCGTACACGCGTTGGACGCGGTTCTGCACGACAAGCACGCCGAACACGCGTTCGCTGCGCACGATCGGCACGCCGAGAAACGAGTTGAACGGTTCTTCGCCAGTTTCAGGGCGATAGGCGAAGCGCTCGTGGTGTTGCGCGTCGGCAATGTTGAGCGGCTGTTTGGTTTCAGCGACGAGACCAACGAGGCCCTCGCCTTCTTTCAGGCGCGTGTTGTGAACGGCGCCGGATGACAGACCTTGTGTCGCGAAGAGCTCATGAACCGCGCCGCGCGTCAGATAGATCGAGCAAACGTCGGCGACCATCGTGGAGGCGACCATGGCCACGAGCCGATCGAGACGCACTTGCGCCTCGTCGTCCGTGCCCATGATCTCCCGCAGCTTGCGCAGGAGCACTCGTGAGCCGCCGATGTTCGACGGTACGACCATCGCGCGCTACGCCGCTCCTCTTCATCGCCGCGACTAAGCGGCGTCCAAACCATAAGCCGTGTGCAACGCCCGCACCGCAAGTTCGGTGTAGGCCGCGTCGATCAACACCGAGATTTTGATCTCGGAAGTGGCGATCGCCTCGATGCTGATGCTCTTTTGCGCAAGCGCTGTGAACATCGTGCGGGCGACGCCGACCTGGCTCTTCATGCCAATGCCTATGACGGAGACTTTGGCCACATCGCGGCGAATATGGATTTCTTCCACGCCGATCTTATCGCGCGCCCCTTCAATGATCTCAGCAGCACGCGGCGCTTCGCGATCGGGGCAGGTGAAAACAATGTTGCGCTTGTGGGCTTGGCGCGCCTCGGTTTGGACAATCATGTCCACATTGACGTTGGCGTCAGCGAGGCGGCCAAAGATTTCGGCAGCGCTGCCCACATCGTCATTGACGCCCAGAAGCGTGATCTTAGCTTCATCGCGCGAATACGCGACGCCGGAGACGACTTGCTTTTCCACGATCTGATCCTCGGGACAAACGAGCGTGCCGGGATTGGGCGCACCCGGCTCGACAAAACTTGAAAGCACACGCACCGGAACGCCCTTAGCGAAAGCGAGCTCGACGGAGCGCGTTTGCAAAACTTTGGCGCCGAGCGAGGCCATCTCCAGCATTTCTTCGTAGGAGATTTTTTCGAGGCGGCGGGCTTTGGAGACGATGCGCGGGTCTGTTGTGTAGACGCCGTCGACGTCCGTGTAGATGTCGCAACGCTCGGCGTTGAGTGCGGCAGCGAGCGCTACGGCTGACGTATCGGAGCCGCCGCGGCCGAGCGTGGTGATGCGGTTTTCTTCGGTGACGCCTTGGAAGCCTGGGACGACGGCGACGACGCCAGCATCGATCGAAGCGCCAATCTCTTCGGTTGGGAAATCCGCGACGCGGGCTTTGGCGTGCGCGGCGTCGGTGCGGAACGGGATCTGCCAGTTCTGCCAAGAGCGCGCGGGTACTCCGATGCGGCGAAGCGCTAGTGCGAGAAGGCCTGTCGTCACCTGTTCGCCGGAGGAGACGATGACGTCGTACTCATCGTTGAACTCGGCGCCGCCAATCACTGGCCCATTGCCGCCCTCGCCGGCTGCGCCGCGCGCGAGGCCGACCAAGCGATCGGTTTCGCCTGACATGGCAGACACCACGACTGCGAGGCCTCGGCCCGTTTTTACTTCAGTCGCGACAATGCGGGCGACGCGGGCGATGCGCTCCACGTCGCCTACCGACGTGCCGCCAAACTTCATCACCAAACGCGACATGGGGATCGTTAAGCCGTCAAACCGAAGCGATGTGGAAGCGGTTAGCACACGCTTTGCTGCGGCGCGATAGGCGCTTGACCGGCCTTGTTTCCGGGCCGATTTGAAAGGCCATGAGCACCACCCTCGACCCCGCCGAGATCGCCAAGTTCAGCGCGCTCGCGGCTGAGTGGTGGAATCCGAACGGGCCGTTCGGCGGCTTGCATCGTATGAACCCGGTGCGTCTCCAATATGTGCGCGAGCTGGCGGAGCGGCACTTCGGCCAACGCGGGCGCTTTCCGCTGAAGGGCGTGCGCACGCTCGATCTGGGTTGCGGCGGCGGCTTGGTCTCGGTGCCGCTGGCGCGGATGGGCGCGGAGCTGACGGCGATCGATGCGTCGGAAGAAGCCATCGGCGCGGCGCGCACGTACGCGGATCAGGCCGGGCTCGATATTCGCTTTGAGTGCACGACGGCGGAAGCTCTGGCTACGCGCGGCGAGACGTTTCAGCTGGTGACGGCGCTGGAGATCATCGAGCACGTCGCCGATGTGCGTGCGTTCCTGGAAGCAGCGACGGCGCTTGTGGCGCCGGGCGGGCTGATCGTGCTCTCGACCATCAACCGTACGCAAAAGGCGCGCGCGCTGGCGATTGTCGGCGCGGAGCGGATTTTGAAATGGGCGCCAGAGGGCGCGCACGATTACGACAAGCTGGTAACGCCAGATGAAGTCCGCTCAGGCGCGCCGGCGATCAAATGGTACGAGCCGATTGGCGTGACGTACCAGCCGCTCGGCAAAGGCTGGGCGCTCTCGCACGATGTTGATGTGAATTACATGATGGCTGGGGAGAGGACCTGAGCTATTCCAGGCCGCTTCCGCTACTTAAGCTCAATCTCGACCAGTTCGATCGTTTCCGTTCCGCTGTTGCGCAGCGCGCGCGTTGAGCCGCTACTCTGAAGCGCGAAGTCCCCCGCTTGCACGAATAGTGTTTGATCGGGGACACCCGGCATGGCTGTCGTCAGCAAACCACCGCGCACGACAACACGGAGGCCCTCGCCTCCCTGCGAAATACTTGGAACGGATTGGCCAGGCGCCAGGATCAGCCGCCATGCCCGCAACCGCTCATTGTCCACGATCTGCTCGTACCGTGGTGCGCTCTCACGCGACGAGACTGCGTCGCCCGCAGGATTGGCTCGGCGAAGCTCTATGACGATGAAATGAGATGGACCTTCATCGCCGTTGACGATGCGATGCACACGAGGCTCTGCGCCAATTGCGTTGTAACCGGCGGTTCCAACCACAACCAATGGCGCCGCAGTGACCGGTTGACCCAGCCTCTGTCCACTCGATGGCGCGGACTGAATGACAACATAGAAGATATCGCGGTAATGCGCGTGAAATCCCGAATCTCCGCCCGGCGGATATCGATTGCTCAGTACTGCGAAGTCCTCATTGGCGAACATGAGTTGGTGAAAGGACGCTTGCTCTACGGGAGGCGCCGTTATGTCAGCGTTTTCGCGTGGCGCCTGTTGGGAGTACGCACAGGCTGAAAACACCAGGACCAGCGGGAGCGCCCAGAACTTCTTGAAAACGCCTGAGCCCATTTTCGCCCCCAAATGTGTTCCGAATCTAGTTCAGCTTCTTCGGCAGCGTCGGCGCCAGCGCTGGCGGCAGGGGAGACGCCGGCACGCCCTCTTCTTCCAGCGCTTTGGCTTCCTCCGGCGTCGTCTCGCCCCAGATGGCGCGTTCTTCGGTATCGCCCGCGTGCATTTTGCGGGCTTCGTCGGCGAACTTGTCGCCGACATAGTCGAAATTGTCCTTGATGTGCTCGCGCACTTTGGCGGCCATCGCCATGGCGACGGCGCGTTCCTTGCGCGCTTCGGTTTTGCGGCTTGTGCGCACGGCGGGCGCCATCGGCGCTTTCTCGACGTGCTTGGAGCCGCAGTGCGGGCATTCGACTAAGCCGGCTTCGGCCTGCTTGTCGTAATCGGAGATCGAACCGAACCAGGCTTCGAACTCATCGCCGTTATCGCACTTCAGATCGTAGCGGATCATGGCGCGTCGAACGGATTGCCGCCGGCCCAAGCTGGAATCTTGGCGCGCGCTTCGGCGACCTGATCAAGATCGAGATCGGCGATGATATAGCCCGGCTCGTCGTGATCGAGTTTCGCGAGCACTTTGCCCCACGGGTCGATGATGACCGAATGACCCCAGGTGGCGCGGCCATCTTCATGGCGGCCGCCCTGCGCCGGCGCGATGACGAAGCAATGGGTTTCGATCGCGCGCGCACGCAGCAGCGTTTCCCAATGCGCTTGGCCAGTCGGCACAGTGAACGCGGCAGGCACGGCGATGATCTCAGCGCCGGCGCGGGCGAGCGTGCTGTAGAGCGGCGCGAAGCGCACGTCGTAGCAAATGGTGAGGCCGAGCTTTGCGCCCATCGGGCCTTCGACGACGATAGCCTTGTGGCCGCCTTCGAACGTATCGCTCTCGCGGTATTGTTCGGCGCCGCTCAGCGTCACGTCGAAGAGATTGATCTTGTCGTAGGTGGCGACGACTTTACCGTCCGGCGAAAACAGGAACGAGCGGTTGAACACTTTGCCGGTCGGTGCGCCGACTGAGCCGGAACCGAGCAACAACCACACGCCAAGTTCTGAAGCGGCGGCGCCCCACGCTTTCAGTTCGCGCTCGATCTCAGCAGTGCCGATCGTCTTCAGCATCCGCTCTTTATCGCGATCGAGCACCATGGTGCATTCAGGCGTCGCGATCAGACGCGCGCCGGCGGATGCGGCTTCACGCAGAAACGGCATCGCATGCGCGCGGTTGGCCGCGGGCTCGATACCTGAACGCAGTTGAACAGCAGCAGCGCGCAGTTTGCGCATTACGTCCCCATCAGCAGCGGATCGAGACCGCCGCGTTGTTCGAGCGCGTGCAGGTCGTCACAGCCGCCGACATGCACTTCGCCCACGAAAATCTGCGGAAACGTCCAGCGCCCCGAGCGCTGAACCATTTCCTGGCGCTTATCCGGACAGCCGGTGGCGTCGATCTCGTTGACTTGGGCGCCTTTGCGCTCAAGCAACGCGATCGCGCGCGTGCAATACGGGCAGAAGGAGCGAGTGTAGACCGTTACAGGCGTCATGTCCGACTCATGGTGTCAGATAGAAATATCAATTGGCCTAACAACACGCGCCAGGGTCACTGCATGCACTTCTGCAGCGCCAGCTTTGCGCAATGCACGGCTGCACGCTTCGAGAGTCGCCCCGGTGGTGAAAACATCGTCTACGACAAGGATGGTTTTGCCTTCGAACCGGCCCGAAGCCTTGATCGCGCCGCCAACGTTCCGGCGACGTTCCGAGGCTGAGAGGCCAGCTTGGCTCTTGCGGCGTTTAACGCGGGTCAGCGCGCCCGGTTTCCATGCTTTGTTGTGCGCATGCGCAATGGCTTGGGTGAGCCAGGCGGCTTGATTGAAGCTGCGCACGGCGAGACGCGTCCAATGCATGGGTGCAGGTGCGAGGAAATCGGCATTGGCGAGCGCCTCGCCTGCAGCAGCGCCCATCCAGCGGGCGAAGACCGGCAGACCGTCGCGGCGGCCTCCTCTTTTCAGATCGAGGATGAGCCGGCGAGCGTGGTCATCGTAGGCGAGCGCAGCACGGGCGGTGTCGTAGGCGGGTTTGCGGGCGGCGCAGGCGCCGCAGACCATGCCGGGGCCGACATCGTCCGGTAACGGGAAGCCACAGCGAGAGCATTGGGGATCACTCAAAAAGCGGAGTTCGTTCCAGAGCGCCGGTTCGATGACGCCGGGGCGGTCGACGAAATCGTCGGAGAGCAGCGAGCGCGGTGGCCAGATGATGTCGGAGAGGCGCGAGATCACGCCACGTTTCCGAAACGCCCCTGTCGCGCGATAGGATGAGCTCATGTCGTCCAACCCCAAATTGATCGAGCCACGACTGGTGCGCGCACGCAAGCGTCGCGCGGCGGCGGGGTTTCGCGAGGCGGCGTTTCTGGTGTCGCGCGCGGCGGCGGATTTGGCCGACCGGCTGGAGGCGATCCCGCGGCGGTTTGAGCGTGTGCTGGTCCTGGGCGGCGGCGGGCTGTTTAGCGATGAGCTGCGCGCGCGGCCGGAGCTGGCGGCGCGGATTGGCGAGGTCGTTGAAGCGGACGTCGCGGGTGGCGGCGTTGTCGTTGATCCGGAGCTTCTGCCGTTTGGCGATGGTGCGTTTGATCTCATTGTCTCGCCGCTTCTGCTGCACGCCGTGAACGATGTGCCGGGTGTGCTGGTGCAGATGCGGCGGGCGCTGCGGCCGGATGGGTTGTTGCTAGCGTCGCTGTTTGGCGGCGAGACGCTTAATGAGCTGCGGCTCTCACTGCTTGAGGCAGAGGAGGAATTGCTTGGCGGCGCCGGAGCGCGGGTGCTGCCGTTTGCAGATTTGCAGGCGGCGGCTGGGTTGCTGCAGCGGACTGGGTTTGCGTTGTCGGCGGCGGATCGGGATGTGGTGACGGTGCGCTATGGCGAGCCGATGCGCCTGCTCGCGGATCTACGCGGCATGGGTGAGACGGCGGCGCTGGCGGAGCGTCATCCGCGCAATTTGAGCCGGCGCATTCTGGCGCGGGCGTTTGAGATTTATCGAGCGCGCTTTTCGGATGAGGAAGGCCGCGTGCGCGCGACGTTTGAGATCATCACGCTGACAGGCTGGGCGCCGCATGAAAGCCAGCAGAAGCCGTTGAAGCCTGGAAGCGCGAAGACGCGCTTGGCGGATGCGTTGGGCGTTTCTGAGAAAAGCGTCGGCGAGAAAGCCGGCGACTAGCGTAGTTCTCTGAACATCGTGCGCATGTGCAGGCCGGGGAGTGTAAACTCGCCGCTGATGGCGAAGCCGTGACGTTGATAGAGCGCGATGTTTCGTTCGCTGGTGGCTTCGAGGTACGCAGGGATGCCCGCGGCATCGAGTGGCGCCAGCGTGTGCTTTAGGATTGCTGAGCCGACGCCGCGGCCTTGTGCGTCAGGTGAGACGCCTAGGAACACCAAGTGCGCGTGCGCGACTTTCGGGTGTAGCTCGCCGAGTCTGCGGCCAAGTGCGGTGGCTTTGCCCATGCCGTCGAGCCCAGCTGCGCGAAAGAGCAGCGGCGTCAGCATGAGTTCGCGCAGAGGAGGAAGATCGAAAGCTTTGTCACCGGGCTTGAGCCAAATGGCCGAACCGAGCGGGACGCCATTGTCTTCAGCGAGATAAAGTTGGCGATCGGCGTGAACGACATCGCGGACGGCAGCGTCGAAGAAGATGCGGCGTGCGCGGGTTTTCTGCGCGCCCTGCTTTAGCCAATAGTTCAGGCCGTCTTCATCGATAAATGCGTCGGTGAGAATGCGCGATGCGACATCCTTCTCGTCTTCGCGCGCTAAGCGCACGCCGGGCGGCGCGCTCATATCTTTTCCGAGATCCGGATCGCAGCGCGACAGCCGAATTTGATCACGGCGGAAAGCACCGGATAGGCTGGCGCATTGTGGGCGCCTTGCTCAACGGCGGTCTCTCTGTGGGCGATCTCTTCCTCGCGGAAGCGATCTACGATCGTCTTCAGCTCAGTGTCGACGCCGCGAAGCTCTTCGCCCTGCTGGCCGTAATGCTCTTCGATGACCTCTTCGACGGCCTCCGTGCACGCGTGCGCGGCTTCTTCGCCAAGCAGCGCGGTGGCGGCACCGAGACCGAAACCGGCGACGCGCCAGAGTGGCGCCATCAAGGTTGGGCGCACGTTGCGTTCCGCGATGAGGCGATCGAAGGTTTTGAGATGCTCCTGCTCACCCGCTTCCATCTCAGCAATGAGTTTCGCGGCATGCGCCTTCTTTTCGATGCGGTCGAACACGGCGCGTTGGCCGCGATAGATTTGTACCGCACCGAATTCGCCAGCGTGATCGACGCGGATCATTTCCGCAAGGCGGCGATCAGTGACGGAGACGCCCGGCATTGGGGGCAAGCGACGGCTCATGATTTGCGCTCCGGCCATAGCGCTACAGCGAAGCTAGCGAGCGCTACCAGCAGAGAGATAAGCGCGTTGTAGCCGGCCATCGAGATGCCGAAGAGGGTCCAGGCTGGATTATCGCAGGTGGGGACCTCGAGTGGCGCGTCGAGATTGAATGAGAGATCCTGAGTGAGATCAATGTCGGCTGCGCACACGTACGTGAAGATGCCCTCCTCGACGCCGACATGAAACGCCGCTCGCGCAAAGCTGCCAAGCAAGATGAGGCCGAGCACGATTGCGCTCAGACGTGGCCGATTGAACGGCGTGCGTTGAAGGATGAGCGCTAAGATCGAAGCGCCCACGACGCCCCAATGCCAGTCGCGTTGCATCAGGCAAAGCGGGCAAGGCGCGAGGCCCCCGAAGCGCTCAAACGCGTGCGCGCCGGCGAGCAAAGCGCCGGAGGCGAGAAGCGTCAGAACGGGCCAGAACGTGCGGAGGCGCGAGATCATGGTCCCATCCTAGCGCAGAAAGTCAGGGCCGTTCTGCGGCGCCAAGCCTCAGTGCGGGATAAATCGAAGCGCGACGACCGCCAGGACGATGAAGACTGCCGCGCCAAGCAGCACCAACCCCATGCGCTTTTCCATGATCGGCGCGATCTGCGGGCCGAAACGCTGGAAGACATAGGCGACGAGGCCGAACCGCAGGCCGCGCGTCACGATCGAGGCTGCGATGAAGATCGGGATCGAGAAGTGCAGCGCGCCTGAGAGGATCGTCACCAATTTGTACGGGATCGGCGTCAGGCCTTTGAGGAAGATGAACCAAGCGCCGTATTGGTCGTAGAAGGCGCGCAGTTCTTCTTCACGGCCACCGGAATAGCCGAAGAAGTTGAGGATGTGACGGCCGATCTGCTCCATCAGGAACATGCCGATGGCGTAGCCGGCCAAGCCGCCCAGCACTGACGCGACGGTGCAGATGATGGCGTAGCGAACCCACTTTTTCGGTTCGGCGGCGGCCATCGGGCCCAACATCAGATCCGGCGGCAGTGGGAAGAAGGAGCTTTCCGCAAACGACACCACGAACAAGGCGCGCTCCGCATTCGGCGAGCGAGCGGCATTCATCATCCGGGACTTTAGGCCAGTAAGCATGGACACGCGGCTAGCACGCTTCGGGCCAGCCCGTCATTGGGCGGCGGCGTCGCAACCCTGTTTGGATTGATGAATAGAGGGCGTCAGCCATCCGAAGCTCGCGTGTGGGAGGCGCAGTCCGCCTTCGCCGAGGCTTCGGCGAGACATCCTACGCGCGCTCCGCGAGCGTAGTATGGTGCCCCCGGTCGGAGTCGAACCGACACACCTTGCGGTACCGGATTTTGAGTCCGGCGCGTCTACCAATTCCACCACAGGGGCAACGCTCACACCCTTAGCGCACCGGCGTTTGCTTCTTCAAGTTGCCCGCCGGGGCTTCCAAAGGCGAGGCGCTGAGGTATGAGCCCCTCAAGCCGGTGTCAAATCGGCAGGGGGAGCGCTGATGAGCGAAGCGGCCGAGATTGCCGCCGAAGAGACCGGCTTTGGCCGTGTCGGACGGTGGATTGGCTTGGTTCTGGGGCCGGCGCTGGCGCTCGGGCTGCAGATGCTACCCCCGCCAGAGGGACTTTCGCCCGAGGCGTGGCGCGTTGTCTCGCTGGCGGCGCTGATGGTGGTGTTTTGGGTCACCGAGGCGATCCCGATTTCGGCCACTGCTCTGCTGCCGATCGCGGCCCTGCCCCTGATTGGCGCAGCGACGATCGGCGAAGCGACCTCGCCCTACGCTGACCCGATCGTCTTTCTGTTTATCGGCGGTTTCATCCTCGCGGCGTGCGTCGAGCGTTGGCGGCTGCACGAGCGGATTGCGCTTTCGATTGCGTCAGTCGCGGGCGGACGGCCGATCGCTTTGGTCGGCGGTTTCATGATCGCGTCGATGCTGATCTCGATGTGGATATCGAACACCGCGACCACACTGATGCTGGCGCCCATCGCAATCGGCGCAGCGCGCGCGATGACGGGTGGTGGCAAGACCGATCTCGCACTCGGCGGCGCGCTGACGCTCGGCGTTGCGCACGCGGCGACGATTGGCGGCATAGGTACCCCGGTTGGCACGCCGACGAATTTGATCGCCATCGCCTTCTTCGAACGCGCGGGCGAGCCGATTGCGTTCATCGATTGGATGAGCCGCGCACTGCCGATCATGCTGATCATGATGCCGATCGCGTGGCTGTTGCTGTGCTGGCCCCTGTTTGGACGCCAAGCCCACGGGCGCTTCGATGCGATCGGCGCGGTAGTGAAAGATGCGCTGGAGGCGCTCGGGCCTATAACGAAGCCAGAAACGCGCATCGGCCTTGTGTTCGCCCTGGTGGCGCTGGCGTGGATGTTTCGCGTTCAGCTGGCGGAGTTGCCGGGGCTTGATCGCCTCACCGATACCGGTGTGGCGCTGCTTGGCGCTGTGGCTTTGTTCTTTGTGCCGTCGGGACGCGATCGCAGCGAGAAGCTGATGGATTGGAAAACCGCAGAGAAGATCCCGTGGGGCATCGCTGTGCTTTTCGGCGGCGGCCTCTCGCTAGCGGCGGCGATGGAGCGCACGGGATTGGCGGCATTCATCGGCGATTGGATCGGCGGGCTCGATGGCGTCTCGGCGTTTGGGTTGATCGCGCTCTTGGTTGTAGCGACGATCCTGGTGTCGGAACTGGCGAGCAATGTGGCGACGCTAACCTCGATGTTGCCGGTGGTCGCGGCGGTGGCGACGGCGACGGATACACCGCTGCAGCAATTGGCTTTTCCGGTCGCGCTCGCGGCGAGCTTTGCGTTCATGCTGCCGGTCGCGACGGCGCCGAATGCGATCGCTTACTCGTCGGGGCTGTTGACGTTGAAGCGAATGTTGGCGGTTGGCTTCGGGCTCAACGTCGCGGCGGTTGTGCTGATTTTGACGCTGGCAACTTGAGCCCCACGCGACGATCACATCACCCGTCATCCCGGGGCCATGCGGAGTATTGAGCCCGGGACCCAGGGGCAAACGACGTGCCGGTGGCTCCTGGGTCCCGGGCATCGCTTCGCGATCCCGGGATGACGAGAAGAATTGAGACGGCAGCGCTTAGAAAAACGCTTCGACTTTTTCCCAGAACGCTTTCGGCAGATCGAGGCCAGACAAGCGCTTCAGCTCTTGTGCAAGCGTGGGCGATGTCACGTTGATCTCGATCAGCTTTCCGGCGATGACGTCGAGGCCGGCGAAGACGATGCCTTCGCGCTTGAGCAGCGGAGCGACAGCTGCGGTGATGGCGCGGTCGGCGTCGTCGAGTTCGCCGGCGATGGCTACGCCGCCGACGTGGAGATTGGCGCGGAAGTCGCCTTCTTTCGGCATGCGGCGGAGTGCAGCGAACGGTTCGCCATTGATGACGAAGACGCGCTTATCGCCGCCGGTGACGGCGGGCAGGAATTCTTGCGCGAGGATCGGTTCGCGGCCTGAGGCGGCGATGAAGGCGCTCGCCTTCTCGCGAAAATCGGGCGCGTCGCTCTTCAGCTTGATCACGCCGTCGCCGCCCATGAGGTAGAGCACTTTCAGAACGACTTGGTCGAACTGGCGCGCGAAGGCTTCGAGCGCGTCGATGTCCTTGCCGACCCAGGTCTTCGGCGTGAGTTCCGGGAACTGCAGGATCGACATCTTCTCGGAGATGTTGCGGATCGCGCGCGGCGGATTGATCACCAGCGCTTTGGTGAGTTCGAGCAGATAGGTGTTGGTGACGTAGCCCATGTCGAAGGGCGGATCCTGGCGCACAAGGACGATGTCGAAATCGTCGACCGCGCGGATGCTCTCTTCGTGGGTTTCGTAGTGCTTGGCTTCGGTGAAGCTCACCGACACGCGGCGTGCGCGCGCTTTCACAGTGCCGGTTTCGTAAAAGAGATCGTTCGGCGTGAACCACCAAAGCTCATGGCCGCGCACTTGCGCCTCGACCATGAGTGCGAGCGACGTATCGTGGTTCACGATCATCGTCTCGATGGGGTCCATCTGGACCGCGATGCACAAGCTCTTCATCAACCAGCCCTGCTACGGCGCGTGTCGCGCGCGGCGCGGAGTTGTTCGGCGATGAGGAAGGCCAAGTCGATCGCTTGTGCGCCGTTGAGGCGTGGGTCGCAATGGGTGTGATAGCGGCTCGACAGGTCTTGCTCGGTCAGCGCCGAGGCGCCGCCGATGCATTCGGTGACTTGTTGGCCGGTCATCTCGACGTGGACGCCGCCTGGGTATGCGCTCTCCGCCGGGAGGATGCTGGTGAAGGCGCGGACTTCGGCGAGGATGCGATCGAAGGGCCGCGTCTTGTAGCCGTTCTCGGTCTTCAGCGTGTTGCCGTGCATCGGATCGCAGGACCAGACGACGTTGCGGCCTTCGCTCACGACTTTGCGGACGAGTTTCGACAGGCCGGCCTCGACTTTGTCGGCGCCGAAGCGCGCGATGAGCGTGAGGCGTCCGGGTTCATCGTTTGGGTTGAGGATATCGATCAGACCGATCAGTTCATCCGGATCGAGCGATGGGCCGCATTTGATGCCAATCGGGTTCTTGATGCCGCGTGCGAATTCGATATGCGCGCCGTCGGGCTGACGCGTGCGGTCACCGATCCAGAGGAAGTGGGCGCTGGTGTCGTAGGGATCGCCGCTGGTTGAATCGATGCGCGTCATCGCTTCTTCGTAACCGAGCAGCAGAGCTTCGTGGCTCGTATAAACGTCCACTTGCTTCATCTGCGGCACGCTTGTCGGCGTGATGCCGCAGGCTTCCATGAAGTCGATGGCCTCCGAAATGCGGTCGGCGATTTCGCGATAGCGTTTACCCTGCGGACTATCGGCGACGAAACCAACCATCCAGCGATGCACGTTGTGCAGATCGGCGTAGCCGCCGTTTGCGAAGGCGCGAATGAGATTCAGCGTCGCGGCCGATTGCGCGTACGCCTTCATCAGGCGCTCGGGATCGGGGGCGCGCGCTTCGGGCGTGAACTCCATGCCGTTGATGTTGTCACCGCGATAGGATGGCAGCGTGACGCCGCCTTGCGTTTCGGTTTGCTCCGAACGCGGCTTCCCGAATTGACCGGCCAGTCGGCCAATTTTCACCACAGGACGCGACGCCGCGAACGTCAGCACGACGCTCATCGCCATCAACGTGCGAAACGTGTCGCGGATGTTGTCGGGGTGAAATTCCTTGAAGCTCTCGGCACAATCGCCGCCTTGCAGCAGGAACGCGTTGCCAGCAGCCACCTCAGCCAGCCGTGCTTTCAGATTGCGCGCTTCGCCCGCGAAGACCAGCGGCGGATACGAGCGCAGCTGTTGCTCCACACGCGTCAGCGCATCCGGATCGGGATAATCCGTCGGGATGTGCTTGGCGGGTTTGAGGCGCCAGCTATTCGGGGACCATTTATTGACCATTGGGGAGGTTCTTAGCCGATCAATCAGGGCGCTTGCGAGGCCCCTTCCAACATGGGCGCAATCAGGGGCGTGACCAAGAACCATACCGCCGCAGCGGCAATGGTCGCGGCCAGAGCCGCTGCGAAATAGAGCGCCGCGTAGCGCACGCCGCCGGTCATGAAGGCGATGACACCCTTGGCGAGCGTGTTCATCAGCACGGCTACCATAACAGCGTGTGCGCCAATTGCGGGATCGAGCCCGTTGCGCACGAGGCTGCTGGCAGCGAGCGTCACCGCATCGACATCAGCCAGACCAGCCGTGGCGGCGAACGGCAACAAGCCCGCCTGCCCGTACATATCAGAGACGATGCGGCCAATGATGATCACGCCGCCGAGCAGCAGAACGAATTGCGCGACAGAGGCCAGATCGAGCGGGCTTTTCAGATTTTGGCCGCTATCGCCCTTGGTTTCTTCCTTGTCGAAGAAGCGCAGCGCGAAGGCGGCGATAGTGAAGGTGAGTGCTGCTGCGGCAAGTGCTGGTCCTGCTTCTGGAAGGATCGGCGCAGCGGTCAACATCAACAAGATGATGACGCGGCTGACGCTGATCGCTGCTGCGAGCGAAGCGGCCGCGCCGCCGACCATGGCATGCGCTTGGCCCGTTTTCACCTGGCGCCCGACCTCGGCGGTAACGACGGTAGATGAGACGAGCGAACCGGCCGCCGCGCCAGCGAGCACGCCGACATCGCCGCCGAGCGTCTTCACCGCCACGTAGCCGGCGAACGATGCGCCGGCGACGAGGATCGTGAGCATCCAGAGTTCGCGCGGATTAATCGCGTCCCACGGATCGATAGTGCGATCGGGCAAAAGCGGCAGCGCGATTGCGGTGGCAGCGAGAATGAGGAGCGCCGAGCGCAGCTCTTTCCACGTCACCTTGTCGAGCCAGTTATGGAGCGCTTCCTTGAAGGCAAGCAAACCGACAAGCGCCACGCCGACGGCGGCGATGATGCGGAGGTCACCCCACATCGCGTATGCGCCAAGCGCGTAGACCAGAAGGCCCGCGATCGTTCCTGTAACGGAGAGGTCATCGTCGCGCATGCTCTCTCGGACTTTGAAGGTGACAAAGGCGGCGGCGAAAGCGAGCGTGAGCGCGGCAAAGCCAAGCGGACCGATCGTGGGAAGCATCGCGCCCGCCACGCCGCCGGTAAGCCCGATTACGGCATGGGTGCGCAAGCCCGCCGCACGTGTGCCATCAGGCGCATCGCGGTGCTTCCAGCCGCGCTCGACGCCGACGAGAAAACCCACGCCAAGCGCCACAGCCAAACGCTGGAACATTTCGATCAAAAAGACGTCAGCCATGCGTTCTGAAAGGTGTCGATAAGGCCACAGGTTCCGGATCGTGGGCGCCGCGAGCGGCCCCAGCCAGAGATCGCTTCCCTGAGGCGAGCCAGCGCCATTGCCAAGACTTAATCCGCCCGACTAGGTTCCCCAACGAGGGGTTGGGGCAGATTTTCCATGGCGATTGCGGCGTATCTCGCGTTTGAGCAGGCGGACGAGGAGGCCGCGCGCCAAGTCGTGTCGGAGTTGGAGCGCCATGAATGGACCGTCGCCCGGTCCAGTCCAGACTTGCGCAAGAGCGATCAGATGGCCGCCTTGGTTCAAACCGTGGGCAATGCGGCGGTCGTCGTCGTTCTCGCCTCCAACGCGGCGAAGGACAGTGTCTGGATGCAGCGCGAGGTCGCCGCCGCGCTGAACAATGGCCGGCCGATGATCGTGGTCATCACCGGGGCGCTTGCTGCGGACTCCTGGATCACAGCCACACTCGACACCGCCAACGCGATCGATCTGACGCGCGGCGCACGCTCTGAGGCGTTGAACCAGATCAGCGACCGCGCGCGCACTGCGACGGGACGTGGGCGCGTGATTGCGATGCTCAACATCAAGGGCGGTGTCGGCAAGACGGTCCTGGCGGCGAACCTGTTCGCGGCTGCGCACCTAGCGGACAAACGGTCAGTCAGCTTCATCGACCTCGACCCGCAACACAATCTTACCCAGTATTTTCTCTCGCCCGGCGAGCGCCACCGCATCCGCGATCGCAACCACACGATCTACAACGTGCTTAACCCGCGTGGCGACGCGAGCCTGTCGCGCAGCGATTTTGGCGCGATATCGGTGCCGCTGAACCGTGTGCGCGGCAAGCTGCCGAATTTCGAGCTTGTGGCCGGCGATGAGCGCCTTTTTGAATACACACTTGATACCCGCGCCGATCGTGACAAAGCCGAGGCCTTCACCCGGTTTCGCGCATTGATTGCAGCACTGCGCGCGCGTTCGGACGCGGTGGTGATCGATTCCAATCCGTGCGCCACCTTCCTGACGCGCCTGGCGATCACCTGTGCCGATCATATCGTCGCCCCGGTGCGGCCGGAGAAATACTCGCTCACCGGATTGAACATGCTCGAACATGTGGTGCGCGAAGTGAGAGGTAGGGCCTTGCAGCCGGGCGAGTTCTCAGTGCTTCTTAACGGGGTGAACGACCGCACCCGATCTGGCGAAACCGGCGATGCCGATGTACTCACGCGCAATGAAATTAGCGCGGCGCCGTTCTTTGGCTCGGCTTTGCTCTCGGACGAAGTGCCCTATTCGGCCGTGCTGCGTTCGGCGCCCAGCGAGCGGATCGCGGCCAACCCGATCAACGTCACAGCCATGATGCGCGTAGGCGGCCGGCCCGCAAAAGAGTCGCTGACGCGTGCGGCGGCCTCCATCCTCAGACGTGCGGCGCCGGCATGAGGCTTAACGCTGACCAACTGAAAGCGCTGAAGGCGCTCGCGCGAGGCCGTAAACCGGCGGCGCTTAAGAAGCTGTTCGCTGCGATCCGGGCGACCGACGATCGCGCCCTGCTGGCGGCAGTCGCGCCGGCGAAGAAGCGCGCCGCAAAGCGCAGGGGCGATCCGCTGGTGCGGGAGCTCGAGCAGACGCTGAAGCCGATCATGGGCCCCGCAGCTGAGAAGGCCGACATGCTGGTCGAGCACATCGCCAAAAAGCACAAACGCAAGCTGGGTATCGTCCCGAAAGGTTTGGCCGACGCGACCAAGCAGCTGCGTGCAAGATTCTCCGACGACCAGATTCGCGCTGGCGCGCAGAGCCTGATGAGCCACTTGGCTAAGCTCTACGGCGACCGCGAGACTGTGGTGTAACCTTCGCGGACGGGTGGACGAACTAGTCCGCGCCTCCCAGGTTAGCACTCATGACAATCTCCCAACTCGGTTTTGATCTCACCCCGCCCAGCGACGGCGACCGCGAGCGGCTGGAAGCCTCGCTCAATGATGAAGAGCGCCGCGTGCTGCTGCAGCACGGCACAGAAGCGCCGTTTTGCGGCGGGCTGCTTGGTGAGAAGAAGTCCGGCGCCTATTGTTGCCGTCTGTGCGGGCTGCCGCTGTTTCGCTGGGACACGAAGTTCGATAGCGGCACCGGCTGGCCGAGTTTCAACGCGCCGATCGACCCGCAGCACGTAGTCGAGATCGAGGACGATTCCTATGGTATGCGCCGCGTCGAGACCCGCTGCGCGCGCTGCGACAGCCACCAGGGCCACGTCTTCCCGGACGGCCCGCGCCCAACCGGGCTGCGCTACTGCATCAATTCGGTATCGCTGAGTTTCGTCGCCGATGGCGACGCGTTACCTGATCCGTTAGGGCGCGGCGAGGCTCTGCCCTAAAGTCTGGCGCTACGAAGCTGGTTGATCAACCGATCGAGATCGCGCCTCATCGAGTGGAGCACGACGTCGTCGGCGGGCACGGTATCGCGATAGGCGCAGAACGCTTTCGACATAACCTTCCCAACCAGGAGATTGGCTTCGTTGGTGTCGTTGGTGAACTGCTTCGCCTTGGCGGCAAGCTCGCCCTGGCTTTGCAGAATGGCCGTCACAGGTTGCGCCATCACGCGCCTCCTCTCTGCTTATCCGGGCCGTACGTTCCCCCAGTCCGCGCGGCAGAGAACGAAACGATAGCAGACTTTTCCCCAAATCAGAGCGGAAAATGAGATTTCTGGGATTACTTTTTCTCAAAACCTGTCGGCGCTGCGCGTTGGCAAGCCTTTGTTAAGCGCGTTTGCGCGCAATGAATCTCATCGGCTGCGGAAGCTTGACGTTCTGAAAGGTTCGGCGACCATGAGCGCCTCGTGACGAAACCCTTTCCGACCAAGAACCTCCGGTTCTTCCTGACCGCGCCTTCGCCCTGCCCCTACTTGGCCGGCAAGCGAGAGCGGAAGGTGTTTACCGCACTCGATGGTCTCGATGCCGAGGGCCTCCACGATGTGCTCACTCACGCGGGCTTTCGCCGCTCGCAAGGCATCGCGTATCGCCCTGCGTGCGATGCGTGCGAGGCGTGCATCTCGGCGCGCGTGCCGGTGGAGCGGTTCACGTTCAATCGCCGCTGGCGCAAGATCATGGCGCGCAACGCCGATCTCACGCGCGCGCTAAAACCCGCCGACGCCACGCCCGAACAGTTCGCGCTGCTGCGCCGCTATCTTAATGCGCGCCACACAGAAGGCGGCATGGCCGACATGACCTATAACGACTACGCCGCCATGGTCGAAGAAAGCGCGGTGCGCACGCATGTCGTGGAGTATCGCTACAGCGCAGGTCCCAATCGCGGCGCGCTTGCCGCTGCGGCTTTGATCGACGTGCTCGGTGACGGCCTGAGCATGGTCTATTCGTATTTCGATCCGCACGAGGGCCGGCGCAGCCTTGGCGTCTACACGATCCTGGATCACATCCAGCAGGCGCGCGCGGCGGGCTTCGCCCACCTCTATCTCGGCTATTGGATCTCCGGCTCCGACAAGATGGACTACAAAGCCCAGTTCCAGCCGCTCGAATTGCTGCTCGGCGGCGAATGGCGACCCTACGAGCCAGTCGAATTCTGACCTAAACTCAGTCCATGCCTGAGTCCAAAAAGCCCCTATGGCGCGCGTCCGAACAGCAGGCGGCGTTTCGCCCGTTCACGCAAAAGCTCAATCCCAACTCGCTCTTCCGCGCCGCGGGACTTTCACGCATGGCCGGCATGAGCCGTGCGCACGTGACTTTGGTGCGCTTGCCGCCGGGCAAGGACAGCTTCGCCTATCACGCACACATGCTCGAAGAAGAATGGATCTACATCGTCTCCGGCCGCGCGATTGCGGAGATCGACGGCAAGAGCACGGAAGTTGGACCTGGCGACTTCATGGGCTTTGCAACGCCTTCCGTGCCGCATGTGCTGCGCAATACGTTTGAGGATGAGTGCACATATTTGATGGGCGGCGAGGATCGGCCGATTGATGTCGTCTCCTATCCCGAACTCGATAAGCGCTTTCTGCTGATGCAAACCGATAAGGGCACCGAGTTCTACGAGCTGGGCGAACCGATCAAGCCGATCGGCAAACCCGACTAGCGCAGCACCACGCCTTGCGGCGCGAGGTTGGCGCTTGTGTAGCGAAGCGTTGCGCAGAGCGTCGATTGCGTTGCTTCAGGGCTCGGCGGTTCATCACCGATGAAAACCAGAAGCGTCAAATGTTGGCCACGTCGATCGAAGACGAGCGCCGCGTAGGTTGGCTGCTCACCAACGCAAATTGGTTCGCCGTTCTGCGCGGTGACAGCTTCGGTCACTCGCCGCAATTCGACAGAGCGTTCCGCCGCTCCCGACACCAGCGCCATATAACTCATGCCGTCTCGCGACGTGCGCTCTGTTGCGGCGCGCGGTTCGAGTGTGCGCGTGTAGAGCACGACGCCGTTCTCGAAAATCAAACCGGCGCGTTGAATCGAGAGCTCGCCCATTGCAGCACGCGCTGTGGCGGAGATTGGGCGATATTGCCCTGATGGACCACGTTCAGCAGCGTGCGCATCGCCTGAATCAGCGCCGCCGCCGCAAGCCGCGACCAGCAGCAGCAATGAGAGGGCCAGTGCGCGCATGGAACCTTCTACAGCCAACCAGCCCACGCCGCGATGCGCCCCATCGCAAAAACGGTCCCGTTAATCGCCCCGGCTTATCGGCAAACGGCGTTAGGCCTCGCGCCGGCGAAGCAGGCGACGTCTGATTTCATCAACGATGTCATCCGTGATCGCAGCGAAACCATCCGTAACCCGCACGAAGTCAACGCCGGCAAGATCGGAAGGAATTTCGACATCGCCGATCGTGAAGACAATAACGCGGCCGCTCTTGCGACCGAACGCGCCCATGAAGAAGCCCAGTTCAAACAGAACATTCTGGCGCATCCGTTTGGTACGCGCGCGCGGTGCGGGAACGTTGACGTCATCGGGTGTGATCAGCACAAGGCACGCATCTGCGCTATCCTTTGCCTGTTCTAGTTTTTCGATGAAGGTCGCGTTGGCTCCGAATGAGCGCGCAAGAATGTGCGGCTTATCGTGCCCCAAACGATCACGCAGAAACACCTCCATTTGCCCCAGCGCTTCATGGTCACGGCCGTGGACGATGAAGATATTTAGGCTCTTCAGTCCGAATTCAAAGGAGCGCACCAAACGCTGAAATTCTTCCGGCGCGACAGGCTTGAGGAGGAAGTGAGTGTTCGCATCCGACCCGACAAAACCTTTGAGATCGCTCGCCGCGTAGCCAGAATAGAAGATGATCGGAACAGTCGGAAACTTCTTCCTGGTCGCGCGCCAGAGTGTGTCGATGGAAATCTGACCACCGATATTCACATCAAAGAGGTAGTAGTCGAAGTCCTGCTCTTCGATCAACCGCTTACCATCGGCGACTGTTGAGGCGCTGACGGATTCGTGGCCGATATCTACCACGACATCGGCCATCAGCATGGCAGTCAGCGCTTCGTCGTCAACGATGAGGACGCGTCTCATGTGCCCCCGCAGGCTAGAGACTGCACCCTATACCGGCTCCGCATATGCTTTCTAGAGCCTAGTCCACCGCATAAGCGTTGATCGCGCAGATAGCGCTGTCACGCGCGTCTGGGCCTGGAGCATCAGCGCCGGTGAAGACCATAAGCTGCAGCCCCGTGAGCGGTTCAGCGCTCACAAGCGCGACGTAAGTCGCCGCCATGCCGCCGCAGAGACGCTCCGGCGCAGTGCTTGTAACGCGGCGCAGTTCGACGCGCGTTGCGGTCGAGCTTGGCGCGGCCGCTGCGAAGCTTTCGCCGCCTTCAGCGATGAGCGTTGTGGGCGCAACAACACCGAGGAAGGTCGTCGCGACAGCGAAGGTCTCTTCGCCGTCTGCATTGGTGAAAGCGAGTTGATCGGCGCCGGGTGTCAATCCGGCGACATCGCCCGACGCGCTGGTGGAATAACCGCCCATCAGTCCGGCCGACATCGGCTCGCCGATTGGCTCAGCTGCAACGGGCGCGGGTGCGGCGCCAGCGGCGGGCTCTGGCGGCGCGCTGGTTTGGCCGCAGGCGGCGAGTGCGAGAGCGAGTGAAGCGATGAGTGCGCGCATGTCGTGTGATCTCCTCCTTTGGCAGACCTAGCATTCTGGCGCGCGAAAGCCACGCGCCCGCATCATGCGAACGCCGCTTGCATCAACCGCCATGGGAGGCGGGGCGCGTGGGATACGCCGGATAGTTCCTTGGAGTGAGCGCGCTTCATCGCTGAACCGCGCCGCGTATCGCACGCGCCCCGTTCACAATCGTTTTTCCCGGCCTGGGACGAGAGGAGTTGTAGAACGCTGACGACAGTCAGCTCGCCTCCTGTACGGTTCGTTTCCGAGTCAGCCCCTCACCGAAGGGCCTTCTCTTGGGGCTTAGCTCCATGCCCAATTCGCCGGTTCTGTGCGCAAGGCTTCCGAGACCTTGGACTTCGCGGTTTCACTCCCCGCAAACAGAGTCCGCACCGATCGTGTCCCTGACATTGCGAAGCTTCGGAGCTCCTCGAAATCCTCCCGTGTCAGGGCGTGCGCATTATGCGCGCGGTTTAGAGGTGTGGGATAGATTTTGGTGCGGGTGTTGGCTCGCAACGGGATTTGCGGCGCCGCGTGTTGGATAGATTCGCTCTACAACCTGCAAGCAATTCACTCCGTCGTCCCTCTCCCGCATTTGCGGGAGAGGCTAGGTGAGGCTGCAGCGCGGAAATTCCCTTAGCTAGCGCAACGCAGATCAGCCACCGGCTGCGCTTCACCTCACCCTGCCCTCTCCCTACTATTGAGGGAGAGGGTTCGCTTGAGCTGGTCCACTGCATAGGCGTGATCGCGCAGATGGCGCTGTCGCGCGTTTCGGGGCCTGGCGCGTCGGCGCGGGTGAACCATGAGCTGCGGCCCGGTGAGCGGCTCGGCACTGACGAGCGCGAGGTGCGTTGCCGGCGACGGGAGCGGACGCGGAGCTGCGCGGGCTCTGATGCTGGCGGCGCGCTAGCCTGGGCCGCAGGCGGCGAGTGCGAGAGCAAGCGACACAATGAATCTTCGCACGCTGATCCCTCCAAGCCTTTGTCTTATCCAGGCTAAGTCACGCGGATTGCGGACAACAACTTCTCGTACCACCCCTCGTCACCCCACCGAACCCAGTGAATCTCTTCAAGCGGCGGCGGTAGAGACACGTCGTCCAACAGCAAAGGAATGATGAACCGCTGCGCTATTGGGCGAAGTTCCTGTTGCTCAAGCGCCAGCCTCAACTCCTTTTGGACGTATCCAACCTTCGCCAAGCTCTCAATCGACGCGAAGAAAATGAAGGCGTCGGACGTCGAGACGGCCTTGCTAACTGAGTTCCTCCAGTTGTCACCCTGAGCTGCTGCCGGTTTTACGGACACCGAGTTTAGGTGTTTTAGTGAGACCGGAG
>CAYZIJ010000021.1:0-44919 GCA_964478365.1 uncultured Terricaulis sp.
TCGCGAAGATAAGGTACATCGTGCCGATGTCCTTATGGTTGGTCGAATAGACCCACCGCTTCCAGTCATAGATGCTGGGGCGGTGATCGTCGTGCGCGTTGGCAGTTGCGGCCGTCATTTAAGTTCTCGTCCCAAAATCCAAAACGTACGGGCTCACGTTCGCGTGTCAGCTTATGGCGTCGTCGGCGTCGTAGCAGGTGCGGCAGGCGCCGGCGTCTCACCACCGGGCGGCGGCAACGCTGGCGCCGCGGCTTCCGCCACCGGGAATGAGCCGCCTTGTGCTGCGACCCATGTCTCGAACTCGGCGCGGCTGACGACGTGAATCTCAATCGGCATGTAGGCGTGGTTCACACCGCACAGTTCCGAGCACTGGCCATAGAAAACGCCGGTGCGATCGGCTTCGAACCAGGTATCGTTCACCCGGCCCATGATCGCGTCTTCCTTGATGCCGAACGCGGGCACAGCGAAGGAGTGGATCACGTCGTTCGATGTCACCAGCACGCGCACGATGGTATCGACAGGAACGAGCAGCGGCGCGTCGGTTGCGAGCAGATAAGGACGGCCCTCCGCGTCGGCGGTTGCTTCATCGAGCAGGTTGGCCGTGATCTGCACGCCGAGATCGGGATACTCAAAATCCCAACGCCAAGAATTGCCAGTCACTTTCAGCGTGAGTTCCGCCTCGGCCGGCACGCGCTCTTGCAGATAGATAAGCGGGAACGACTTCCAGGCGATCGCAACAAGGATCAGCACCGGCACGACAGTCCAGATCACTTCAACGAGCATGTTGTGCGTGAACTTTTTCGGCGTCGGATTGGCCCGGCTATTGTAGCGGACGACAACCCAAAGAAGCAGCGCCAACACAAACACCGAGATTACGATGATGATCGGCAGCAAGAAGTTGTGGAAAGCGATGATCTCCCGCATCACCTGCGTGGCGGGTTCTTGAAAGTCGTGGCCGCGCGGCGTGGGCGCACCAACCATCGCAAAAGCCGGCGCTGCGAACGTTGCGCCAGCACCCAGCACGCTTGCGAATAAAGCCCCTCGCATCACGCCTTCGCCTCCATGAGATTCAGCGGTCGGTATGGCGCGCTCCTCACGCCACGCCTATAGTCGCCGGGCGCGGCATTCGACCGCGCCTTGCGGTTCTGTAACTCTCTAGCGAACGGGGTGCTAGCATGGGCGGCGCTAGGCTTCCAAGGCGCATTCGCGTCGGGATTCCCGCGCTCATCGTTTGCCTTACGGCGGCGATGGCGTCGTCGGCGCTTGCTCAGGGTTCGGACGCCCGCGCCGTCACAATCATCGGAGGCGACGCCTACTCACAACGTTGCGTGTCCGAGGTCGGCGCTGGCCTCCACGGCGACAACACCCTTGCGGCTTGCACACGCGCCCTGCGCAACCCCCGCTTGGCCGAAGAGAGCGAAATCCTGCTGATGATCAATCGCGGCATCGTGCTGCTGCGGCGTGGCGAGAACGCCGCCGCTTTGGCCCAGTTCGATGAGGTCCTGGAAGAAGATGACGACCACGCCGAGGCCCGCCTCAACCGCGCCGCCGCTTTGGTGCAGATGCAGCAATACGGCGCCGCGATCGCCGAAATCACCCAGGCGCTGAGCCTTGGGGTATCCGAGCCGCACAAGGCCTATTTCAACCGCGCCGCCGCCCGCGAGGCGCTGGGCGACCTGCGTGGGGCCTACGAGGATTATCGTACCGCTCTCGAAATCCAGCCCGACTGGGGCCCGGCCAACGCGGAACTCGCTCGTTTCGCCCGCACTAGGCGCGACACTCTCGCCAGCCGCCTGGGTGAAGGCGAACAGCAATAAAAGCAGCCGCTGCCGTTTCGGGGACGCCTTCCGCCGACTCGGCCCCTATATTGTCGCCTCCATAGGAGACGACATTGGCCGATACGCTGAGCCTGCCCGAAACCGCAGCAGAACTGGATTGGGACGCCGCCGGGACCATCCTGGGCGACGCCTGTAAGGGCGCCGACGACGGCGAGCTCTTCGTCGAAGACAGCCGCACCGAAAGCTTTTTTTGGGATGACGGCCGGCTGAAGTCGGCCTCGTTCGACGCCACCCAAGGCTTTGGCCTCCGCGTTGTCGCTGGCGAGCGCGCCGGATACGGCCACGCCAGCGTGCTTGAGACCGACGCCATCGCCCGCGCCGCCGAAGCCGCCGCGGCCGTGAAGCTCGGCCATCAGGGCACGCTCGATGTGAGCCCGGCCAAAGTGAACCGGCAGCTCTACGCAAACTTCGATCCGATCGAGAGCCCGAGCTTCTCGGCTAAAACCGATCTTCTGGCTGAGATCGATGCGTACTGCCGGGCGAAGGATCCGCGCGTCGTGCAAGTCGCGGCCACTCTGGCTGGCGCTTATCGCGGCCTCACAATCTTACGTCCCGACGGCGCCAAGCTGAACGATCACCGCCCATTGGTGCGGATCAATGTGTCGATCACCGTCGAGCGTGATGGCCGCCGCGAAAGCGGTTCAGCCGGCGCAGGCGGACGCGAGCCGTACGAGATCTTCATCGCGCCTGAGCGCTGGAAGGCGCTCGCCGATGAAGCGCTGCGCATTGCGCTAGTGAACCTCGACGCCATTCCCGCCCCGACCGGCGAAATGGATGTCGTGCTCGGTCCGGGTTGGCCGGGCGTCTTGCTGCATGAAGCTGTCGGTCACGGCCTCGAAGGCGACTTCAACCGCAAGGGCACCAGCGCATTTTCGGGCATGGTCGGCGAACGCGTCGCCGCACCTGGTGTTACAGTTGTGGATGACGGCACGATTGAAAATCGTCGCGGCTCTCTAACGATCGACGACGAAGGCACACCCACGCAGCGCACCGTTTTGATCGAAGACGGCATCCTCAAAGGCTATTTGCAGGATCGCTTGAATGCGCGCCTCACAGGCGTTGCGCCGACCGGTTCCGGCCGCCGCGAAAGCTACGCACACCGACCGATGCCGCGCATGACCAACACGTTCATGACCAACGGCGACAAAGACCCCGGCGAAGTTCTAGCAGGCCTCAAGTCCGGCGTTTACGCGGTTAATTTCGGAGGCGGTCAGGTCGATATCACGTCTGGCAAGTTCGTTTTCCAATGCACCGAAGCGTACTTGGTCGAAGACGGAAAGATCAAAGCGCCGATCAAGGGCGCTACGTTGATCGGCGATGGTCCGAGTGCGCTGACGCGAGTCAAAATGGTCGGCAACGATCTCAAACTCGATGAAGGTGTCGGCACGTGCGGCAAGGCCGGACAGAGCGTTCCTGTCGGTGTCGGACAGCCGACTTTGTACATCAGTGGTCTAACAATCGGTGGCGGTTGATAAGCCGCGTGCATTTACAATTTAGAGAATCGAAGCAGTAAATTTAATCACCCAATAGTTTGGGGAGGTTGATACTATGGCTGCGAAAAAGAAGGCCGCTAAGGTGGCTAAGTCTGCTGGTAAGGCGAAAGCCAAGAAGCCGGCCGGCAAGAAGAAGTAAGCTTCTTCTTATTGGAAATACGAACGCCGCCGAGGTTCGCCTCGGCGGCGTTTTCGTTTCCGGTCGCGCCAAAAATGTAATCCGTCGCACAGGCGACCGGCTGCCTAGATTTTGCCAGCAGGCTTGCGTCCATAGCCCTGCATGCACGCATCAGACGTGCAGCAGGACACGCGGCCAGGGAGAAGCCGCGACGGGAGGGATGAATGATCGGCCGAATGATGGTCTCGGCGCTGGCTTTGACCGGCGTCGCTCATGCGCAGACCCCGCCAAACGAAGACCCGGCGGCGGCCCCTGCCCAAAGCACGGCCGACCGCGTCGTCTATGACGCCGCCTACTTCGCCCAATACAATCCGCAAAACGCCAGCGACATGGTGAGCCAGACGCCGGGCTTCACGCTCGACGGCGGCGATGACCGCCGCGGCTTTTCCGGCGCCGTCGGCAACCTGCTGATCGACGGTCTGCGCCCCAGCACGAAGAGCCAATCGCTCTCCGCCATTCTCTCGCGCATTCCCGCCAACCAAGTCGTGCGCATCGAAGTGCTGCGCGGTGCGGCGGTCGCGGGCGACGCGTCGGGCCAATCGACGCTCATCAACATCGTGCGCACACCCAGCGCCGGCAGCGGTCTCTACGAAGCCGGCTTTGAACTCACAAGTCACGGCGGCCCCGCACCACGCGGCGAAATCTCCTACAGCGGCCGCAGCGGCAACGTCGAATACGGCGCCGGCATCTCGTACTTCTCGCAGAACCGCGACCTGCCCGGCTGGCGGCGCTTCTACGATGAGAACGGCGCCTATACCGGCCGCGCCGAGACTCCCTCGCCGCGCGAGTTTCGCGAAGCGACGATCACCGGCAACCTCGCCTTCCCGCTCTTCGGTGGCCGCTTGACCAGCAACACGCAAGTCAACGGCTGGGAATTCCACGCCAACAGCGACTTCCTGTTCTTCGATCCAGCTGATACGCCCAATCTCGCCCTGCTCACCGACTTCAACGAAGAAGGTCGCGGCCTTGAATTGGGTTTGAACTGGGACCGCGATTTCGGCCCGTGGCAACTCGGCCTTATCGGCCTGATCAATCGGCGCACGTACGAGAGCAACGAAGACGTCGAGCTTGAGGACGGCCTCGGCGGCCTCATCGAAACGCAGCTGCAAGCGGTCGAGCAAGAGACGGGCGAGACGATTTTCCGTGGCTCCCTCGCACGCGCGCTGAACAGCCGCCACCGCATCGAATTCGGCGGCGAAGTTGCGTTCAACACGCTGGACCAAACATTGGCCTTCACGACCGATGACGGCGGCGGTCCGACGCCGATCACGATCCCCAACTCCAACGTGCTCGTCGAAGAAGAACGCTCGGAATTGTTCGGCTCCCACTCTTGGCGCCCGGCTGAGCGCTGGTCGATCGACACGCGCTTGGCGTGGGAGACGTCCACCCTAACCTTCACCGGCGACGATGTGGACGAAACCGAGCTTTCTTTTTGGAAGCCTTCGATCCAAGTCTCGCGCACGTTCGGCGAGAACAACCAAGCGCGCTTCCGCATCTATCGCGACGTCGGCCAGCTCGATTTCGGCGATTTCGTTTCCGCCGCCGGCATCGCCGACTCGCTGATCAATGGCGGCAACACCGATCTCGAACCGCCGACATCATGGCGTGCGGAACTCGCCACCGATCTCCGCTTCGAAGGCGGCGCGGCGCTGAGCCTCACGCTCGCCTATCACGACATCACCGACGCGCAGGATCTCGTGCTGCTGAGCGCACCCAATCCGGATGAAGATCCGCTCGATCCAGATGATGATTTCATCCTCTTCGATGCACCGGGCAATATTGGCGACGCCGAGCTTTGGATTTTGAACGTCAACTACTCGCAGCCGATCAGCTTCATTCCGGGCGGACGCCTCACCGTTCAAGGCTATCTGCGCGAGAGCGAAGTCACCGATCCGGTGACCGGCGAAATGCGCACGCTATCGTACACGCCGGAATCACAAGTCGAGATCAACTTCCGCCAAGATCTGCCGACGCGCCGATTCGCTTGGGGCTTCAGCGTATTCAAGCAAGGCGAAACGCAGGCCTATCGCTTCAACGAAATCGACACGAGCGAAGAAGGCCCGTGGATCGACTTCTGGGCCGAGACCACGGCGCTGCCGGGCAATACGCGCTTGCGCGTCATCGCCGCCAACGTGTTCGACGGCACGATCAACCGCGATCGCCGCTTCTACAGTCCCGATCGAAGCGGCGCATTCGACCGCACAGACTTGCGCGAACGTCAATTCGCACAAGCGCCGTGGTTAGTCGTACAGCTAAGCAGCAGCTTCTAGCGCGCGCGAGTCGGGCGCTTGCGCGCCGGGCCAGGGTCGGCTTCGAACATTGGGTTCGAGTCGAACTGGCCGGCGAACGGCGCGTCCTTCAGATAGTCCGGGAGCCGCGCGCTTATCGCTTTTTCATTGGCGACCGAGATCACCTGACGATCCTTCGCCATGGTGCGCAACGTATCGGCGTTGATATCGCCGATCAGATCCGCACTGCCCTTCGCCATCAGATGGTTGGCGACGCCGAAGAGCTGGAAAACGCCGGCATTGTTGAAGATCGTTTGCCAGTCTTTCGGATACAGACGCTGCAGTTGCGACAGGTCCTGGAAGAACGGCCAGACCTGCAAGCCGTAGCCGCGCAGCAGCGTCATCGACTGACGCAGCGGGCCGAACTCGCCGAGCTGCGCGCACTCATCCAGCAGGAAGAGCGTCGAGCGCTTCGGACGGCGCTTGCGGCCCATCACGGTCAGCATGAGCGTGCCGATCCACAAGCGCAGCAGCGCGCCGTGGCTTTCGAGTTTGTCCGGCGGGATGACGATGTAGATCGTCATCGGATCGCCGCGGCGCACAGCATCGAGATTGATCGTCGATTTCGACAAAGAACGCAGCGCTGAATCGGAGTTCACGACTTTCAGATATGATTGCGCAGTCGAGAGAATGCCTGAGCGGGTTTGTTCGGTGATCGGCAGGAAGCTAGAGATGTTTTGCTTCGAGAGCCGGTTGAGCACCTCGTGGTTCTCGATCAGCGCCGCCAGATTATAGACCGCGTCGTCGCTCATCAGGATTTCGCGCACGCGGCCGAAATGGCGCTCGCTCTTGGTTGAGACCTCCGCGACAGCCGCGATCACGCCCGACATCAGCGAGCGGCCCCAATTGTCCCAGAAGGGCTCTTTGTGGAAGCCGACATCGCCGGCCAGCAGCGAGGCCAGCATTTCGGCGTCGGCGTCGAGCAACGCGCCGGGGCGATCGAAGAGATCGAACGGGTTCAGCGCGTCAGTTTTCTTGCCGACAGCGCCGAACGGATCGAGCAGACGGACTTCCTGGCCCATCTCTTTCCGGCGGCGGTGCGTGGTGTGCCAAGTCTCGCCCTTCGGATCGATGACGATGACCGAGCCTTCGAAGCGCAGCAGGTTGGGGATAATCACCCCCCGGCCCTTACCCGCGCCGGTGGGCGCGATGGTCAGCAGGTGGCGGTCCTCGCCGTAGAGCAGCGGAACTTCGCCTTGGAGGACGGCCTCCGGCGCGCGCGGGGCGCCGAAGCCCATGGCGTCCTTGCGGTCTTCGAGTTGCCAGCCGAGCAGCAAGTCCATGACCTCGGGCCGCGTGACCTGCCCCGAAGCCTCAGCGGGCTTCTTACGGGAGCGGGTAGTGCGCGGCCTGGTCATTGAACACCTCCATCTCGGCCACTTGGGGGAGCGCGGCCGGGAATCAGTTTACGGATCGAACGGGGCCAGACCTGCACCGGATTGCGGCGGCGTTCGCCTCATTGGTGAATGGCTGGCACGGAGGCGTCCCCGCACCCGTCCCACTACCATCCCGGAAAATAAACCCGGCGCAATGGCTTGAAGCTGTACGGGGCAGAACTACCCAGAAAAGCATCCGCCGGCGCTTTCGCGCCAGCGGGCTTTGTTTTTATTGATGTTTTGGTTAGTGGACGTCGCCCATCCACTTTTTCAGGAAGGGCGAAATCGCGAGCAATACGACGCCTGCGGCAATGCCCCAGATGCCGACCTGCGTGAACGTCGCGACGTAGGTTTGGAGTTGTCCGCCGAGATCGACGACTTGGCCCGCAACCGTGTTGGACGAAGTCCGTTGCGCGATGATCGCCGCGAGGATGTGCGCCAGTGACGACGACAAGAACCACACGCCCATCATCAAGCCGACGACACGCGCCGCCGAAAGCTTGGTGATCATCGACAGACCAACCGGTGAGAGAAAGAGCTCGCCGGTGGTGTGCAGCAGGTAGAGCAACGCCAGGAAGATCAGCGGCACTTGGTAGTCGTCACCCGCGAACTGAGCGCCGGCTACGAGGATGAAGAAGCCGAGTCCGACTTGGATCAGGCCCAAGGCGAACTTCACCGGCGTTGACGGCTCAAGCTTGCGCTTGGACAGCCACACCCACATCGCCGCAAACGGCAGCGCCAACAGGACGATGAAGCCAGCGTTGAAGCTCTGCGTCTGCGCGGCGGTCATGGTGATGCCAGGGATGATGGTGAGGTCGGTGTTGCGCTCAGCGAAGAGCGACAGCGAGGAACCCGCCTGCTCGAACAGCATCCAGAAGACGACGCTGAAGAACACCAGGATCAAAGCCGCGAGCATCTTGGTGCGCTCGACGCCTTTGAACCCCACGATGGCGAAGCCAAACACCAACACGAACAGCGCCGGCACCAGAATCGGCAGCGCCTGCTCCATCAGCTCGGTTTGCTGGACGAGCAGCCAGGCCGGGATGACAGCCAGCAGACCGAGGATCCAGAAAAGTCCCTCGAAGGCGGCCCCGATCGGCTTTGGCGGGTCTGCTTTTCCCTTCAGGTGCTTTTGACCCATCAGGTACTGGATGAGGCCCAGCGTCATGCCGATACCGGCTGCGCCGAAGCCGTAGGCCCAACCATAGGTCTGGCCGAGATAGCCGCAGATTAGCGTAGCGAAGAAGGCGCCGAGATTGATGCCCATGTAGAAGATGGTGAAACCACCGTCGCGACGCGGATCGTTCTCGCCGTAAAGCGCGCCGACAGTGGTGGAGATGTTGGCCTTCAAGAAACCGACGCCAATAATGATGAGCGCCAGCGAGAGATACAAAATCTGTTCAAACGGGATCTCGATGCCGCCAATGTTGGCGACGTCAGGACGTGTGCTGAGCGCGTAGTCGGCGGTCGGCGTGAAGTTCTGCAAACCCGACGCTGGATCGACGGTCATGCCCTCGGCGGTGAAGTCGACCGGGAATTGTTGACCGTTGTGCTCAATGAAGAGCGCGCGCGCCTCGCCGCGGCCATCGCTGACGATGTCGTAGGTCTGGCCGGCAATGGTGATTTCCTGCACCGAGCCGCGACCTTCGAACGCCATGCCGAAGTGGCCGAGCACGAGAAACACAGCGCCGATGGTGACGGCTTTACGCGAACCGAGGAAACGGTCAGCTAGAACGCCGCCGATTACAGGGATCAGATACACGAGCGCTGCGTACGCGCCGTAGAGGCCTTGCGCCTTATCGTCCGAAAACAGGAAGTGCTGCGTCAGGTAGATCACCAGCAGCGCGCGCATCCCGTAGAACGAGAAGCGCTCCCACATCTCCGTGAAGAACAGTGTGACCAGCCCTCGCGGGTGACCCATGAAAGTCTTTTCGGCGGGCCCACCCGCGGTCGCGTCAGTCATACAGCTAATCCCTGGACGCGCTCACGCGCGCCCTCCCGTCCCTAAACTGGGCGACAGACAAGCCTTGGCGCTAGCCGAACGTCAAGCGCGCAGCGCCGGACGGAGGTCAGGCGTGAGGATCCACCAGAAGGTTTGGCCCGGATTGGAATCGAGCCAGAAGCCCAGTCTTCGCAAGGTGCGAACAGAGGGCACGTTCTTGGCGTCACAACCGGCGAGGATGGTTTCGGCGCCAACGTCCTCGAACAACCAATCGATCACCGCACTGCACGCTTCAGTCGCATAGCCCTGACGGCGACGGCTCTTGGCGATGGAATAACCGATCTCGAATTCGTTGGTTGCGCGAAGTGACGGGTCGAAGCGAACGTCGCCAATGATCACGCCCTCATGACGGTGAATGGCCACCGCACGAGTCGGCGCAGGCGCCGGTCCCCATGCGTGGCTGATCGAGCGCGCCACTAAAGGAAGGCTCGACGCACACCATTCAGATGGCGCATCCGCCCCAATTACATCCGCAAAAGCCGCTTGCCCCGCCCGCGCCGCTTGCGCCAGTTCCGGCGTCACCGGCTCAAGCCGGAGACGCGAGGTATAAATCGGGTGGTCGAGCATCTGCATCGCTCCCGAACATTGCCCGCCATCTGGTCCGCGGCAATCGCGCACCCGCAGTTGGCTATGCTGGCCCTGGCTCAGGCGCCGCATCCGGCGCAGGCGCGGCGGGCGCCGGTTCTGCCGTGGCGCGAGTGGCCGCGTAGGCTTGCACCCGGCCAGCCATCTCAGCGATGAAGCGCTTGCGCGCCGCCTTGTAGCGCATCTTCTCGGTGAGCCGATCCCAAGTGCGGCAGATCCACCAAAACAGCGGATAAGCGAGAAACGCGAACATCAAAGCGAGCATGATCGACATCAAGCCGCCATTGCCGCCGCGCTCGATGAAGTTCGAGACAAACCAGAATGTCACCGCCACGCCAAACGATACGACGGCCGCTTTCCAGAGCGGGCCAAAGAACGGCTTGTGTCCAAGATAGGCGGCCAACCCCGGTTCAAACGTATCGCGCTCATTGCTCGACAGATTGAATAAGATGAGATTCTCCGCTTCGGGCCAGCGCTTCAGCTTGCCGCGCACGATGGCGACGCGTTGATCTTCGCGCACACCGAGTTCGGTATCTTCGAAATCGTATTTCTTGTCGGCGCCATCCGTCTGACGCACGAACAAGCGCATGCGATTGGTGATGTGGCCGGGCTGAGCATTGCGCCGTCCACCCGCGCCCTCAATGACAACCGTCTCTGAGGTCAGCTGCACTTCGATCACGTCGCCTGCTGCTATCAACAGGGTCTCGGCCATTGGGTCCCCTCCGCTTCGGCGCGAGGGAATGAGCGCCCGCGGCCCGCGCCGGTCAAGAGGCTTGGCTTGCATGGGAACGCGCGGCGCGGCAGCAAGGCAACATGGCTGAGCCAAGGTTGCTGATCGATCACAATCTGAGGGCCGGCGCCGCGCTGGCGCTGGATGAAGCGCAGGCGCGCCATATCGGAACTGTGCTGCGGCTCGATGTCGGCGGCGCGCTGCGCGTGTTCAACGCGACTGACGGCGAATGGCGCGCGCGCGTGCAGGAGAAGTCCAAGCGCGGCATGGTTGTGACGGTGGATGCTTTCATCCGTCCGGCGCGCGCCGCACCGGATCTCGATCTGCTGTTCGCTCCAGTGAAGCGCCACGCCACCGATCTCATCATCGAGAAAGCCACCGAGCTTGGCGTCCGCCGGATTTTTCCCGTCACCACACAACGCACGATAGCGGAAACCGTCCGCGTCGATCGCCTGACCGGCATCGCCCGTGAAGCGGCTCAACAAACTGAACGCTTCGACGTGCCCGAGATCAACGAAGCACGATCACTACCCCGCGCGCTCGATGGCTGGGACGCATCGCGGCGGCTGATCTATGCCGACGAAGCCGGCGACGATGCGAACGCGCCGTGGGGTGGCGAGAGCGGCCGCGCTCTGCCAATCGGCGAAGCGCTGCAAAGCCTACCGCCCAAAAGCCTATCGAGAGGCGCACTCGCCCTGCTCATCGGCCCCGAAGGTGGCTTCACGCCTGAAGAGCGACGCATGCTGCGCGCATTCCCTTTTGTCGTTCCGGTGTCGCTTGGTCCACGCATCCTGCGTGCCGAGACTGCGGTGATCGCTGCGTTAAGCGTGATCCAGGCGAGTTGGGGCGACTGGCGCAGGGCGTAACGTCTTGCGGGCTTCACACGGAAGCTCCACATGGCGGCAAAGCACGCCCGGGAGGAAACGGTGGCTGAGACTAAAGACAAAGCCCCTGTGCTCACGGGCTTCCGTGACCTTGTCGCGCATCTGGAGACAGGCCCGAAGCCTGATCGCTCCACCTGGCGCATTGGCACCGAGCACGAGAAGTTCGCATTCGATCGCACGACGCTGAAGCCGATCGCTTATGAGGGCGAGAACGGCATCGGCGCGCTTTTGAACAAGCTCGCCGATAAATACGGTTGGGAGCGCGTGTTCGAGGGCGAGAACGTCATTGCTTTGAAGCAAGGCATCGCCTCGATCTCGCTTGAGCCTGGCGGTCAGTTCGAACTCTCCGGCGCGCCGCTTGAGAATTTGCACCAGACCTGCGCCGAAACCGGCTCGCACCTCTCGCAGCTGCGCGATGTCTGCGATGACATGAACATCGCCTTCCTCGGCGTCGGCTTCCAACCGCTCTGGGCGCTCGAAGATATCCCGATCATGCCGAAGGGCCGCTACGGGATTATGCGCAATTACATGCAGAAGGTCGGCCGTCTCGGTCGGCAGATGATGTTTCGTTCGTGTACGGTGCAAACCAATCTCGATTTCGGCTCCGAAGCCGACATGGTCAAAAAGTTTCGCGTCGGCCTCGCACTGCAGCCGATCGCCACCGCCCTCTTCGCCGCGTCGCCCTTCGCCGAAGGCCGCTTGAACGGCTTCCAATCGTATCGCGCCCACGTCTGGACCGACACCGATCCCGATCGCACCGGTATGCTGCCCTTCGTGTTCGAAAACGGCATGGGCTTTGAGCGCTACGCCGCCTACGCGCTCGATGTGCCGATGTACTTCGTCTATCGCGACGGCAAATACATCGATTGCTCCGGCCAAAGCTTCCGCGCGTTCATGGACGGCAAGATGCCCGTGCTGCCGGGCGAACGTCCGACGCTGAAGGACTGGGAAGATCATTTGACGACGATCTTTCCGGAAGTGCGTTTGAAGACGTATCTCGAAATGCGCGGCGCCGATGCTGGCCCATGGTCGCGTTTGTGCGCGCTGCCGGCTTTGTGGGCAGGCATCTATTATGATGACGCAGCGCTCGAAGCCGCGTGGTCGTTGGTGCGCAGCTGGACGGCGGAAGATCGCGAGAGCCTCCGCCGCGCCGTGCCGGTGCTCGGCCTGCGAGCCCCCATCCGTGGCAACAGCGCGCAAGACATTGCCCAAGCCGTTCTCGCGATCGCGCGTCAAGGCCTGAAGTCCCGCGCAGCCGCTGATCGCGCCGGCGCGGATGAAACGCATTTTCTGACTGAGCTGGATGATATTGCGTCGTCTGGTGTCACGCCGGCTGAGCGGCTGATCGAGCGCTATCGCACCGAATGGGGTGGCGACGTGAAACGAGTATTTGAAGCGTGTGCTTATTAGCACCACTGGAAAATCAATCGTCATTCCGGACACGCGAAGCGTGATCCGGAACCCAGGGGCAACAAGTGCGCCGCTTGCCCCTGGGTTCCGGGCTCAATGCTGCGCATTGCCCCGGAATGACGAATAAGGCTATTCCGTTTCTCAGGCCGCCTCATCCGCGATCATCTCGCCCCGGCTCATCGCGTTGAGCCTAGCGTAAAGGCCGCGCGCTTCGATCAGCTCAGCATGTTTGCCTTGCTCGACGATGCGTCCAGCGTTGAACACGAGGATGCGATCGGCTTCGCGGATAGTGCTTAAGCGGTGGGCGATGACGATTGTCGTGCGCCCCGCTTTCAGCTCCGCCATCGCGGCTTGCACCTCGCGCTCCGTCTCCACGTCCAGCGAGGATGTCGCTTCGTCGAGAATGAGGATGCGCGCATCGGCCAAGAAGGCGCGCGCCAGCGCCACGCGCTGACGTTCGCCGCCTGAGAGCTTCACGCCGCGTTCGCCAACTTCGGTGTCGTAGCCGTTCGGTAGCTTTTCGATGAAATCATGCGCACGCGCGCGTTTGGCTGCGGCGATGATCTCTTCAAGCGTTGCGTCAGGCTTCGCGTACGCGATGTTTTCGCGCAGCGTGCGGTGGAAGAGCGCGGGATCTTGCGGCACCAGCGCCACGCTTTGGCGCACGCTTGCTTGCGTAACACTGCGCACGTCCTGCCCATCAATGCGGATCGCGCCCGTATCGACGTCATAGAGACGCTGCACCAGCTTCACGAAGGTGGTCTTGCCTGAGCCAGTTGGGCCGACAAGCGCCACCGTTTCGCCGGGCGCGATCGCCAGCGAAAAATCGCTGTAGAGCGGCTCGGCGGCGTTCTTGTAGCCGAACGACACCGCATCGAAGCCAATCGCGCCCGCGCCTGGCGCAAACGCCCTCGCATCGCCGCGATCTGTCACGCCCGCACTTTCCAACGCGTACGCAACCACGTCTTCGATATCGGCGATGCCTTTCTGCAAGTTCTGCACGTTCTCGCCGAGCAAGCGCAGATAACCCGAGACCAGCATGAACGACGTGATCGCAAACACGGCGTCGCCCGCCGTCGCGCGGCCATTGCTCCATTCGAGCAGAACAAGTCCGAGCAACCCGGCCTGCAAAACCCAGAGCAGCATGTTCTGGATCACCCAGGCATTGGTGTAGCGGGTCCAGGTCGTGTTCGCTTCCTTGGTCCACGTCTGCACGACGGTGTCAAAGCGGCCCTCTTCGCGCGCTTCTGCGCCGAAGGCTTTCACGGTCGCGTTCGACGCAACCGCATCAGCCAACGCCGCGCCGATGGCGGTGTCCGCAGCAATGTAGCGGCGCAACGGTTCAGCCACGTAATAGCGGCTCGACAACCACGCTACTGCAAGGAACGCCAGAATAGTAAGGCCCACAAATGCGCCAACGCTGGGCCATTGCATGAAGGTCAGCACAGTCACGCCGACGAGCACGCAGGCCGCCGGGATCAGATACCAAACCATCGTGTCCGAGATGACGTCGTAAGCGTTCATCGCGCGCGAGACGCGCCGCACTGTCGCGCCGGCGAAGTTGTCGGCGTGCCAATCGGCGGAGAAGCGTTGCACGTCGCGGAAGCCGTCGGTGACGATCCGCTCCATATTCTTGGAGGCGAACGGAATGTGAAAGCGCACGCCAGTGTTGCGCGCCATGTAGAACACGAACGCCAACGTCACGAGCACGCCATAGCCCCAGGCAGCCGCGCGCTGGCCGGCCTCGGTTGGGCCAGCCGTCAGCGCGTCGACCAATTGCTTCGACGCAAACGGCATCGCCAAGTCGGCGACGATCGCCAAGCCGAACAACAGCCCGGTCATCACCAGCTTACCGGGCTGGCTCGACCAATGTTTCCACATGAAGGCGGCCACTTGCGCGAAGCTGGCTTTGCGCTGGCCGCGCCCGGACTCATCGTCCAAATCGTATGTATCGCTCATCGGAATTCCGAAGATAAACGCGCGCCCGCGAACAAGCGGACAACGCTAGAGATAAGAATGAAAGCGGGAAGCGGAACGCGGGATCGTCGGCCAGCTCACCACGGCTTTGCGAAACGGAGACCCCAAATGAAATGGGGACTTTGAACGCGGGCGGCGTAACACCTGCCGGCAATTCATCGACGTCCGTTCGCGGGCGCCGGGCGTTTTAAACGCGGGTCTTACGGACGATCATACTTGCGTTTCTCCTTCGAAAGCGCGGCTTCAATAACCTTTGTGTCGCCTTGCGTAAAGGAAAACGCGCGCGCATTACGCCGATGTGACCGATTTGAAACCCGCCGATGCTCTGCGGCAACATTGGACCGACCGCCTGCCCGCGGCGTGGAAACCGTTCGCGCAACTCTCGCGGTTGGATCGTCCGATCGGCTGGCAGTTGCTGTTGCTGCCGTGCTGGATGGGCATGGCCGTCGCGCGCACCGGTTACGGCTTCTATCCGGGCGATCTAACGTACGCCGCGCTCTTCCTCGCGGGCGCCATCGCGATGCGCGGCGCGGGCTGCACCTATAACGACATCCTCGATCGCGATATCGACGCGAAAGTCGAACGCACGCGGCTGCGCCCGCTTCCCTCCGGCGCAGTATCGCTCAAAGCGGCGTGGGCGTGGCTGCTGTTTCAGTGCGCAATCGGATTGCTGGTGCTGCTGGCGCTGCCGACACTAGCGCAGATCGTGGCGCTGATCGCCGTGCCGCTGGTCGCGCTTTATCCTTTGATGAAGCGGATCACATGGTGGCCGCAAGCTTGGCTTGGCGTCGTGTTTTCCTGGGGCGCGCTCGTTGGCGGCGCTGCCGTCGCTTACGAAGCGGACGGCATCGCGTTCGAAGCCGTGGCGCTCTATGCCGGCTGCATCCTTTGGACTATCGGCTATGACACCATCTACGCACTGCAGGATCGCGAAGACGATGCGCTCGTCGGCGTCCGCTCTACAGCACGTCTCTTCGCTGAGAACTGGCGCTTATGGACGACCGTGTTCTACGTTCTCGCCGTTGCCTTCTGGGCGGCGGCCGGCGCTGTCGCTGGCGCAGGCATCGTGCTGGCCGTGGCGCTCAGCCTCATCAGCATCGCTCTGATCTGGCCGATGCTGCAGAGCGTCGATGATACGAGTCCGGAAACGGCGCTCCGCGCTTTCAAACGCAATGCGCTGATCGGCGCCGCCGTCACCTTGGCCTTTTCACTCGAACCCATCTGGCGCACCATACGTCCGTATTTTGATGCCTAATATTGATGCTTGAGCTGATCTGGATAGCTGTCGCTGTGCACGTCGTCGTCGCGGTACTCGTCGCGGGCGGGATCGTCGCATGGCGCGCGCGTGCCGATTCCGAGCGCAACAACACGGAGCCCGAGCCGTGAACGAGGCGGAAGTCCACCTTTCCACGATCTGCAAACGCTTCGCACGTGTCGTGCCAGGGCATGAGCCCTACCCGACGACCTTCGCGAAGAAGCGCGATCCGTACCAAGCCTTGGTGCGCGCCGTCGTCTTTCAACAACTCTCCGGTAAAGCCGCCGGCACAATCCATGGCCGCTTCATCGCGCTCTATCCGGGCAAGGATCATCCCGAACCAGACGACGTGCTCGCCACATCGTTAGAGGCAATGCGCGGCGTTGGCCTCTCGCGCCAGAAGATCGCCGCCATTCAAGACATTTCGCAAAAGCGTATCGAGGGCGCCATCCCGCCAGCGAAGGCGCTGACGCGCCTCAACGATGACGAAATCATCGAGCGGTTGACCGCCGCGCGTGGCGTCGGGCGCTGGACGGTTGAGATGTACCTGATGTTCACGCTCGGCCGGCCCGACATTTTGCCGATCGACGATCTCGGTGTCCGCAAAGGCGCGGAGAAACTCTATCGTCGCAGCTTCACGCCGAAGGAGCTTGGGGCCTACGGCGAACGCTGGGCGCCGTTCCGGAGCGCGGCGGCGTGGCACTTGTGGCGGATCGCCGACACGCTCACACCGGAGAAGGCGGTGAAGAAGGTCGTCGCGAAGAAAGCGGTTGCCAAGAAGATGGCGAAGAAGCCGAAGACGAAACGCTAACCGGCGTGCGCGGCGCGTGAGTCCGCCGGCGCCTCCGCGCGTTCGTTTAAACCATAGTCCCGCACCACATGCGCGATCCGCAAACGATAGTCAGCGAACACACCACCCCTTCCCGCACTCTGCGCAGCGCGGTGCGCTTCGAGCTTGCGCCATTGCGCGATCACCTCTTCATCCCGCCAGAATGAGAGCGAGAGGATGCGGCGTTCGTCGTTCAAGCTTTGAAAGCGCTCGATCGAGATGAAGCCGTCGATTTCATCGAGCAGCGGACGCAACTCCGCAGCGATGCGCAAATAAGCGTCGCGCCCACCATCACGCGGCTCGACTTCGAAAATCACAGCGATCATCGCGAGCAGAGTTTCAAGAACGTGCGATCTTCGCTCAGAATGAAGCGTTCGCGCTTGGCGAACTCATAGTTCTCGCGCCCCTGCTCATCGGCGGCCAAACGCGCGCGATAAGCCTCGTAAGCGGCCAGATTTTCGATGTTGTACACACCGTACGCCAAAGTGGCCGAACCCTCGTGCGGAGCGAAATAGCCGATCAGATCGGCGCCGCAACGGGGAATGGCTTCGCCCCAAACGCGTGAATAACGCTCAAATTCGGCCCGTTTGAACGGATCGATCTCGTAACAAATGAAACAGGTCAACATGGCCGGCCTCCGGGCTGAAGAGGCCTCTTGATTAGCCCGCTTGGGCGCCCACATGGTACGACTAGCGTCGAACTATGGATTTAGAAACACGCGTTGAGAGAAGGCCCAAACATCGCAGCGATCGCGGCCATGGTCGGCGATCCGGCGCGCGCCAATATGCTGACGGCGCTGCTGAACGGTGAAGCGCTCACCGCGACCGAACTCGCGCTCGAAGCCGGCGTCACCAAGCAAACTGCGAGCTCGCATTTGAGCAAGCTCGACGTTGCGGGACTTGTCGCTGTCGAAGCGCAAGGGCGCCATCGCTATTATCGTTTGGCCGATGCTGACGTTGCAGGCTTGCTCGAAACATTGATGGGCGTCGCCGCGCGCGCGAAGGCGTTGCGCACACGCACGGGACCCAAAGAACCAGCACTGCGTCGCGCCCGGCTTTGCTACGATCACCTCGCCGGCGATCTAGGCGTCGGACTCTTCGACGCCTTCATCAAGAACAAGTGGATGATCCCCGGACCCGAGAAGACATTCTCGCTCTCGCGCTTGGGCCGCGTGAAGGTGTCGACCTTCGTGCATGACATCTCAGGTCTCGAAGCCGGTGCGCGTCCGCTGTGCCGCGCGTGTCTCGACTGGAGCGTGCGCCGCCATCATCTCGCGGGCGCGCTGGGTGCGGCGATCCTCGATGAAGTGATCGAGCGCGGCTGGGCTGAGCAACGCGGCACCAGCCGCATTCTCGATTTCAGCCGCACCGGCGAAGCAGCACTACAGCGCACCTTCATGTTTACGATGGGCGAACAGGCCTGATTTCGCCTGTGGAGCGCACTGTTCCGCACTCCAACTCAAAATCAGACCGTGCTAAGATCGGTACATGCCAGCTGTCGCGCGCATCGATCCGAAGGACATCTTCGCGCCTGAAGAATGGGCGAAGCTTTCGGCGCGCTCATCGTGGCAGGGCTTGGCGCTTGTCGTTTGCGCGTGGGGGCTGATCTTCGCGGCGGGCGCGCTCTTCGTGCTGTGGCCAAATCCGCTGACGTACGTCGTCGCCGTCATGCTGATCGGCGCGCGGCAACTGGGCCTCGCAATCTTGATGCATGACGCCGCGCATGGCGGACTGCATCCCAATCTGGCCGTGAACAATTGGGTTGGGGAGTGGCTCTGCGCCGCGCCTGTCGGCGGGCGGCTTGAGAGCTATCGCGCTTATCATCTGAAGCACCATCGCTTCACCGAGCAACCGGAAGATCCCGACCTCGCACTCTCCGCGCCGTTCCCGATCACACGCAAGTCGCTGTGGCGCAAGATCGTGCGCGATCTCACCGGGCAGACGTTTCGGAAACAGCGCACGGTGCAGCTCTTCGGCGGACGCAAAGCCGGCGAAGTCGTCAATGCGAACACCACGCACTTTCTGATCGTCAACGCCATCCTGCTCGCTGGGCTGACAGCCGCAGGCTATTGGTGGGCGTATTTCGCGCTCTGGATTGTACCGATGGCGACGTGGCTGCCTTTGGTGACGCGCCTGCGCAACATTGCCGAGCACGCGTGTGTCAGCGTGAAGGACGACCCGTTCACGCATGCGCGTACGACGCTCGCAAACATCTTCGAGCGCCTCTTCATCGCGCCGTTCTGGGTCCACTATCACGCCGAGCACCACGTCTTCATGCACGTGCCCTGCTATCGCCTGCCGCGCTTGCACAATGTGCTGATGGACAAAGGCTATTGGTCCCGCATGCACATCGCGCCCGGCTATTTCTCCGTGCTGCGCGAAGCGACGAACAAGCAGGCGCCCGCACTCGCGTGATCTCCGACATTCCCACCTTCATCCGCGACAACACGCGCGTGCTTGCGCCGAGCCATGTGCCTGAGCTGCAGCTCTGTCTTGCCGATGACGCGGTGAGCCTTTGGCAGCTGACGGAGGAGCAGCTTGGTGAACTCGGTCTGCCGCCGCCGTTTTGGGCGTTTGCTTGGGCAGGCGGGCAAGCCTTGGCTCGATACGTTTTGGATCATCCTGAGACGGTGCGTGGGCGTAGCGTGCTCGATGTCGCCTCAGGCTCTGGCCTTGTGGCGATCGCGGCAATGAAGGCCGACGCGGCCTTCGCTGTCGCCGTCGATATTGATGCGTTCGCGGCGCATGCGGCGGTACTGAACGCGGCGCTCAATGATGTGCGCATCGAAACGAGCGATGCGGATCCCGTCGGCAAACCAACGGATGCGGATGTCGTCCTAGTCGGCGACCTATTCTATGATCGCGATCTGGCGCCGCGCGTGCTTGAGTGGCTGATTGCGCAGCAAGCGCAGGGCAAGACCGTGCTGATCGGCGATCCCGGCCGCACTTATCTGCCGCGTGCCAAGCTCGAACAGATCGCCGCCTACGACATCCCCGTCACCCGCGCGCTCGAAGACGCCGAAGTGAAACGCGCGGCGGTGTGGCGCTTGAAGTAAGCCCTATTCCATCGCGCAGACGAGCGTGCGATCGGCTTCATCGGTTTCGCGCGTGCGTGCATCTTCGCAGACAGCATCCCAAAGACGCTGCGTCTCGGCGCCGACCGCGGCAGCGCGAGTCTGCACTTCATCCAAAGTCGGCGCGGCGTCGGCCGGCTCGGCGATCCATACGGGTTGGTACGCCGGGCCGCACGACACCTCGGCAAACAAGCCACGCGCGCAGAGATCTGAGCGCGCGATATTATAGCGCCAGACAGTTTCGCGCAGCGCACGCGCCAACTCGCGCGGATGATTGTCGTCGACGGGACCAGCGCCGGGGCGATCTGCGCTCAGCGAGGTCACTTGAGACACCATCGTGTCGTAGCGCCGGATCTCGACTTGCAGGTCGTACTCACGCGCGGCTTGCGCTGCGGGCGTGTCCGAGCCTTTCGGCGCTTCCCGTGGGCCGCAGGCAAAGAGCGCAAAAGCCAAAACCAGAACCGACGCTTGGAATCTCATCATGTATCCCTCCGCCAGCCAGCTTAGCGGCGCGCGGAGCATCGGTCGTTCTAGAATTTTGGTAAGACTTAGCGCTCGGTGTGGGCGGCCATGGCGTTGTAGCCGGCGGCGAAGTCGTAATCGTCTTCGCGTACGCGACGGACAAGCGTTCTCGCGGCGACCAGCAGGCCCATGCCTGCGATCACCGCGATCATCGCTCCAGCGAAACCCAAGAGGTCAGCGCTGATCAAACCACCCATCCCGTTGCCTTCGAGGCATCTTTGTTATGAGTGACTATGACGCCTCTCGGTGAACACGCGGTTTCCGAAAGCAAAACAAAAGGTTGAAATGCAACTTCGCGCATGACTAGAGCAGGTCTAGCGAGGGAGATATCTATGCTGCGACTGGAAGTGGCCGCGCTCTATGCGGGCGTGAACATCGTCATCCTGCTGGTTTTGGCAGTGCTAGTGGTGTCCGGGCGGCGCAAGCACAAGATAACCCTCGGCGACGGTGGCAATGACGCCTTCTCCCGCTCCGTCCGCGCCCACGGAAACGCAGCCGAATACATCCCGGCGGGCATTGTCGGCCTGCTTTTCCTGGCCCTTTTGGACCCAGCGGCCCCGCTCTGGCTGCTGCACGCCTCAGGAATTTCTTTGACGCTCGGCAGAATTTTGCATGGCGCTGGCCTCCACGCTGGCGCGCTCAATTTCGGCCGAATGGGTGGGATGGTGCTGACTTGGCTGGCCTACGCCCTGATCGCGGGTGGGCTCCTCTATGCGGGGCTGGCCCAGCAGCTTTGAGTAGCGGCGTACCGTCGCGCTGAGATTGCCCCGAACGAAGCCCGCGCCCATGTTTGGCTCATGGCCTTCGATGCTGATTCCCAAGCCGCGCTCGCGGCTCTGAACGACTATGCAAAGCAAGCTGGGGCCGATGGCTCCGAGGCTTCCTTGGCTTCCCGCGAGAGCATTTCCGCGGAGGTCCGGCTTGGCGAGCTTGAGGGCATGGAGCGCGAGGAAGGCCGCTCGGTCGCGCTGCGCGCTTTCATCGGCAAGCGCCAGGCCGCCGCCTCGTCCACCGATCTGTCGGCCAAGGGCCTGAAGGCGCTGGCCGAGCGCACTGTCGCGATGGCGAAGGCCGCACCCGAAGACAAGTTCTGCGGCCTGCTCGATCAGCGCTACCGCGCGACCGGTACAGCGCCCGATCTCGAAGAATCCGACACCGCCCGCCCGAGCCCCGAAGAATTGCTCGACATGGCGAAGCGCTGCGAAGCGGCGTCGCTGGCCATTCCCGGCATCGCCAATTCCGGCGGCGGCGGCGCTTCGTTCGATACGTCCTATTTCGTCTACGCCACCTCAGACGGCTTCGAAGGCGCCGAGAGCGGCACCTCGTACAGCCTTGGTACGCAGCCGGTGGCTGAGAAAGACGACGAAATGGAGCGCGACTATGAATGGCGCACCAAGCGCTTCTTCGCCGACCTCCCCTCCGCTGAAGAGATCGGCCGCATCGCCGGTGAGCGCACCGTGCGCCGCTTGGGCGCGAAGAAAGTCGCCAGCCAAAAAGCCACGGTGATTTTCGAGAACAGGCTCGCAGGCCGCATTCTCTCACCACTCTTCTCTGGCATTTCGGGTGCGGCCGTCGCGCGCGGCGTATCGTTCTTGAAGGACAAACTCGGCGAGCGGGTGTTCGCGCCAGGCTTTGAAGTCCGCGAAGATCCGTTCGTGAAGCGCGCCATGGGCAGCCGTTGGTTCGACGGCGAAGGCGGCGCGGTAAAACCGATGACGCTCGTTGATGACGGCGTGATCACGACGTGGCTGCTCAACGCATCCGCTGCGCGCCAGCTGGGCCTTGAGCCGAACGGCCATGCAACAGCAGGCCATGGTGGCCCGCCCGGCATCGGCTCAGCAAACCTCTTCGTGAAGCCCGGCCCCGATGATCTCGCGACGTCGATGAAGAATGCCGGCCAAGGTCTCTTCATCACCGAGATGTTCTCGCCCGCGCTCAACATGAATACTGGCGATTGGTCGGTAGGTGTCGCTGGCTATTGGTTTGAGTCCGGCGAGATCGTGCATTCGGTCAGCGAAGTCACCGTCGCCGGAAATCTGCTCGAGATTTTTGCGCGCCTGCGCTGCGGCGCCGACCTCGACAATCGCGGCTCTCTCGAAATTCCCAGCCTCATAGTGGATGACCTTGCAATCGGCGGCTCTTGATCTCGCACTCTTAGAAGCCTCCGCACGCGAGGCGGGCGCGTTAGCGCGCGATCTTCTGGCCAAGCCGCTTGAGGTACAGTCAAAGGGCGAACTCGGCCCCGTGACCAACATCGACCTCGCCGTCGATGCGTTGCTGACTGAGCGCCTGCTCAATGCGCGCCCCGATTATGGCTGGCTCTCGGAAGAAGCGCCCGACGATCTCGATCGCCGCATCGGCAAGGCGCGCGTGTTCATGCTCGATCCTATCGACGGCACGCAAGCGCTGGTGAGTGGCGCCCCGCAATGGACGATCTCAATCGGCATTATCGAAGGGACTCGCGCATTCGCGGGCGTCGTCTACAATCCGATGACCGATGAGCTCTTCCTGGGCGCGCCGGGCGAAGGCGCGACTTTGAACGGCAAGCCGACGCGCGCCAGCACGCGCTACAGCCTCGAAGGCGCGCGCATGATCGGTCAGCGCAATCGCTTCGCCGACCGGCGCTGGAAGACGCCCTGGCCCAAAATGGAAATCACCGAACGCCACTCGATCGCCTACCGGATGGCGACTGTCGGCGCTGGCCAAGGCGATGCAACGCTTCTGTTCGGCTTCAAGCACGACTGGGATATCGCCGCCGGCGCGGCCATCATCGAAGCTGCGGGTGGCGTGGTCAGCGACCCTTGGGGCGAGCCTTTGACGTTCAATCAGCCGAACCCGCGCGCGCCCGGCGTGGTCGCGTCTGGCGCGGCGCTCCACCCTTTGCTAATCGAGCGCACACAAGTGCTTCCCGATCCGCGCAAAGAATAGAGCGCAAAGAGTGAGATCATGAGCGACCAACCGCGCCAACTCCTCCATCTCGTCATTGGCGGCGAACTGAAGGACCTTGATCGCCCCGAATTCATCGATCTGAGCGCAGTCGATTTCGTCGGCGCTTATCCGAACTATCGCGCCGCCTACGATGCGTGGAAGGGTGCGGCCCAACGCACCGTCGACAACGCGCGCATGCGCTATTTCATCATCCACGCCCATCGCTTGCTCGACCCCGGCACTGATCCTGAAGGCGAGATGTGAAACAGCCTTCGCTGCTCGGACGGCTCTGGCGCGGCTACGTCTCGCGCTATTTGGGCGATATCGGACTGCTCATCCCCGCACTCGCGGTCGTAGCTGCGGCAGGCGTCTCCTACGCGCTGATCCTCAAATACACGACTGACGGCATGACGGCGCGCGATGCGGCCGTGGTGCTTTGGGCGCCGATCGCGGTGCTGGCGTCAACCGGCGTGCGGGCGGTAGCGCTTTGGGTGCAAGCTGTGCTGTCGCAATCGATCGCGCTCAAAGTGCTGCGCGACTTGCAGGCGGCGATGTTCGCCAAATTGATGGACGTCGATTTCGCCCGCCACGCCCGTGAAGAGCCGGGCCGGCTCGTCTCGCGCTTCACCAACGACATCAACGTCGTCAGCGAAGCCCTGGTGCGCGGCGGGCAATCGGTGATCCGCGACAGCCTGACGCTCATCGGCGCGATCGCCTCGATGCTCTATTTCGACTGGGTGCTGACGCTCATCGTCTTCGCCGCGTTCGCGCTCGCAGGTGGGCCGCTGCAAAGTCTAGCCAAACGCGCAGTGCGCCAAACCCACGCAGCACAAGAACAAATGGGTGCTCTCTCAGCGCTGCTGATGGAGAGCTTCGGCTTTTCCCGCGCGGTTAAAACCTACAGCCTGGAAGACCGCGAAAAAGAACGCGCAGGCGCAGCGTTCGAAGCGCGGCGCAAGCTTGCGACAAAGCTTGCGTACAGCCGCGCGGGCGCGGTGCCGGTTCTTGAGATTGCGGGGGGCGTTGCCTTGGCGGCTGTGCTCTGGATCGCAGGCTGGCGCATTCTCAACAGCGCGATGACAGTTGGCGACCTGATCGGCATGATCGGCGCCGTCGGTGTTGCCGCACCCGCAGCGCGCACGCTGGGCCAATTGAACACCCTGGCGGCGGAGTGCTCGGCTGCACTGGCGCGTATCTTCGGCTTGATCGACGAACCGGTTCTCATCGTCAACAAACCCGGCGCCAAGCCATTGGCGCTCAGCGAAGGCCGCGTCGAGTTCGAGAACGTGTCGTTCGCTTACGCCGATGCGCCCGCGCTCAATGCTGTGAGCTTTTCCGTCGCGCCGGGCGAGACCGTCGCCTTCGTCGGCCCATCGGGCGCGGGCAAGACGACCATCTTCAATCTCCTGCCCCGGCTTTATGATGCCACCGCAGGCGCGGTGCGTATTGACGGCCAAGACGTGCGCGAGGCGCAGATTGCATCGGTGCGCGGCGCGATCTCGTTGGTGGCGCAGGAAGCGGCGCTTTTCAATGACACGATCCGCGCCAATATCGCGCTCGGCCGCCCGGGCGCGACACACGCCCAAATCGAGGAAGCGGCGCGCAACGCCGCCGCGCACGATTTCATCACCGCGCTTCCCAGTGGCTACGACACCATCGCCGGCGATCGCGGTTCAAACCTTTCCGGCGGCGAACGCCAGCGCGTCGCACTCGCCCGCGCCTTCCTGCGCGACGCGCCGATCCTGTTGCTGGACGAAGCCACGAGCGCGCTCGACGCGGAGAGCGAAGCCAAGGTGCAAGAAGCGCTGGCACGTCTCTCCCAAGGCCGCACCGTGCTGGTCATCGCCCACCGGCTCTCCACCGTGCGCGACGCTGACCGCATCATCGCGCTCGAGGATGGCCGCATCGTCGAAACCGGCACGCACGACGAATTGGTCGCCAAAGGCGGTCTCTACGCGCGCCTCAGCCGACTGCAATTTCAAGAAGCCGCCGAATAGATCGGAACTCCAAGCCTACGCATCGTGTTGATGCGCCACAAAGGGCGGGACCTTTGAGCCTTAGGAGTTCCAATGTCACGCACCGTTTCTTTCGCCTGCGCTTCCGCAATTCTGTTCGCGTTCGCAGCGCCCGCCGTCGCGCAACAGCAATTCTCTCAAGACCGCGTCGTCACCACCGCAGGCGTTGATGTGAACACGCGCGGCGGCGCAGATGTCGTGCTGGACCGCATCGAAAACACCGCTGAGGCGATCTGCGGCGATCGCCCCGGCCCGATGCCGCTGCCAGAACGGGACGGCGTTGCAAGCTGCACATCCGAAACCACCGAGATCGCGGTTCAAGACAGCAACATTCCGATGCTGCACCAGCGCTATTACGGCTACGAGCCGCAGATCATCATCGAAGACGATCTCGGCACCAAAGGATCAAAATAACTCAGCGAGTGAGAGGCGACTTCGGCCGCCTCTCACTCGTTCAGCACCGCGTGCACTTTGCGCGCCAGATCATTGAGCGAGTACGGCTTGAGCAAGAGCCGCGCGTCCGCATCCAGTACGCCGTTGTGAACGATGGCGTTCTGCGTATAGCCCGTCGTGTAGAGCACCTTGATGTGCGGCCAGCGCTTGCGCACTTCATCCGACAATACCTTTCCCGTCATTTCCGGCATCACGACGTCAGTGAAGAGAAGTGCAATGGCCGGATTTCCCTCAAGCACCTTCAGCGCTTCCGGCCCGCTCGCGGCGTGCAGCACCGTGTAGCCAAGATCGCGCAGCGACGCGACGCTGAGGGAGCGCACGCGCTCCTCATCCTCGACAACCAGAACGATGATCGCCGGATCGCCGGCGACGTCGACCTGATCGGGCGCGGCCTCATTCTCAGCCGAAAGTTCGCGCTGCGTGCGTGGCAGGTAGAGCTTCACCGACGTGCCGACGCCGATCTCCGAATAGATCGCCGCGTGCCCGCCGCTCTGTTTGAGAAATCCATGCACTTGGCTGAGACCAAGTCCGGTGCCGCGGCCAATCTCCTTGGTGGTGAAGAACGGCTCGAAAGCCTGGCGCTTCACCTCGGCGCTCATGCCCGCGCCCGTGTCCGTGATCGCGACCATAACGTACTGGCCCGCCTTCACGTCGTGATTGGCCTCCGCGTACGCCTCGTCCAAATGCGCGTTCGACACTTCGATGGTGAGCTTACCTCCGTCGGGCATGGCATCACGGGCGTTGACGCAGACATTGAGAATGGCCTGCTCAAGTTCGCCGCGATCGGCGTTCACGCGCCAAAGGCCGCCCGCCATAACCGTCTCCAGCACAACCTGCTCGCCCAACGTCCGGCGCAGCATATCGGCCATGTCGCCAAGGACACGGTTGGGATCGAGCACAGCAGGCGAAAGCGGCTGACGGCGCGCGAATGCGAGCAAACGGCTCGTGAGCGATGCCGCGCGGCGCGTACCGTCCACGGCGGCATCGATAAATCCCTCAGCGCCGGGCTCGCCGCGCTCGATCCGGCGCTTGGCGAGTTGTAACGCCGACATGATGACGGCGAGCATGTTGTTGAAGTCGTGCGCGACGCCGCCGGTGATTTGGCCGATCGTCTCCATCTTTTGGAGCTGGCGCACTTGGCTCTCGGCCTTCGATCGCGCGCTCATTTCCGCGACGGCCATATGCTGAGCGTCCAGCGCTTCATCGCGCGATCGGCGCATCTCCGACATCGCGCCGCGCACGGCGACGATCAAAAGGCCGCCCACGCCTATGATCAACAGGCCGGAGAGCGAGATAACCCATTGCAGCCGCGTGGCGGACGCATCGGATCGCACCCTACCGATTGCGATATACTCGTTCTCGCGCGCCTCGACGCGCTCAAAGATCGCGCGGAGCTGATCCATCGTTCGCCGGCCGTTATCGGAGCCGACGATCAAACGCGCCTCGTTGCCGCGACCGGTATGACTGAGATCAATGGTGAGCTGTAACTCCTCGAACTTGCTCTCCATGAGCCGGCGCGTTTCCGCGAGTTCCTCAGCAAAGATCGAGTCGGGCGTCGCCGCCGCTTCCATCTCCGAAAGCACCGCCTCCGCCTCTTCACGCGCCCCTGCCAGCGGCCCGAGATAATCTTCCTTGCCGGTCAGCAAATAGCCGCGCTGCGCCGTCTCGGCGTCCGTGACTCGCTGCATAAATATCCGATAGCCGGAGCGCCGGTTTCCGGCCTCGCGCTGCTCAAGGTAGATTTGCTGGTTGTAACTGGTTTGCCAGAACGCGGCGCCGACCGAGAGTATGAGCAAGAGCAGCACCGCGCCCAGCGCAGCGCCATAAGTAAGCGTCGCGGGAAGGCGCCGGCCCAATACGTTTACGGTCATCGTCGTTTCGAGAGCCCCGGCGCCAAGTGTAATGCTTATTTCTGGGTTTTCAGGTTCCCGCAACTCATTCGCGCTGCAGGAGCGCGTCCAGGGGAATGTTCGCCGAAAGCTTACGGCTGAAGGCTTTCTTGATCGCCCGGTGATCGCTCGCTTCCGCCCATTGTTCAAACGGGCGGCCGTCGGCTTCCGCGAGGTAGCGTTCGAAGAAGTAGTCGATGACGCCAGTCTTCCCGTGCTTCACATGCAGATACTTTATCTCGAGCTGCTCAACAGCCTCCGCGACCGGCACGCCCCTCTTCAGGATTTTGTAGAGCACCGCCATAGCGCCCGCGCGATCCGCGCCTGACTTGCAATGCATCAGCGCCGGATACTCAATCGTCTCAAAGAGCGTCTTTGCGCCGCTGATCTGCTCCCAGCTCGGCGCCTCGCGTGAGAACATGCGGAAGTCGATCATGGCGAGCCCGTGCTTTTCGCACGCCTCGCGCTCCAGCCAATAATAGCCAGTGTCCGAGGGGCCGCGCAGATTGAGGATCGTGTTGATGCCCATCCCGGCATAACGCGCGATCTGCTCCGGCGACGGCTGGTTGGCCCGCGCCATGACGCCAGGCTCGATCCAATGGAAGTTGGAGAACCGCGCCCGCAGGAAGCCGTGGTCGCCCCAAATCAGGTCACGCTCGGCCGCCCGCCGGCCTTCGGGCGTGTTCAAGTTGAAACGTGACGGATTATCCGGGGACGTCATGAATTTCCTGGCTGTCGTCTGCTGGTGCGAAGCGGGCGGGCCCCCGTATAAGGGCGCAAGCGTCCGCCCGGAAGGCGTGCGCCCCAGCGGACCCATGAAGAGCCTTCTCGCCAACCCTGTCTTCCAGTTCCTGATCGGGCGCGCGATCGGCGGCTATATGCTGTTCGTGGGCGTCACCACGCGCTGGACGCGGGTGAATGAAGCCGTCATGGCCCCGTTTTGGCGCCCCGACGGCGGCAAATTGGTCGGATGTATCTGGCATGGCCGCTTTTCTCTGGTCCACAAGATGTGGCGGTTTGGCAATGGCGTGCCGAGGGCCAAGATGTTGGTCTCCCAGTCCCGCGAAGGCGGCATCGTGGCGCACACCTCGCGCACGGTCGGCGCCGAAGTCATACGCGGCTCGGCCGGCAAAGAGCGCAAGCGAAGCAAGGGCGGCGTCGAAGCGATGTTCTCGATGGCGCGCCATATTGAGGGCGGCGGCGTCATCGCGTTGACGCCGGACGGCCCGAAGGGCCCCCGCATGCGCGTGAAACGCGGCCCGATCGTGCTGGCCAAGATCGCCGAAGCGCCGCTGGTGGCAGTGACGTGGGCGACCTCCAACCGCATCGTGTTCGACAAGAGCTGGGACCATTTCGTTTTCCCGCTGCCATTTGGACGCGGCGCTTTGATCTGGGGCAACCCAATTGCGCCGCCCTCACCCAACGCCAGCGACGAGGAAGTCGAAAGCGTGCGGATGGCGCTCGAAGCTGAGATGAATCGCATAGCCGCGGAAGCTGACCGGATCGCCGGTGTGAGGGTGATCGAAGCGGCGGCGCCGAAAGCCGGACCGGCGCTGGCCCAAGAGCTTCCGGCAAACGCCAAGTGAGCTTCTCGCCGGCATTGACCGCCTATGACGCCGCCATGCGGCTCGTTGGTCCGTTCGCGGGCTTTTGGCTGAACGCGCGCGCGCGGAAAGGCAAGGAAGATGCGTCGCGCTTGGGCGAACGCTTCGGCCGCTACCCGAGCGCGCGACCTGCGGGCACACTCGTGTGGCTGCATGCGGCGAGCGTCGGCGAAAGCGGCGTGGCGCTTGGCCTGATCGAGGCGCTTGCCGCGCGCGATCCGGCGCTCTCTTTCCTGATCACGACCGGCACCCGGACCTCCGCCGATCTCATCGCCCGTCGCACCCCGGCGCGGGCCACGCACATCTATGCGCCGCTCGATCGCAGCGACGCGGTTTGCCGATTCCTCGATCACTGGGCCCCCGACCTCGGCGTGTTCGTCGAAAGCGAACTTTGGCCGAACCTTATCCTCGCCGCGCAAGCCAGGCGCGTGCCGTTAGCGCTCGTCAATGCACGCATGAGCCCGCGTTCGCTGCAGCGTTGGACCAACTGGCGCAAAGCCGGCGAGCGCTTGATGCGCGCCTTCGCTTGCGTCTCCGCCGCTGACGCGCGCACATCGGAGGCGCTCGGCAACTTGCGTGGCGCCGCCGTTCCGCAACTGGGCAATCTGAAGCTCGCCATCGCACCACCGCGCGTCGATGCAGGCGCGCGTGATGCCTTGGCGAACGAAATTGGCGCGCGTCCGCTTTGGCTCGCAGCATCCACGCACCCAGGCGAAGACGAGATCGTGCTCGCCGCGCACGCGACACTGCGCGCGAGCTTTCCGGACGCCCTACTCATCATCGCCCCGCGCCACCCTGAACGCGGCGCCAGCATCGCCGCACTCGCCAACGCACCGCGCCGCTCGCGCTTTGAGTCGATCGGCAATGCGGCTGTTTATGTCGCCGACACGTTGGGCGAGCTTGGGCTCTTCTATGATCTGACGCCAACGGCGCTGATTGCGGGAAGCTTGCTGAGCGATCTCAAAGGCCACAATCCAATCGAACCAGCCAAGCTCGATTGTGCTATCTTGAGCGGTCCGCACGTCGAGAGCTTTCAAGACCTGTTCGACACACTCACCCAAGCCAAGGCCGCGACCATCACCGCCACCGCCGACGAGATCGCAGCAAGCGTCGCCAAATTCTGGCGCGATGACGGCGCACGCCTCGCGCAAACACTCGCCGCGCGGACGATTGTTGATCAGGGCGCAGCCGCGATGGAAACAACCGTCGCGCAACTCGCAGCCCTTCTGAGCACACACGCCAACACGGAGCGAGCGCATGCGTCCGCCTGAGTTCTGGCGCGCCGATGTGAGCGGCCGCGACTCCGCGCACGCGCTGCGCATGCTGCTGACGCCAGTGTCATGGGCCTATGCCTGGGCCACGGCGCGGCGCATCGAGACCACGATCTCGCGCCACGCCTCCGTGCCTGTCATCTGCGTCGGCAATTTCACCGTCGGCGGCGCAGGCAAAACGCCGATCACACGCGCACTCCGCGCTAAGCTCGGCGCCCATGCGCACACGCTCTCGCGTGGCTATGGAGGCAGCGTCGAAGGCCCACTGCGGGTGACGCCAGATATGAACGCAGCACAGGTCGGCGATGAGCCGCTACTGCATGCGAGCGATGGCCCTGCCTGGATCGCGCGCGACCGCTTCGCCGGCGCGCAAGCCGCAGCGCAAGCGGGCGCGCATGTCATCATCATGGATGACGGCTTTCAGAACCCAACCTTGGCAAAGGATCTCTGCATCATCGCCGTCGATGCCGAATATGGCGTTGGCAATGGCCAAGTGTTTCCAGCCGGGCCTCTGCGCGAGCGCCTGATTGATGGCCTGGCGCGCACCGATGCGGTGATCATGATGCAACCAGCCGAAGGCGGCGCGCCAGTCGCGACTTGGCTCGCCGGTTTCGCCAAGCCGATCCTCCATGCCCGCCTCGCGCCCACAGCAGACCCGCCGCGCGGCAAGCTGGTTGCGTTCGCTGGTTTGGCGCGGCCGGAGAAATTCTTCGACACTCTGGAAAGTCTGGGCGCCGAGGTCGAGGAGGCCGTGCCATTCGCCGACCACCACCCATATAGCGACGATGATCTTGGCTTCCTGGCGCAAGTCGCCGAAGAACGCGGCGCGCGCCTCATCACCACCGAGAAAGACGCCGCTCGTCTCTCGCCGGAATGGCGCGCACGTGTGGCGGTGTTGCCAGTGACCGCAAAGTTTGACGATGAGGCCGCGCTCGACGCCTTGCTCGCGCCGATCCAATCGCGGATGAAAGCGGCGCATGGCGAAGCCTAAACCGCTCAATTTCCAATTCCAGATCGAGGCGTTGGCCTGGAACGCTTATGTTGGCGGGCTTGGCGCACTTGGCCTCGAACGCGCCTCGCGTTGGGGCGCCAATATCGTGCCGGTGGTGGCGCCGACGGCGAGCGCCTGGAAAACCGCGATCCGCAATATCCGCATGTCGTTCCCGAACGAGAGCGACGCTTGGCACCTCGAAGTGCGCAAAGAGAGCTTCCGTGAACTCGGCCGCATGACCGGCGAGTTCGCGCACATGGGCAAATTCCTCGACCGCTACAAAAGCGGCGAACTCGAATTCAAAGGCAAAGAGCACGTCGAAGCGACGCTCGGCAAAGGCGCTGTCTTCGTCGGCGGCCATTTCAGCGATTGGGAGATCACTTCACTCTGCCTCGCGCAAGTCGATCCCACCTGCCACTTCACCTATCGCCCGGCCAACAATCCAATCATCGACAAATACATCGTGGACACGCGCGCCGCTTTCGGCCTCGCGCTGCAAGCGGCGAAGGGTCAGGAAGGCGGCATGGGCTTGCTGCGGTCGCTAAAGAAGAAGCGCTCGATCGCGCTGATGAACGACCAGAAGTACAATAAAGGTCTCGCCGTGCCGTTCTTCGGCTACGAGTGCATGACGGCCGACGGTCCAACCCGACTTGCGCTCAAGTTTGGCGTGCCGCTGATCCCGATCACGGGCCGGCGCATCGAAGGCACCAAGTTCGTCGCCACCGCCTACCCGCCCATCCCGCTCGACTATTCCAAGCCCGACGACGATCAGACCGTTTATGACGGCGTCTTGCGCATCAACCAATTTATGGAAGCGCGCGTGCTCGATGCGCCCGGACAATGGTTTTGGGCCCACCGCCGCTGGTCGAAAGAAGCCTGGAAAAAAGCCGGTGTCATGTAAGCGGGGTTGACCCCGCGCCTTGCCTTGGCCAACCCTCCGCCCGTCACGGGAGGCCGCACATGACCATGATCCGCACATTTCTGTTAGCCGCACTCGCCGCGCTCTTGGTCGGCTTCAGCGCGCCTGCGCCAGCTGCGGCGCAATCCGTCAACACAACGGCGTCCGGCCAATATGTAGGTTGGGTGCAATGGGGCGGCGAGAGCCGGATCAACAATGTGGGTTGGAATCTCAACGCCAATGGCGCCATGACCACCAGCGCCGATGAGTACGGCTACTGGATGCAAGTCGGCGACTATGTCGAGTTTCTGTACTTCTGCAGCGGCGAATATCTCTGCCACTATCGCGGCCGCATCTATAACGGCGTGATCAGCGGCGCCGCCACCAGCAATCAAGGCCACACGGCCAATTTTGAGATGCGGGTTCGACGCTAGCCATGAAGTGGCTTCCCTTTCATCGCTTCGAAATCGTCTCGCCGCTTGATCGTCAAGCGGCGGTCGCAGCGATGACGGCGCATGTGGAACCGGAAAACTGGTTCCGCTTTGGCGGCCCGCGCGACAATAAGCGCTTCGAAGGAACGATCGACGGCGACGGTTTTCACGTTCGGCGCGTCATCGGCTATCGCAACTCGTTCCTTCCGGTGATCGACGCGAAGATTGATCCTGGCGCCAGCGGCACGCGCATCGCCGTGCAAATGCGCATGTTCTGGTTCGTCTATGTGTTCTGCGCGATCTGGACGCTGGGCGTCTCGACGGCCTTGTTTGCTGGCGGTCAGACGGGCCTCTTGATCGCCGCGCCGTTGCTCCTTTTTCTCTGGGCCATGACCATGATTGGCTTTTGGATCGAAGCCAGCAAACAAGAGCGTACCCTGCGCGAGATTTTTAAAGCGGCGTAGAAGGAACAAAGCATGACGCGTGCGACGATGATGCTAGCCGCGACCTTGGCGCTCGGCGCCTGCTCGACGATGCAGAGCGTCAACCCGCTCCGCGAAGACGGCGCAGATACTGCGCTGCTCGCCATCGAGAACGCGCGCGTGCGCACCTGCCCGCCGGGCCGCACACTGGAGAACGCGCGTATCGGCAGCGACAACGACTCGCGCGGCGTCACCAGCCAAGACATCGCGCTAACCCCACTCGCCAGCGATCCAACCCGCGCGTTGCGTCTACGCCGCCTCACCATCGCGCCGGGCGGGATCATCGCTTGGCATACGCATGACAGCGTTCAAGGCATGGCGCTGATCGCCTCAGGCCGCCTCACCGAATTTCGCAATTCGTGCCTGGATGAAATCCGCTACGTCGCCGGCGACGTCGCCATCGAAGACGCGACAACCGCCCACGGCTGGCGCAACGAGAGCGATGAAGAAGCCGTCGTGCTGGTCTCGCACGTCGTCCCGCGCTAGTTCGCCAGCAACACCGCCCGCGCCTGCGCCAGACCTTCGATCGCCATGCTCGGATCGAGCTGACGCTCGCGCCATTTCATGCGCCAGCACAGGTGCGGACCTGTCGCGCGGCCGCTTGAGCCGACAGCGCCAATAACTTGGCCCTGCTCGACCGTGTCGCCGACTTCAACGTCGAGGCGGCTCATGTGCAGATACATGGTGATCAGGCCTTGGCCGTGATCGATGAAAACAAGGCCGCCCTCGTAGTGCATGTCCGGCTGCGCCAATGTGATGACGCCTGCCGCAGGCGCGCGGATCGCCGTACCTGCAGGCACGGCGATGTCATAGCCAAAATGCGGTGAGGCAGGCACGCCATTCAAGACGCGCTGATTGCCCCACGTGCCCGACACGCGCCCGCCTTCGACCGGACGGATGAAACCGTCGAGCCAGCCTTCGATCGGCGCAAAACTATCCCAGCCTTCACGCTTCAACGCCGCTTCACGGCTGATGCGCGCCAACACGGCGGGATCGGTCGGCGTTACGGTTTGCTGCGGCAGGCCATCGACGCGTTGAATGTCGAACTGACGCGCGGCGATCTCGTAGCTTTGCGCCGTCGCCGCGCCCTGCGCGCGCGCCTCGATGCGGGCGCTCGCGCCATGGTCGCGTGTGAAGCCGATTACCGCCCAGCCTTCAGTGTCAGCGGCGCCAGCATCGGCGCCGTCAATCGTCAGCGTTGCGCCCGGCAGTGTGCGACAGAGCGCGATGCCGCCTTGTGTGAACGCGCCAGCGCAATTGAGCGAGAGCGTCGTCGGTACAGGCGGCGCGCTCGGCTCGGCCGACGCCTCAACGACGGGACTTTGCGGCACAGCCGCCTCGGGCGCCGCCGGCGCTTCGGCGGCCACGCACGCAGCCAACAGCAGCGCGATCAATCCGCCCGCAAGTCTCATGATTGCTTCCCCGCATTGACCTGCTTCCAGCGCAGCGTCGCCTCCTCAGGGCCGCGATACGCCTCCTGCAAATCGACGTTCCAGTAGCGGAGATCATCCAGCGAAATCTTCTCGCCCGACACCGCGCAGCGGACATAGAGCCCCTGCTTCAGGATCTCTATTTCGTTGTCGCCATAATGGACCTTCGCCTCAGGCCCGCCCGGATCATGCTTGTTCATCAGGCCGTTTTAGCCTGCGTTGCGGCTGAGGCCAAACCTCTAAGCCACGAAAATGTGCTGCGCGCTGACCAGCCAGGATAAAGCATTTGGCGACGGCCTGTACCGCAGGGTAGCACACCGCACATGACGCAGCTTGTCGCGCCGCTTTCCCTGGGCGAATTGATCGATCGCCTGACGATCCTTGAGATCAAGGCCAAGCGCATCGCGTCGCCGGCCAAGCGTACGCATGTTCGGCGTGAACTAGCCGGGCTGGAGGCGATCGCGGCGCCATATTTGGCCAAGTATTCGAGCCTCGGCGTGTTGAAACAGCAATTGGCGGTCGTGAACGCCGTGTTGTGGGTCTGCGAAGAGGCGTCGCGGCAGCGCTTTCGTCGCGCGCCGCAAGCGCCGGCAAAAGCTGCGGCCTTGCTCACCCGCATTGCGCGCAACAACGATCACCGCCATCGCCTAAAGCAGCGCATCAGCCGCCTCGCTAAAGGCGGGCTGGTCGAACAGAAATCGTACTATTCCTGAAGTGCTGCGTGCACGCGCGCGATGACGTCCGTCCAATCGCCAGGTCGCGTCTGACGGAAGAGCCGCGCCTGCGGATACCACGGCGTGTCCTCTCGATCGCGCGTCCAGCGCCAATCAGCGCGGTACGGCAACATGATCCAAAGCGGCTTGCCCAGCGCGCCCGCCAGATGCGCGATGCCAGTGTCGATCGAGATCACATGATCCATTGTCTCGATCAGCGCCGCAAGTTCAGCAAAGTCACCGACGGCGGCGCCAAATTGCGGCACGCCTTTGGCTTCGAGCAAAGCGTTGGGCTCAAGTTGCAGGCTGACGAAATCCGCATCGGCGGCGATCAGACGCTCCAGTGACGCCTCATCTAAACTTCGAGAACGCTGCGTCGCGTAGCGCGTAATTCCAGACCATGCGATGCCGATGCGCTTGCGCCGAGACGGTGGCAAACGCTCCCTCCAAACCGCAACGCGTGCGGGCTCGGCAGCGAGATACGGAATTGTCGCTGGAATAGTATCTGCGCGCATCTCCAGCACGCGCATCACGCCAGCCAGTGGAATACAGAAATCGGCTTGCGGTGCAGGCTCACGCGTAGAAACAAGCGCCTCCGCGCCAGCCAAACTCTTCAGCAACGCTAACGTTTGCGGCCGCTCCTGCACGATGACGCGCGCGCCACGCTGCGCCAAGATCGGCACGAAGCGGCAAAACTGGAAGAGATCGCCGAAGCCCTGCTCCGCGAGCACGAGCAGCGTCTTGCCCTCCAAATCTGCACCACGCCATTCCGGCGCAGACGATGCCGCCAAGACTCTCGCCGTGCGTGTGCCGAGCCTGGCTTCGTACGCGTCCAACCCGCGCGCGAAATCGCCTTCGCTCAGCAACGAGTCCGCTTTGCCGTAAGCAGCGTCCGCGTGATCCGGCGCCTGCGCCAGCACGCGATCATAATCCGCGATCGCCTCGACATTGCGGTTCATGGCTTTCAGCACGTAACCGCGACGCATCAAGTAATCGACCTTGTCGGGATTGCCCGCCAGCGCCGCATTGATCTCGGCGAGCGCTTCATCCAGCCTGCCGACATTCGCCAGCGCCGTCGCGCGCGCTGCACGGATCGCGAGATCGCCGTTGCGCGCCAATGCTGCGTCGAGAACCGCAAGCGCTTCGTCCGGACGCTCAAGTGCGGTCAGCGCCACGCCACGGTGAAAGTGTGCATCGATATTGTTCGGATCGCGCGCCAACGCGTTCTCTGCCGCCGCGAGCGCATCGGCAAAACGCTCTAGCGCGAGCAAGCTGCCTGCGCGGTGCGCGTGAAGATCGGCACGGTCCAAACGCGCGGCATCAAAGCTTGCGAGCGCCAAAGCGTGATCGCCGCACGCGGCTTGCGAAACACCTTGCAGGAGCAATGCTTCGGGATCACGCGGCGCGGCGCGTAGCACAATCTCAAGCGCGCTTAGACATTCTGGGTGACGCCCAAGCACCGAAAGCATCGCAGCGCGATTGAAAGCGAGCCCCGGATCAGCCGGCGCAAGCGCCGCAGCGCGGTCCACGACCTCAAGCGCGCCTTCTATATCGCCACGGCCATGGCGAACGGCGGCAAGCAACTGCAGCGCCTGCGCGTGCTTAGGGTCTCGCGCCAGGAGCACACCAAGAATCTGCTCCGCGCCAGCGCTATCGCCGCGCTGAAACCGCGCAAGAGCATCCTGAAAACTCATGGCTGGATCATAGCCCGCGCGTCGCGTTCAGAACAACGAGCCCTGTCCGCCACCCGGCTTCGGCTTAGCCTTCGCTTTCGGAGCGTCAGGCGCTGCGGGCGAGATCTCACGCGCTGGCTCGGGATCGATGACCGCTTTCTTGTGATCGTCTGCGAAAGTTAGGTCGACAATGTCGCCCGCATTCAAATCCGTCGCCGCGCGCACCAACGTGCCGTCCTCGCGGTGGACCATGACGAAACCGCGCTCCAACACGCGCTTGTGCGAAAGGCTTTCCAGCATCCGCGCCGACGCGTCGAGATGCTTGCGATGTGCTTCCAGCGACCTTTTGATCGCTGGCTCTAAGCGCACAGTCGTGCGCGCCAGATGCTCGCGCCTGCGGGCAATGTCATTGACCAAAGCTTCCGGGCGCAAGCGCGCAGCAACACGATCGAGCTTCGATTGCGCGCTGCGCGTATTGGCGACCAGCGCCGCATTCAAACGCTCCGCAGCGCGATCGAAACGCTGCTGCGGAATTTGGAAGAGCGTCTCCAAGCGCGGCAATTTTCCCGCCGCCGCACGCAATTCCGTCCGCCGACGCTCCAAACCACGCACGAGACTATTCTTCAAGCGCCCGTCCATGGACGTTACGCGCTCGATCAACTCGGTGCGCACCGGCACGGCTTTTTCCGCCGCGCCCGTCGGCGTTGGCGCGCGCAGATCTGACGCAAAGTCGATCAGGGTCGTATCAGTCTCGTGACCGACAGCGCTGATCAGCGGGATCTCGCTCGCCGCCGCGGCGCGCACGACGACCTCTTCATTGAACGCCCACAAATCCTCAATCGATCCGCCGCCACGCGCGACGATCAGCACATCAGGACGATCCACGCCCTGCAGCGCATTGAAGCCCTTGATCGCGCGCGCGACTTGCCCCGCCGCCTCCGGTCCTTGAACGAGAACCGGCCACACAATCACGCGGCACGGAAAACGCTCGCGCAAGCGATGCAAAATATCGCGGATCACAGCGCCGGTCGGCGATGTCACCACGCCAATCGTGCGCGGCAAATACGGGATCGGCTTTTTGCGGTCCCGCGAAAACAAGCCTTCAGCCGCGAGCTTCGCCTTCAGCTTCTCCAACTGCGCCAGCAATGCGCCAACGCCAGCCGGCGACATGCGCTCGGCGATCAACTGATATTGCGAACGCCCCGGATACGTGGAGAGCCGTCCCTCAACGACAACCTCCAAGCCCTCCTCCGGCTTGAAAGCTAGCTGCTGCACGTTCGCCTTCCACATCACCGTGGCGATCGATGCGTTCTCGTCTTTGAGATCGACATAGAGGTGACCGGATTTCGCGATCAGCACGCGGCCCAGTTCGCCGCGCACGCGCACATTGTCGAAGTCACGCTCGACTGTGCGCTTCACCGACTGCGCGAGTTCGCTGACGGAGACTTCCGGCAGGTTCGACGCAGCGGTGGTGAGGGGGGCCGTCTCTGACATCTCTTTCATATAAGGCGACTCGCTCGCGCCTGCCGGGGATGCTTAACTCATTTCGGCTGCGAGCTGGGGGCGGCGGGGGACTAAAACGATGGCGTTCGACGCGAACGATCTGTCGCCACACGAGCACTTTGTCATGGAGCGAACGCGCCTCGGAGAGGTCGCGGACTTTACCCCCATGATCGGTGCAAGCGGTGAAAAACCGCCGGTGCGGGCGGGTTTCCTGCGCAAATTGCTGCTGCGGATCGACCCGAACTGGCTGGTCCACAGCCCAGGCGTGCGGCTGCGCGGCGCCCGGATCGAAGGCGCGCTTGACCTTACGGATTGTTCAGGCGTTGGCGGGATGGGTCTCCCCGCTCTGGCTCTGGTCGAGTGCGAGATCGCCGAACCTGTGGACTTGAGTCACAGCCGCCTAGCGCGGCTCTCGCTCAAAGGATCGAAGCTGACGCGGCTCGTCGCTGTGGAAGCGCAGATCGACGGCGAACTCGATATTTGCGGCGTCTCCCCGTTGGGTCCGCCGGGCTTGGAAACACTGACGGCGAAGCTGCGCGGCGTGCGCATCGACGGCGATTTGCTGGCGCGCGAGGCAAAACTCGCGCGCAGCGTCGACAGCACTGACGACGCGCTCATGCTGCAAGGCGCCGACATCGCCGGCAACATCTTGCTCGATGAAGGCTTCGACGCGTTCGGCTGCGTTTGGCTCATGAGTGCGCGTGTTGGCGGCGCTTTGAGCTGCTCCAACGGGCAAATCCTCAACCGCTCCGACGACGCCAAAGGCCAAGCGATCAATGCCGACGGGGCTTCGTTCGGCACGGTGCGTCTCACGGCTAAGTTCAAAGCTGAAGGCGAAGTGCGTTTCGTCAGCGCCCGCATCGCGCTCGATGTCGACATCAGCGAAGGCGCGTCCTTCCGTAACGAGTTTGGCGCAGCATTGCTGCTCGCCAATGCCGAGATCGGTGGCCAGTTGCATGGCGACGGCGCGAAGATCGCAGGGCAGCTCTTGCTGCAAAGCTGCAGCGTGGCACGCAATGTCGATCTGCGCGGCACCGAGCTCACGCATCGCACAACCCCGCGCGGCGACACGTTCGGCCGCGCCCTCGACGCCGCCAACACCAGCATTGGCGGCACGCTATTGCTGCAAGGCGCAAACGTCAAAGGCGAGGTGTTTCTCGCCGGAGCCAAGATCGATGGCTACCTCTCCTTTGGCGGCGGTCGCTTTATCAATGGCGGCGGCTGGGCCATCCGCGCGCCAAACGCACGCGTCGGCGGCAATCTCACGCTCAAATTGTCCGAAGACGGCTTTGCGCCGCATGGGCAAAAGACCGTGATTGAAGGCGGCGCCAAGTTCTCTCGTGCGCGCATAGATGGCGCGCTCTCCTGGAACGCGCTCGAGTTGCGTGGACCGGGGCCCGACAATGTCAAAGGCGGCGTGCTTTCCTTCGCCGACGCCACCATAAGCGGCGCGATCCACGCGCGCGGCCTCGTCACCCAACAAGGTGCGCTGATCGACCTTTCCGGCGCCTCGTGCGATTCACTCAATGACGACATCAAGACCGGCTGGGGCGTGGATGGCGCCAAGCTCAATCTTGAGGGCTTCGCCTATCAGCGCATCGACAATGCGAGCGAACGCTGGCGTCAGCGCCTGCCGTGGTTGCAACGCGGCGAACGTTTCTCGTCGCAACCATTCGGGCAAGCCGCGCTTGTCTATGCCCGCGTCGGCAAGCGCGAAGACGCGCGCCGCATTCAACTCGCGCAACACGATCGCCGCACCCGCGTCGCATCCAGCGGCCCTTTCACTTGGGCGCTCTCGTCGCTCTTCGGTTTGATCGCCGGCTATGGCTTGGCGCCTACCCGGGTCGCGCGCGCGCTCGCGCTTTTCCTGGCGCTCGGCGTCGTCGGCGTGCTGACGATGAACGCGCAAGGCGCGCTGGTGACGCCCCGCGGCGCGCAGTGCAACGGCGCGATCGAGCCTGCGCTTTACGCTATCGACGTGGCGCTGCCTGTGATTGATCTCGGTCAGGAAAGCCGCTGCGGTCCAGGCCGCACGGCGCGCGCGGAGCTTTCGGCGGGCATGCCAGTGTCCGAATTCAGCGACTGGCGCTTGTTTGAAGGCGCAGCACTCTGGAAATGGGCGCACGCGCTTTACGCCATCCTCGGCGCCATTCTGACGGCGCTGGCTGTGATCACTTTTTCAGGCGTGATGAAGCCCAAGGACGAGTAACGCCGTCTATTCCCTCCCCGACAGGGGAGGGTGTCGCGCAGCGACGGGTGGGGCGGCAGCGCCCTCTCCAGAAAATTTCGCGCATTCATCCCACCCGTCAGTTTGTGCTGCGCACAATCTGACACCCTCCCTTTTCAAGGGAGGGAACGCGACGTTTGCGCGCTTGCCTCCGGCCCTGAAACGGCGCTCTTAGCCCCAAAATAACTCAAAGTTATCTGGGGAAACGCCATGCTTCGCCGCACCTTGCTTCAATCCGCAATCGCCGCACCGCTTCTGGCCGCGTGCGCATCCAACGGCCAACAGCTCGGCAATGCCGATCCGATGGCGCCGCTGCCGCACGATACGAGTTCCTATGCCCGCCCCGATGAGGCGCGCGTGCGCCACGTCTCGCTCGACCTCACCGCAGATTTCGATCGCAAAGTCTTCCACGGCAAAGCCACGCTCGACATCAGCGCGCGCGCCGACGCGCAAGAGATCGTTCTCGACAGCAAGGGCCTCGTCATCCAGCGCATCCGCGCCGGCGGCCGCGACGCCACCTACACACTCGGCGACAGCGATCCATCAAAAGGCGCGCCGCTGACGATCCAACTCAACGGCGCCCGCCGCATCGAGATCGATTATGAAAGCGCGCCGGAAGCGAGCGCGCTGCAATGGCTCGAGCCGGCGCAAACCGCGAGCAACAAGCGCTTCCTGTTCAGCCAAGGTCAGTCGATCCACAACCGCACTTGGATCCCGACGCAAGACAGCCCCGGCATTCGTCAAACCTATGACGCGCGCATCGTCGTTCCCGCAGATTTGAAAGCGGTGATGAGCGCCGAGATGCTGACGCCGAACGGCCAAGCGACGCAGGACGGCAAGCGCGCTTATCGCTTCCGCATGCCGCAACCGATTCCGCCTTATCTGATCGCCATCGCCATTGGCGATCTCGTGCATGCCGATGTCGGCCCGCGCACCGGCGTTTACGCCGAACCGAGCGTGATCGAGCGCGGCGTCTACGAATGCGCCGACATGGAACGCATGATGGACGTGGCCGAGTCACTCTACGGCCCCTATCGCTGGGGCCGTTATGACGTGCTGATCCTGCCGCCGTCCTTCCCGTATGGCGGTATGGAAAACCCACGCCTCACTTTCCTGACGCCCACCTTTCTCGCCGGTGATCGCAGCCTCGTCTCGCTGGTCGCGCACGAACTAGCGCACTCATGGTCGGGCAATCTCGTTACAAACGCGGTGTGGGCCGATAGCTGGCTCAACGAGGGCTTCACCTCGTACATCGAAGGCCGCATCGGCGAGGCGCTCTTCGGCGTCGAAGATGCACGCATGGCCCAAGCACTTTCTTGGTCCGACATCCAATCTGCGCTCGGCAGCGTGCCGGCAAATGGACAACGTCTGCATTGGGTCGGCGACGTAGACGCCAACGAAAGCTCAAGCGCCATCACCTACGACAAGGGCGCGACCTTCCTGCGTACGATCGAAGGCATTATCGGTCGCGAGCAGATCGACGCGTATCTGCGCTCATACTTCGATCGCCACGCCTTCCAGCCGATGACGACGCAAGCGTTCCTCGCTGACTTCCGCCAGCACGTCGTGCGCGGCGATGCGGCGCTCGAATCGCGCTTGATGCTCGACCAATGGGCGTTCGAACCGGGCATTCCGTCAAACGCGGTCGCACCTGTGGCGGACGGTTTCAGCGAGATCCCGAACTACGTCCAAGCCTTCGTCGATGGCGGCCCAGCCGCGGCCGCGCCGTGGGAGCATTGGAATACGATGCAGCGCCAGCGTTATCTGCAAACGCTGCCGCGCACACTTCCTGCCGAGCGCCTGCAAGAGCTGCAACGCAATCTGGCGCTCGACGATATCGGCAATATGGAAGTGCGCTTCGATTGGCTGATCCTTGCCGTACGCAACGGTTACACCCCGTCCGAGGCGGCGGTGGAAACGTTCCTCACCACGCAAGGCCGTGGCAAGTTCATCCGCCCGATCTACGCCGCCCTCCGCGCCCAAGGCGCATGGGGCCGTGGCGTCGCGCAGCGCGTCTATGCGCGCGCGCGTCCGACCTATCATCCGATCGTGCAAGCCGGCGTTGACCGCATCATGAACGTGGCGTGACCTCGCCCGAGGATCGCGCGCTGATCGAACGCAGCCTAGAGATCGCCGCCGAGAGCGGCGGCGATCTCACCGCCGCCGTCTATGCACGCCTCTTCCAAGAACGCCCCGAACTCGAAGCCATGTTCGTGATGGACACGGACGGCGCCGTACGCGGCGAAATGCTCTCGCGCGTCTTCGACGCCATTCTCGATTTCATCGGCAACCGCGCCTACGCGCAAAACTGGATCAACGCAGAAGCGACCACGCACGAAGGTTATTTGGTGCCGCGCAAGGATTTCGCGCGGTTCTTTGAGATTGTCGCGGAGACTGTGCGTGAAGCGTGCGGCGAGGGATGGGACCAAGGCACGGCCGACGCCTGGCGCGCTTTGCTTGAGGCGGTTGCGCTGGAGGTTTCTCATCGAGCGACGCGGCCTTGACGCCAAGGTCTGAACGGGCCAGCCAAGACGCGGGAGCTGACCATGAAGCCGCCGATTACGCGCTATGCTCGCAGCGATGACATTTGCATCGCTTATCAGGTCACGGGCGAAGGTCCGGTCGATGTGATCTGGGCGCCGGGGACAATGTCCCACCTCGATATGGATTGGGAGCACCCGCGCCGGGCGATGTTCTTCGAAAAGTTCAGCCAGTTCTGCCGGCTGATCCGCTTCGACAAACGCGGCACCGGCCTCTCCGACCGGCCCACGAAAATGGCGACACTGGAGGAACGCACCGACGATATTCGCGCCGTGATGGATGCGGTCGGCGTGGAGCGCGCGCATCTCTTCGGCGGCTCCGAAGGCGGCTCGATGACCTCAATGTTTGCGGCGATGCACCCGGAGCGCACGCAATCGCTGATCATCTGGGGCGCGCAAGCGAAATGGATCAACACGCCCGACCATCCGTGGGGCCAAACGCAAGCCGAGCACGAGGCGATGCTCGACATGATTCATGACGGTTGGCCGACGGTCGAATACATTGTCGGACCCGGCGCCGGTTTGGGCAAAGACGCCGACCCAGCCATTATCGAAAACATGCTGCGCTACATGCGCGCCGCCGCTAGCCCCTCAGCTGTTCGCGCCTACGAAGAGATGAATGCTCTAATCGACACGCGACCGATCCTTTCGAGCATTAAGGCGCCGACGATGGTGATGAACCGCACCGGCGATCCGGTGGCGATTTGCGCGGCGGCGCGCGACATGGCGCAACGCATCCCCGGCGCTGTGTTCAAAGAATATCCAGGCGATAGCCACACCGCCATGCTCGACGACATGGATGTGATCCTCTCCGATATCCAGGAATTCATTACCGGCGAACGACGCATAGAGGCCGCGGACCGTGTGCTGGCCACAGTGATGTTCATCGATATTGCCGGTTCTACAGACCGTGCCGTGCAAATGGGCGATGCAGCCTGGACTGATACATTGCGCGCTTACTACGGCATCGTCCGGCGGACACTGACGAAGCATCGCGGGCGCGAAGCCAATGTCGCTGGCGACGGCTTTCTCGCCACCTTCGACGGCCCTGCTCGCGCCGTGCGATGCGCGCTGGAATTGACCAAAGCCGTACGCGAACTGGGACTCGAGATTCGCGGCGGAGTGCACATCGGCGAGTGCGAGATGATCGGCGATGATGTGGGCGGCGTCGCGGTGCACATCGGCGCACGGATCATGTCTGAAGCTTTGCCCGGCGAAGTGCTGGCGTCGAGTACGATCAAGGACTTGGTCGCGGGTTCAGGATTAAGCTTCACCGATCGCGGCGAACGTGCGCTGAAAGGCGTTCCCGATACGTGGCGGATCTATGCGGCGCAAGGCTAGGCGGGGTTGGCGCTAGAGCGCAAACTTATCGCGATGCTTGCCCTGCGCAGCAGCATAGTGCGCCTGGATCAGCGCTAAGTCCGCGTCGTA
>CAYZIJ010000022.1:0-40778 GCA_964478365.1 uncultured Terricaulis sp.
CGGCGAACGTCCGCGCCGCCGCCTCCTCGATCTCGCGAAGGCGCTGCAAGACGAAACCGATCAAGTGGCCTAATCGGCCGCTTGGTTTGGGGTGCAAGGGGAGACGGGCTTACCGGCGGTAGGCCCGTTTTCCTTTACGCGTTTGCGCGTGTAGGTTCGCGCGCAATGAGTAACCACGATATGCCCCGCCTGCTCGATTTCGCCGACACGCTCGCGGACGCTGCGCGCGAGGCGATCCTCCCCTACTTCCGCGCGCCGCACAGGATCAGCAACAAGGACGCTGCGCGCTTCGATCCGGTGACGGATGCAGACGAAGCAGCAGAGCGCGCCATGCGTGCGCTTATCGGCGCCGAGTTTTCAGATCACAGCGTGCTCGGCGAAGAGTATGGCGGCGAGCTCGCGAGCGAAGGCTATCAATGGATCCTCGATCCGATCGACGGCACGCGCGCCTTCATATCCGGCCTGCCGACGTGGGGCGTGCTGATCGGGCTCTATCATGAAGGCCGGCCGCTGATCGGCCTAATGGATCAGCCTTATCTCGACGAGCGCTATCGCGGCTGGATGGCTGGCGCGAACACAACGGCGCGCGGCGTGACGCGCAAATTACGGACGCGCGCTTGTGGCGGCTTGAAGGACGCGATCCTGTCCACGACAGATCCCTATCTCTTCAAGGGTGACGAAGCGGACGCTTTTGCGCGTACGCGCACAAGCGCCAAGCTCACCCGCTACGGCTATGATTGCTACGCCTATTGCATGTTGGCGGCTGGCTTCATCGATTGCGTGGTTGAGAACAATCTGAAGCCGTTCGACATCGCAGCGCTCATTCCAATCGTCGCCGGCGCCGGCGGTGGCGTGTGTGCGTGGGATAGTGGCGATGCGAGCGCTGGCGGACGCGTTCTGGCGTGGGGCGACAGGCGCCTACGCGATGACGCGCTCGCGGCGCTCAGCCTCCCTCAGACTTGAGCTTGCCGCTCAAGATGTCGCGAATCATGGTGATGTAGACTTGCGGCGTCTGCGCACCTTCGACGGCCCATAGACGTTCAAAGAACGCAGTCGGCACGCGGACGACACCGTTGAGACGCGCGCTCTTTTCCTTTTCGGCCACATCAACATCATAGCGGCCGGAGGTGAGAACGGCTTTCGCTGCGTTCACGTCGAGACCTGCACTCTTCACTGCATCAAGCAAGACGGCGTGATCGGCGAGTGAACGTTGTTCGGTGAGGTAGGCGCGATAGAAAGCGAGCAAGAGCGGCAGCGACTTGCCTTCGATGCCAGTCCAGAACAGCAGCCGGTGGGCGTCACGCGTATTCCAGATGCGTGTCTGCGGACCTTGATTGATGGTGAAGCCGTACTGCGCCGCCTGCGCCTTCACCTGCTGGCGACCGAGGTCGACCTCTTCCTGCGTGGCCCTATATTTCATGATCGCATAGTCGGCGGCGTTCGCGCCTTCAGGCCCCAAGTCCTCGTTCAGTTCGAAAGGCTGCAGGAAGAAGCGCGGCTCGATATCGCCGCCCACAGTGTCGAGCGCCTTTAAGAGCGCTTGCAGGCCGATGAGGCTCCAAGGACAGGTGACGTCGGCGAGAAAATCGATGCGGATGGGCTGAGCCATATCAGGGAAACTCCGTTGCCGCCCTTATCCAAGCCGGGTGCGGACCGATCAATCGGAAAAGTCATTGGGGCGCGCTTCAGGGCATAGCGGGCTCGCCCTGCAAGGGAGCGGCTAGCGGTAAAACTCCGTCCGGCGGTCGCGGAAGAAGCCCCAGGCGGCGCGGTGGCGGTCAAGGAAATCGAGATCGAACGTGTGGGCGATAACGCCCTCCTCCGCGCGCTCCAAGCTCTCGACGAGATCGCCGCGATGATCGGCGATGAAGCTGGAGCCATAGAAATTCTGGCCGCTCGCTTCGACGCCGATGCGGTTCGACGCAACCACTGGAATGACGTTGGAAACGGCATGGCCTTGCATCGCGCGCCGCCAGGGGTCGCGGGTGTCGAGAGATGAATCGTGCGGCTCGCTGCCAATGGCGGTTGGATAGAAGAGCACTTCGGCGCCGGCGAGCGCCATGGCGCGCGCGGCTTCGGGAAACCACTGGTCCCAACAAATGCCAACGCCGATGCGTCCGTGCGCAGTGTCCCAAACTTTGAAGCCGGTGTCGCCGGGGCGGAAATAGTATTTCTCTTGATAGCCGGGGCCATCCGGAATGTGGCTCTTGCGATAAACGCCGAGTTGCTTGCCGTCGGCGTCGAGGATGACGACGGAGTTGTAGTAGGCTGGCCCGTCGCGCTCGTAGATCGAGACGGGAATAACGACGCCCAATTCCTTAGCCACCGGCTCAAGCGCTTTCACGCACGGATGTGTCTTGGCTTCGTGTGCGGTCGCAAACCAGCGCTCCTCCTGCGTCGTGCAGAAATACGGCCCCTGATAGAGCTCTGACGGTAGGATCACCTGCGCGCCGCGTTTCGCGGCGTCGCGCACAAACTGTTCGGTCTTGGCGATGTTGGCCTCAAGATCCTCGCCGTAAGAGGTTTGTATTGCGGCGACGGCCAGCGTGCGGGGCATGTCTTTGTCCTTTCGAGCTAGCGCATATCGTATCGCGGCGCCGGATTTCAAATGATGCGATGGGCTCGGGGCCTTGAACCTGCCTTAACTGCAGTCCACAAATGGTGCTCCTTTGTCGTGGGGGAACACCATGCGAAACGCTTTCGCCGTCTTCTTTGCTTTCGTCGCCATTTGCTTCGCCTCAACCGAAGCATCGGCCCAGGACCGCATTGTCCGCTCCGTCTTTCAACAAGAGCTGAACGAGATCGTGACGTCGCAGGGCCACACGATCGTGGAAACCGCCCAGAGCGGCGACCCGAGCGTCACCGCGCGCACGCAAGAAGGCCTGATCTTCCTGATTTTCGGCACAGCCTGCAACGCCAACGGCGTTGCCGGATGCCAGGGCGTCATGATGCAAATCCGTTACGAGACCGACGAGCGCGTCAACTATGAGCGCATCAGCCAAGCCAACTATACCTACGCGGCCATCGCGACTTGGTGGGACCAGCAAGCCGGAACGGTCGGCTTCACGCGCTATGTTGTGCTCGACGGCGGCGTCACCTTCCGCAACCTTCAGGAAAATCTGGGCGTGCTGCTCGGCGTCGCGCCGATGGCGTCCGAAATCGTCTTCCCGTAGTGCGCGCGCGGCAAGGCCGGCTTTAGGCCGGCTCTTGCTGCGTGATGCAGTGAAACGAACCGCCCCCGGTCAGGATGGCGTTTGAGCTCAGGCCTATTGTCTTACGCTCCGGGAAAAGTCCGCCAATCACCTTCACAGCATCGTCGCCCGTGCCCGAGTAAATCGGCACCACGACCGTGCTGTTGCCGATGATGAAGTTCATGTGGCTCGCGGGGATGACATCGTCGTCCTCGTCCGTCACCGCACCGACAGACGGCACGCGGATCACTTCGAGCTTGCGACCTTGAGCGTCGCGCATGGCGGAGAGCCCAAGCGCGATTTCTTCCAGCACGTCATGGTTTGGATCGTCGCGATCCGCCGGCGCCGAACACACAACGCGGCCAGGCGCCACGAAGCGCGCGAGATTGTCGATGTGACCGTCCGTGTGGTCGTTCATCAGACCCTCGTCTAGCCAAAGCACTTTCTCGATGCCCAGCGCCTTCTTCAGCGCCGCTTCAGCACCTTCCTCCGTCCAGTGCGGATTGCGGTTGGGATTGAGCAAGCACTGGCGCGTGGTGATCAGCGTGCCTTCGCCATCCATCTCGATGGCGCCGCCTTCGAGGATGAAGTCGTTGAGCTTGTATTCGGCCTTAGCCAGCAGCGCGATGCGCGCGCCGACTTCGTTATCGTGCGGCAGCTGATACTTGCCGCCCCAGCCGTTAAACTTGAACCCAAGCGCGCGCCCGTCGCTCGTGAAAATCGGACCGGTGTCGCGAAACCAGATGTCGCCGAACGCGCCGGCGATGATTTCAGCGCTTTGCCCAAGCGCAAGCTTAGCCGTCGCTTCCGCTTCGCGCCCGTGCGCGAGCACGCGCACGCGATCGCCTTTGCCGCCATCGGCAAGCGCGCGGATCATGGCTGCGACCTCAGCCCGCGCGGGCTCCAAGTCCTCGCCCCATAAATCGGCGGCGGAGGGCCAGCCGGTCCAAATTGCCTTGTGCGGCTGCCATTCGGCGGGAATCGTCATCATTGCCGCTCCTTAGCGCATGCGGACCAGCCCAGATAGGCGCGTTTGCCGCGTGCGCAAGAGCAGCCTTGCCGGTGGCGCGTCCGGTCGTCCTCCGCTAAGAGCCGATGGGGACATTTCCAGGACACCAATGCCTTCAAACCGGGCCGCCTTCGACCGCGCGACGCTCGCCTTTTTGGCCGTGCTGATTGCATTGACGGCTGCGCGGATCGTCTCGTTGCAGTTGAGCCCGTTCGGTCTCTATTTCGACGAAGCGCAATACTGGACCTGGTCGCGCAATTTCGACTGGGGCTATTTCACCAAACCGCCTTTGATCGCCTGGGTGATCGGCGCGACCACTGCTGTGTTTGACGATGCGGAATGGGCGGTGCGCCTGGGCGCGCCACTGGCGCATGCGATCGCCGGCTTTACGCTCTTTCTACTCGGCCGCAACATGTACGGCGCCTGGGCGGGTTTTTGGACCGGCATCGGCTATCTGACGCTGCCGGCGATCTTTTTTTCGTCGAACATCATTTCCACCGACGCGCTGCTCTTACCACTCTGGTCGCTCGCACTGCTTGCGATGTGGCGGCTAATGGTGACGCGAGCCGGCGCCTGGGCGCTGGTGCTGGGCGTAGCGCTTGGACTTGGCGTACTGGCGAAATACGCGATGCTCTATTTCGTGCTCTGCACGGCGATGGCGGCCTATTGGCTGCCGCCTGTGCGGGAAGCACTGAAGGGCGGACGTGGGATCATCGCGGGGCTGATCGCAATTGCACTCGTCACCCCAAACATTATCTGGAACGTCAATAACGGCTTCGCCACGGCGCGCCACACCATCGACAATGGCCGCTTCGGCGCCGCCGACTTGTTCAACCTCGACGAATTGTCAGAGTTCATCTTCGGCCAAGCGAGCGTGCTCGGGCCGGTGATGTTCGTAGTCTTGTTCGGAATCGCTTGGGTGGCGTGGCGGCGCAGTTCTGGGCTCACCGATCAGGACAAGTTCTTGATCAGCTACATCCTGCCGCCATTCCTGTTCGTCAGCGCTATCGCTTTCATTTCGCGCGCTAACGTCAACTGGGTCGCAGTCGCCTACCCCGCCATCGTAGTGTGGTTCACCGGCTCGATGCTGGCGGTGGCGAAAGGTAAACGCTGGCTCTGGGGCTCGCTCGTATTCAACGTCGCGCTAGGCATCGGCGCAACCTACGTGCTGGTCGCGATGCCGGACGTCGCCAGCCGCTTCAAGGGTGTGCGCACCGCGCAGGCTTGGGAGCAAACCGCGAACCTGATTGCCGAACGTGCGCGTCCCCAACCTGGCGAGGCGCCGTTCAGCGCCGTGCTCGTCGATGATCGCACGTCCTATTTCGAGCTGGCTTATTATTGGCGAGAAGAGCGGCGCGCGGGTGAGCCGCTGCCGCCTGTGCGCATGTGGCTGCTCTACGGCGAGGCGCACAACTCGGCCGAAGCATCCGATCCGATGCGACCTGAAGAAGGTGGTCGCGTCCTCGTCGTGCACATGCGGCCAGACTACATTCCCTACATCGCCGGTGACTTCACGGTCTTCCGCTCCGTCGAGCATGTGAGCATTCCCCTCGGCGGCGGACGCACGCGTGAGCTTGAGTTCTCGGTCGGCGAAGGCTTCGCACCAGCGCCGCGCGACGATGCTTTCGAGCAACGCTTGCGCGAACTTCGTGACTAAATTGGGCGACTAAATCGGATCGTAATCCGGAAACGCTGTGCCGCCGTGCTCGGCTGAGCACGCATTGTGGCGGAAGAGCGAGAAGAGCTCACGGCCCATACCGCGCGTGTTGGCGGCAAGATCGAGCTGCGCAGGCGCGCGTTCTCGCCAATCGCTTGGCGCCATCACATCGAGCACGCCATTGGCGCCATCAACACATATGACGTCGCCATTGCGCACTTTCGCAAGCGGCCCGCCTTCAGCGGCTTCCGGCGTGACGTGAATGGCGGCGAGCACTTTGCCGCTCGCGCCCGACATGCGACCGTCAGTGACAAGCGCCACCGCAAAGCCGCGATCCTGCAACGCACCGAGCAGCGGCATCAATTTGTGCAGCTCCGGCATGCCGTTCGCCCGCGGCCCTTGCCCGCGCACAACGACAACGCAATCACGATCGAGATCGCCATTGCGGAACGCGGTTTGCACATCGGCCTGAGTATCAAACACCGCAGCGGGCGCTTCGACCACCATGCACTTCTCGGCGACCGCCGATGTCTTTGCGCAAGCGCGGCCAAGGCCGCCTTGCATCAAGATCAAGCCGCCCGTTGCGTTAAAGGACTGCGAGACTGGGCGCACGATATCGACGTTGCGCGGCGTTGCGGGCGCATCGACCCATTCGATCTCATCGCCGTCCATCGCCGGCTCGCGCGTGTAGAGTTCGAGGCCGTCACCGGCGATGGTTTTGACGTCGCCGTGCAAGAGCCCGGCGCTCAGCAATTCGCGCGTCACGAATGGCAAGCCGCCGGCATCGCGGAACTGGTTCACATCAGCCGCGCCGTTTGGATAAATTCTCGCGAGCAGCGGCGTAACGCGTGCGATGTCTGCGAAATCATCCCACAATAGCTCGATGCCTGCGGCGCGCGCGATCGCGGGCAGATGGATGAAGTGATTCGTCGAGCCGCCCGTCGCCATGAGGCCGACAACGGCGTTCACGATGGAGCGCTCGTCGATGATGCGCCCGATCGGTCGATAGTCATCGCCCAGGCCGGTAATCTCGGCGGCGCGTTTGGTCGCGGCGACGGTGAGTGCCGCGCGCAGCGGAGTGCCGGGATTTACGAACGCAGCATTGGGGATGTGCAACCCCATCAGCTCCATCATCATCTGATTGGAGTTAGCGGTGCCGTAGAAGGTGCAGGTGCCGGGCGAGTGATAGCTCTCCGCTTCAGCTTGCAGCAATTCCTCGCGTCCGATCTTGCCCTCGGCGAAGAGCTGACGGCGCGCAGCTTTCTCTTTGTTCGGCAAACCCGATGGCATCGGCCCGCCCGGCACGAAGATCGCGGGAAGCCAAGGAAATCTGAGCGCGCCGATCAGAAGGCCCGGCACGATCTTATCGCAGATGCCGAGCAACAGCGCGGAATCGAACGTCGCGTGCGATAGCGAGACGGCAGTGCTGAGCGCGATCACGTCGCGCGAGAAGAGCGAGAGCTCCATGCCCTCGAAGCCCTGCGTGACGCCATCGCACATCGCCGGCGCCCCGCCCGCGACTTGTGCAATCGCGCCGGCATCACGCGCGGCTTTGCGGATAATTTCAGGATAGTGCTCGTACGGCGCGTGCGCGGAGAGCATGTCGTTATACGCGGTAACGATGCCGATCGCAGGCCACTTACCGCCGAGTAGATCGACCTTGTCCTGCACCGCGCAACCAGCAGCGCCGTGCGCGCGGTTGGCCTCCGCGATCTTTACGCGCGCCGGTTTGGTTGGATCATACGCTGTGATAAGGTCGAGATAACGTTGGCGCCGCTTAGCGCTACGCGCGCGGATGCGGTTGGTGACTTGCGCGATCGTTGGGTTGAGCGCTGCCATTACTCCGGATCCCACCAAGCACGACCGTCATTGCCGAGCAAAAGCGTTGATTGATCGGGGCCGTTCTCGCCTGCTGTGTAAAGCTTCGGCGTTTGGTTTGTTTCTTCCCACGCAGCGAGCAGATCATCGGCCCAATCCCACGCGGCGTCGACTTCGTCGCGGCGCATGAAAAGCGAGAGATTGCCGCGGACGATGTCCATCAGCAGACGCTCATACGCATCGGGGTAGCGCACGCCGCCAAACTCTTCCGCGAACGAAAGATCGAGCGGCGCGGTTTTTACGCGCAAGCCGCCGGGGCCAGGCTCTTTCATATTGAGCCACAAGCGCACGCCTTCGTCCGGCTGCAGACGCAGCACGAGTTTGTTCGGCGAGCCCGCGCCCGCGCCGAACATCGCAACCGGCGTGTCCTTAAACTGGATCACAATCTCAGATCGCCGCGCACCCATGCGCTTGCCAGTGCGCAGATAGAACGGCACGCCGGCCCAGCGCCAATTATCCACCTCGGCTTTGATGGCGACGAAGGTTTCCGTCTTCGACGATTTGCCGAGATCGTCGGCGTAAGAAGCCACCGGTTTGCCGTCAATCAAACCAGCTTTGTACTGCCCGCGCACAGTCTTTGCGCCAACATTGCTCGCATCGATACGGCGTAGCGCGGAGAGCACCTTGAGCTTCTCAGTGCGGATTGCATCTGCATCCATCGAGTTCGGCGATTCAAGCGCCACCAAGCACAAGAGCTGCAGAATATGGTTCTGCACCATATCACGCAGCGCGCCGGACTTATCGTAATACTCGCCCCTGCCCTCGACGCCGATTTGCTCGGCTACCGTGATCTGCACGTGATCAATGCTGGCGCGTGACCAGATCGGCTCGACCAGCATATTGGCGAAGCGCAGCACGAGCAGGTTCTGCACCGTCTCTTTGCCGAGATAGTGATCGATGCGGAAGGTGCGCTTTTCGTCGAACACCTGGCCCACGCCATCATTGATCGCGCGCGACGATGCGAGATCGCGGCCGATCGGCTTTTCCAACACGATGCGTGATGTCGGCGTGGCGACGCCGGTTTCGGAGAGACGCTGCGCGATAGTGACGAAGAGACTTGGCGCAGTGGAAAGATAGAAGATGCGAATGTTGCCATTGCCGTTGGCGAGCGCGTCTTTCAATGCGCCCCATTCACTCGCCGGCGCTGTCGCATCGACGCGCACGTATTCAACGTGCCTCAGAAACTCATCGCACTTGGCTTCGTCGATCTTCGATTTCGGATCGAACTTGAGATGGCCCTCGTGCACCATCTTGCGAAAGCCAGCCGTATCCAGATCGGAGCGCGCGACGCCGATGATGCGTGATTGCGGCGGGATCTGACCGTCGAGATAGCGGTGCAAGAGCGACGGAAACAACTTCCGAAGCGAAAGATCGCCTGTCGCGCCGAAGACGACGAGATCGAACGGCGGAACGGGAATGAACTCGGCCATGCGCCATACAAACTAGTGTTTGCGGGCGTACGCAAACAGGGGCGCGCGGCGATTGGCCCACGGGAAATGTCCCGCGACATTTCGTTTGCACCAGAGGGTTGCGGCGCCTAAGTTCCGGTCACCTCAAGCAAGGACCGGCGCTCCCCATGGCCGATGAAGATGCAAAGCCTGTCCGGCGTGGCCTGGGCGGTGAGAAAAAGCCGACCATCAACGACGTCGCGCGCCTGGCTGGCGTGTCGAAGAAGACGGTGTCGCGCGTCATCAACCAGTCGCCGTTCGTGAAGGCCGACACGCGCGAAAAGATCAACGCGATCATCGCCGAGATCGGCTTTTCGCCCGATCCGCAGGCGCGCGGCCTCGCCTTCCGGCGCTCGTTCCTGATCGGCTTGGTCTATGACAACCCGAACCCGCAATATGTCGTGAACATGCAGCTCGGCATGCTCGATGCGATGCGCGGCTCGGGCTACGAGCTTGTCGTGCATCCGTGCAATCGCGGAAATCCAACGTTTTTAGCGGACTTTCGCCGCTTTATCGAACGGCAGAAATTGTCCGGCGTGGTGCTGACACCGTCTGTCTCCGAAGACGATCGCGTGAAGACGATTCTAGAAGAGATCGGCTGCGCGTACATTCGTATTGCGTCGGTGCCGGTCGATGAGCCCGAACACATTATCGTTTCGAACGATCGCCAAGGCGGACGCGCGGCGGCACGGCACTTGGCTGAGCTTGGTCACAAGACGATCGGCTTCATCTCCGGACCCGGCACGTTCCGCTCGTCGCACGAGCGACGTGGCGGCTTTGAGGAAGAGCTGAAAGAGCGCGGCTTGAAACTGCCGGACTCGCACATCGTGCAAGGTGCCTACACGTTTGATTCGGGCGTCTCGTGCGGTGCGGACTTGCTGAAGTGCGAACCGCAGCCGACCGCAATCTTCGCGGCGAACGACGAAATGGCGGCGGGCGTACTGCATGCGATCCGGCGCGCAGGGTTGAGATGCCCAGACGATGTCTCGGTGGTCGGCTTTGACGACTTCCAGATCGCCTCCAGCGTCTGGCCTCCGCTGACCACAGTGCGCACGCCGACGCGCGAGATTGGACGCATGGCGGCCGAAAAGCTCATTGGCTTGAGCGACGAGGATAACGAAGATCACCCGCGCGAAGCGGCTCCGACGACCTCCCCAGCCCTGGTCGTGCGGGATTCCACGGGGCCCGCCCCGCGCTGATGGCGAACTCACTTGTATGGGTTTGTGACACCGGTTACCAAGATGGGAAACAGAGGGCGAGGAGCCCCGGGTCAGATAGGACGGTGCCATGAAAATCGCGCTCATCATTGAGAACAGCCAAGCCGCCAAGAGCAGCATCGTTCATGAAGCGCTGAAAGCAGTCGCCGAGCCGCTCGGCCACACGGTCCACCACTACGGAATGTACACGCCCGAGGATAAAGCCCCACTTACCTATGTGATGAACGGCTTGCTCGCCGGCATCCTGATCAACTCCAAGGCGGCGGATTTCGTCGTCACCGGTTGCGGCACCGGCATGGGCACGATGCTCGCGGCCAACTCGATGCCCGGCGTGTTTTGCGGCCTTATCATCGATCCGACCGACGCATTCCTGTTCGGCCAGATCAACGACGGCAACGCGATCGCAATGCCGTACGCGAAGGGCTTCGGCTGGGCGGCGGAGCTCAATCTGCAGGATTGCTATCGCAAGCTGTTCGATGGCGAGCGCGGGCTCGGCTATCCGAAAGAGCGCGCGCAGATCATGGCGAAGAACCGCGGCATTCTGAAAGAACTGAAGGCCGCGTCGTGCAAGGACATGCTGACGGTCCTGAAGTCGGTCGATCAGGATTTGCTGAAGGCAGCGGTCGCGGGCGAGCGCTTTGAAGAACTGTTCTTCGCCAACGCGCAGGATACCGCGATCGCTGATTACGTCCGCCGCGTGCGCGCATCGTGAAAACTTCAACGCCTCCCGGACAAGCTGCGCAAAGCGCAGCGCCGATCCGGGGTCCATCGTTCAGCATGTCTCCGGCGCGTGCCCTGCGTGTACGTTCGATGGGCCCCGGCTCTCCGCTTCGCTTCGGCCGGGGAACGTAGAGCATGAGCAATAGCTTTGATTTAAGCGGAAAAGCTGCGCTTGTCACTGGCGGCAATGTCGGCTTGGGACAAGCGATTGCTGTCGCACTCGCAAGTGCTGGCGCCGACATCGTCTCGACCAGCCGCCGCGCCGCGCCGGAAACCCAAAGCGCGGTGGAAGCGCTGGGGCGGCGCTTCGTTGGGGTTGAAGCGGATTTGAGCACCACGGCGCCGATCGCAGGCATCATCGAACGCACGGTGAACGAGTTCGGCAAGATCGACATTCTCGTCAACAATGCCGGCATCATCCGCCGCAACGATTCCGTCGACTTCACCGAAGACGATTGGGACGCGGTGATCGATACGAATTTGAAGTCCGCGTTCTTTCTCGCGCAGGCGGCGGGGCGCCACATGATTGCGCAAGGCGGCGGCAAGATCATCAATATCGCCTCGATGCTCTCGTTTCAGGGCGGCATACGTGTCCCCTCCTATACCGCGAGCAAAAGCGGCTTGGCCGGCATTACGAAGCTGCTCGCGTGCGAGTGGGCCAGCAAAGGCGTGAACGTGAACGCGATCGCGCCGGGCTACATGACGACGGACAACACCGAGGCGTTACGCGCCGACCCAAAGCGCAACGCGCAAATCATGGATCGCATCCCCGCGGGTCGCTGGGGCGAGGCTTCCGATCTTGGCGGGGCGGCGGTGTTTTTGGCGTCGAGTGCATCGGATTACGTTCACGGCGCGATCATTCCGGTCGACGGGGGTTGGCTGGCGCGCTGAGTCGGTCGTAGAGGACGTTCGTGGCTCGCTTCATTTGCTTCGGTGAAATTCTGCTCCGGCTCTCTGCACCGGGCGGCGAGCTATTGCTGCAATCGCCGGTGTTGCGCATGCATGTCGGCGGCGCGGAAGCAAACGTCGCGGTGTCGCTCGCGCATTTTGGTCACGACGTGCGCGTGGCGAGCACCCTGCCTAACAATCGTTTGGCCTGGAGCGCGCGCGACGAGTTGCGCCGCTACGGCGTGACCATCGATCTCATCCGCTTCGCGTCGAAGGGCCGGATGGGACTTTATTTTCTGACCCCTGGCGCGGGACAACGCGCGGCGGACATTGTCTATGATCGCGCAGGCTCGGCATTTGCTGAAGATGCAAGCGGCGGCGATTGGTTTGCGGCGAAGCCGGATTGGTTTCACACGTCGGGCATCAGCTTTGCTGTTGGCGCTGAGAAAGTCGCACTCGATGCGATGAGCGCGGCGAAAGCCGCTGGCGCATCGGTTTCGTTCGACTCAAACTTCCGCGCCAAACTCTGGTCTGATCGCGGCGCCGATCCGCGTCCTTCGCTGACGCAAGCGTTCAAGAGCTGCAACGTTCTCTTCGCCGATCATCGCGACATCACGTTGGTGACGGGCGAAAACATTGCGACGGCGGATGATGCAGCGCGCATTGCGTTCGCGATGTCGCCACAGCTCGACACCCTCGCCTTCACCGAACGCAAAGTGCTCAGCGCCGATCACCACGAACTCACCGGCGTTGTGTTCACGCGCAGCGGCGTGACGCGTACGAAACCGCACAGCGTCGCTGGCATTATCGATCGCATTGGCGGTGGCGATGCGTTCGCGGCGGGCGTGCTGCATGGGCGCGCGAGCGGATGGGACACGCGAGATACGCTCGATTTTGCGGTGGCCGCGGCGGTGCTGAAGCACTACATCGCTGGTGACTTCAATCTTTCGACGGCGGATGACGTGAACTTCTATCTCACCAATGCGGGCTCGGACGTGCGCCGATGACCAAGAAGCTCAATGCCGGCGATGTCATGAAACTGTCACCCGTGATGCCGGTGGTGACGATCGACGACGCCAGTGACGCCGAACCGCTCGCGCGCGTGCTGCTTGCGAGCGGCATCAACACAGTTGAGATCACGCTGCGCACGGATGCTGCGCTCGACGCGATCCAGGTGATCGCGCAAGCGGCGCCGGAGATGATCGTCGGCGCCGGCACGGTGCTGACGTTCAAGGATCTCGACGCCGCGATCAAAGCCGGCGCGCGCTACGCGCTGGCGCCCGGCGGCACGCCAAAACTGATGAAAGCGGCGCGCGAATCGCCGATCCCGTTCATCCCGGGCGTCTCGACCGCGAGCGAAATCATGCGCGGGCTCGATATCGGCTACACGCACTTCAAGTTCTTCCCAGCCGAGCAAATGGGCGGGGTTGGTGCGCTGAAAGCACTGTTCGGGCCGCTGCCTCAGGCGCGGTTCTGCCCCACTGGCTCAATCAGCGCTGCGAAGGCGAAAGACTATCTCGCGCTTGAGAACGTGCTGTGCGTCGGCGGTTCTTGGATCGCGCCGTCAGACAAGATCAAAGCGCAGGATTGGGCTTCGATCGAAACCGCGGCGAAGGCCGCTGCGGCTTTGCGCGACTAAAGACGATCGCGCAGCGCGTACCAGAGCATGCCGAGCACGTAGAGCGGTGAGCGCAACATAGCGCCGCCCGGAAATTCTGGCGGTGCGATACTGGCAAGAATATCTAAGCGCTCCGCCGTGCCACTCATCGCTTCCGCGATCACTTTGCCGGCGAGCGCGGGGATGAGGACGCCCTGCCCCGAATAGCCGTGCGCATAGAAGAGATCGCCCATGCGCCCGATGTGCGGCATGCGCGTCATGCTGATCGAAACGAGGCCGCCCCACGCATAGTCGATGCGCGTGTTGGCGAGTTGCGGAAAAATGCCGAGCATGTGCTTGCGCGCAAACGCGGCGATGTCCGCAGGCGGCTCTGGCGTGTAGCGCTCGCCGCCGCCGAAGATGAGACGATTGTCGGCGCTCATGCGGAAATAGTTCACGACGAAACGGCTGTCGCTAACGGCGTAGTCGTTGCGGATGAGCGGCTGCGCAAGAGGCTCAGTCGCAACGAGATAGTTGGCGACGGGCATGATGCGAGACGCGAGACGCGGTTCGAGATCGCCCAGAAGCGCGTCGCAGGCGAGTACGCCATAGCGGGCGCGGATGACGCCGTGTTCTGTGTGCACGACCACGCCGCTTTGTGATTCGATGCGAACGACGCGTGACTCTTCGTAGAGCTGAACGCCCGCGCTGCGCGCGGCTTCAGCGAGACCGAGCGCGTAGTTCAGCGGATGCAGATGGCCGCCGCCTTCGTCGAGAAATGCGCCATGAAAGCCTAGCGCATCCACGGCGGTTGCCGCTTCATCAGTCGAGAGCACGCGGGTTTGCGTGTAGTTCATCACGCGCGACAGCGTTTCCGCCTCTTCGCGCATCCAGTTCGGATCGCTTGGTTTTGTTGCCAGCGTGAGATGTCCGTTGGTGCGGAGATCGCATGCGATACTGTGCTTCTCGATACAATCCAGTGTCAGCGTCCGAGCTTCGAGCGCGAGATCGAGCAGCGTGCGAGCTTTGCTTTCTCCGTACCGCGCGATCAATTCACAGGCACTCTTGCGCCAACCGGGGATCATCTGGCCGCCGTTGCGACCTGATGCGCCCCAGCCGATGCGGCCGGCTTCGAGCAAAATGACGGAGAAGCCGCGTTCGGCGGCGTTCAATGCAGCGTGCAATCCGGTGTAGCCGCCGCCGATGATGACGACATCGGCGCGCGCTTCGCCTTCTAATTTTGGCGCCGGCGCGAAAGGATTGGCGGTCGCGGCGTAGTATGACCGCTCCATCCCCAAGCCGGAATTGAAGCTCACGTCACACCTTGAGCAGCAAGTGGTCGCGTTCCCACGAGCTGATAACGCCTTCGAAATTGCCGAGCTCGTGATCTTTGATCTGCTGGAACGCGTTGCAGAAGTGCGGGCCGAGCAGCTCGATCACGGGATCGCATTTGCGGAAGCGCTCAAGCCCGTCGCGGAGATTGCGCGGCAAAGTGCGCGCCCATTTGTATGCGCTGCCTTGCACCATCTCAGCCGGCGCCACCTTATCGCGAATGCCGATATAGCCGCACGCGAGCACGGCGGCGATGGCGAGATATGGGTTCGCATCGGCGCCCGGCAGGCGGTTTTCGATGCGGCGATTGTCCTGATGCGAGATCGGCACGCGCAGGCCGCACGAACGGTTGTCGTAGCCCCATTGCAGATTGATCGGCGCCGAGAAGTCTGGGCGCATGCGGCGGAACGAGTTCACGTTCGGCGCAAACAGCGGCGCACACTCGCCGAGATACTTTTGCAGGCCGCCGACGAAGTGGCGGAAGAGATCCGTGTTGCCGTCGCCGCCTTCGTCACGACCGACGCCGAAGAGGTTTGTCCCCTTCTTTGCATCCACGACGGAGACGTGGAGGTGCATGGCGCTGCCGGGTTGGTTCTCCATCGGCTTGGCCATGAAGGTCGCGTAGACGCCATGCTTCAGCGCGACCTGGCGGACGATGCGCTTGAACACGAGCACCTGGTCGGACACGTGCACCGGGTCGCCGTGATTGAAGTTGATCTCCAACTGCGCGGTGCCGCTTTCGTGGATCATCGTGTCGAGGTGCAGCGACGCCGCTTCGGCGTGCTCGTAGATGTTCTCGATCAGATCTTCGTACTCGGTGATGGCTTCGAGACCGTATGGCTGCGGCGACGTTTCTGAGCGACCCGAACGGCCGGCTGGCGGCACGAGCGGCAGATCAGGATCGGTGTTCACCTGCGTCAGGTAGAATTCGAGCTCCGGCGCAACCACCGGGCGTAGTCCCGCATCCTCATAGAGCTTGAGCACACGGCGCAACACGTAACGAGGCGCGATATCGAAAGGCTCTCCATCGGTGTGGAAAGTATCCGCATAGACGAACGCGGTCGGTGTTTTGTAACCCGGCGCGACGCAGATGGTATCGAAGTCCGGACGCATGACGACATCAGGATCTTGCGTTGACATCGCCTCGTCGGCTTCATCCGCGTACTCGCCGGTGACAGTCAAAAGATAGATGCTAGATGGGATCCGCAGTGATCCGTCGCGCTCACTCTGCAAGAACTTCTGCGCCGGAAAGACTTTGCCGCGCACGACACCATTGAGATCAGGGATCAAGACTTCGATTTCGCCGATGCCGCGTTCTTTGATCCAGCTCGAGAAGTTACTCATGATGCACACACTGTTTTGCGCGCGCAAAAGCACGCTGCGCCGCGACGGCGCGCGAGAACCGCAACTGAAATTCTTTCAAACGAGCGCGGCGCGACCCGACGGGTCCAACTGCTGCGAGCAGTTCGCAACCGCACCCATTCGCCTTCGTGTGAAGGCCGCGGGGGCGCATAAGTCACCTAATAACGCCACTATGGGTGTTGCAATTGCGCCTAGTCAAGCTGAGGCAGCGACCAGTTGAGCCCACTCGCCTGTTGAATTCGCGTGATTTACGTTCGCGTTAGGGTTAGTTGCGACGCATGGGCATGGGCGAGCAGAAGGAAGAAGGCTTGAACGCCTCGGTATACGCCGAGTTGCGTCAGCGCCTGATGTCAGGGCGCATGTCGCCTGGATACGAACTTTCCACGAGAAGCATCGCGGCGGAACTCGGCGTTAGCCAAACTCCGGTGCGCGATGCGCTGTCGCGCTTGGCGGCGGAAGGTGCGGTGTGCATCCGCTCGAAGCGGCGCGTTCGCGTGCCGGCGATGACGCAGGAGCGCTTCGACGATTTGCTCGCCTGCAGATTGGTGCTTGAGCCAGAAGCGGCCATCTTCGCGCTCCCCTATCTGACGCCGAAGCATGTTGAAGCATTACGCGAGGCTGATGCGGCGCTCGACAAAGCCATCGCCGATAACGACGCCGATGCTTACATGACCGCCAATTACAAGTTTCACTTCGTGCTCTACAGCGCCGCACCTCGTCCAGCTTTGCTACAATTGATCGAGACGGTGTGGATTCAATTCGGGCCGTTTATGCGCGTCGTTCATGGCCGCGTCGGCAACGAAAATCTGTACGATAATCATAAAGCCGCGATCGAAGCGATAATCGCAAAGGATCTGTCGGCTTTGCGCGAAGCAATCACGCGCGACATTTCTGACGGCATGGACCTGATCCGGCGCACCGGCCTTGCCGCCGCGATGGGCGGCGTGGCCGACTAGTCCGCTTTTAGCGCCTGCAGCGCCGGTTCAACTTCACGCAAAGAGCGGGCGATGATGTCGATCATGCGATCGATCTCGGCGCGCGTGATGATCAACGGCGGGCACATGACGATCGAGTCGCGGATGCCGCGCACCATCAGGCCGTTCTTGATGCAGGCGTCGCGCACAACCGGGCCGGCTTTGCCTTCCTTGCCGGTGAAGCGCTCGTTCGTGCCCTTCTGCGAGACGATCTCCACCGCGCCGATGAGACCGAGTGAACGCACCTCGCCGACAAGCGGATCGCCTTCGAGGCGCTTCAAAGCCTCGGCGAAGTATGGGCCGATATCGTTCTTGACGCGCTCGACTAGGCCTTCGCGTTCGATAATCTCAAGGTTCTTGAGTGCGACGGCGGCTGCAACCGGGTGACCGGAATACGTGTAGCCGTGCACGAACTCGCCGCCCTTCTCGCGTAGGACTTGGACGACTTGTTTGGACACGCCGACAGCTGAGATCGGCAGATAGCCGGATGACAACCCCTTCGCCATCGCGACGAGATCGGGCGTCACGCCAAAATGCTGGAAGCCGAACCACGAGCCAAGGCGGCCAAAGCCACAGATGACTTCGTCGATGACAAGCAAGATGCTGTACTTTTTGCAGATCGCGTCGACGCGCTTCCAATAGCCCTTCGGCGGAATGATCACGCCGCCAGCGCCTTGCACCGGTTCGCCGATGAACGCAGCAACGTTCTCGGGGCCGACTTTCAGGATGCGATCCTCGATCTCTTGCGCGCAGCGTGCGGCGAAGGCCTCTTCGTCTTCGTTGAAACCTTCGTTGAACTTGTAGGGCTGTGCGACGTGTTCGACGCCGGGGATCGGCAAGCCCCCGATCGGGTGCATGTGCTTCATGCCGCCGAGGCTGGCGCCCGCCATGGTCGAGCCGTGATAGGCGTTGTGGCGGCTGATGAAAATGGTGCGCTTCGGTTGGCCGGATACGTTCCAATAGTGACGCACCATGCGCATCACGGTGTCGTTGGCTTCCGAGCCGGATGAATTGAAGAAGACGTGCTGCAGATCGCCGCCGAGTTTCTCGGCGAGCTTTGCTGCAAGCATTACGGTGGGCGGCGTCGCTGTCTTGAAGAACGTGTTATAGAACGGCAGCTCTTGCATTTGCTCGGCTGCGGCGCGGACCAATTCTTCACGGCCATAGCCGACATTCACGCACCAAAGCCCGGCCATGCCGTCGAGGATCGCAGCGCCGTCGCCGTCATAGATGGTGCAGCCTTCGGCACGCGTGATGATGCGGCTGCCGCCGAGTTTTTCGAGCTCGCCGTAATTGGCCTGCGCCGGCAAATGGTGCGCGACGTCGAGACGACGCAATTCGGGTATATCGTAATTACGCGCCATGCTCTTCCCTCGTTTTTTCGTTTCTTGCGTCGCTGATTAAGCGACGAGCGGCTCACGCCGAAGTGCTCGGCCCAAAAGCTTAAAGAAGGTTTGGCTCTGGGGATTCTCGTGCGCCTTCCATTCGGGGTGCCACTGCACCGCGAGAACGGGCGCGCCGTTGATGTTTGCGGAGATCGCTTCGACCACGCCGTCAGGCGCTGTGGCTTCGACGGTCAAGCCCGCGCCGAGTTGATCGACGCCTTGATAGTGAACGCTGACGACATTGAGTTCGTCGGTCTTGTAGGCGCGCTCTAAGACGCCGCCTTCGACCAAGTTCACCGGATGGATGTGCTCGAAATACTCAGCGAAGGTTTTATGGCTCGGCGCGTGGTGCGCGATCAGCTCGGCGTTCTCGGCCATATCGCGGCGGAGCGTGCCGCCGAACGCAACATTCAATTCCTGGAAGCCGCGGCAAATGCCGAACACCGGTTTGCCCGCTTCGATCATCGCGTCGATGAGCTGCGCCGTCATTTCGTCACGGCCAGGATCGAAGGGGCCGGGCGCATCATCAATGATCGCGCCGTAGCGTTTCGGATCGAGGTTAGACGGCGTGCCGGTGAGCAAGATGCCATCGAGGCGCGGCGCGACCTCTTTGGGATGCATCAGCTCTGGCAATGCAGGCACAAGCAGTGCCGCTGCGTCAGAGTACTTCAACGCGGAGACGAGATAGCGCGTCATCACCGTCTGCGCGTCTTGCGCTTCGACGGAGCGATTGCAGGCGATAACGCCGAGAACGGGTCGTGTCGTGGTCATGGTTCTAAGATAACAGCACCGCTGGCGAACAGGCGTGCCAAGCCAGCCAAACTGGCTCGTCCCAGGTAAAATCTTCCTGATCGTAGCGCGTCAAATTCGAGCGGAACGTCTTTACGCGGCGGCCACCTTCGAGTTCCACTTCGAAATTAGTCTCGCTGCCAAGGTAAACGATGTCGCGGATGATGCCCGGAACCACGTTCGTCCCCGCGGGCGCATCCTCCATCTTCATCGGCGTCGATCCTTCGGCGCGCTTGTGCATCTCGATTTTCTCGGGCCGCAGCGCCACCCAAACCGTAGAACCGCGTGCGCCGGTGACGCCGTGATCCAAGAAAACCGGAGCGCCAAGCTCCTTGCAGCGCACTTGCGCCTGGTTCGGCTCGTCTTGATCGAGCACGCCCTCAAACATGTTCACGCTGCCGACGAAATCGGCGACGAAACGCGAGTTCGGAAACTCGTAGAGATCAGCTGGCGTCGCGACTTGCGTGAGCACGCCCCTATTCATCACGGCGCAGCGCGTAGCGATGGCAAGCGCTTCGTCCTGATCGTGCGTGACCATGATGAAGGTAATGCCGACTTTTTCCTGCAGTGACGTCAGCTCCGAGCGCATTTGATCGCGGAGCTTGGCGTCCAGCGCAGAGAGCGGCTCGTCAAGCAACAGCACGCGCGGGCGTTTCACCAAAGCGCGTGCGAGTGCTACGCGTTGGCGTTGGCCACCGGAGAGTTGGTCCGGCATGCGCGCGCCCAAGCCGCCGAGCTTCACGAGTTCAAGCGCCTCATCCACGCGGCGCTTGATCTCGCCGCCGTCGACGCCATCCATCTTCAGGCCGTACGCGACATTGTCCGCGACCTTCATGTGCGGAAAGACGGCGTAGGACTGAAACACCATGTTTACCGGCCGCTTGTTCGGCGGCAATGACGCGACGTCTTTGCCGTCGATCAGCACGCGGCCTTCTGTCGGCGTTTCGAAGCCCGCGAGCATGCGAAGCAAAGTGGTCTTGCCGCAGCCGGACGGGCCGAGCAGCGCGAAGAACTCGCCCTCTTGAATGTCGAGCGTGACGTTATCGACAGCGACCATCTTGCCGAAGCGCTTGGTGATGCCTTCAAAGCGGATGATGGCGTTGTCCTTCACATGCGGCGTTGGTCTGGCCTGGGCGGAGGATTGAGCGTCAGTCATGGATTACGCCTTCTGCTCCTTGGACTGATTGTTCTGCATCTGCAGACCAACCGCCGTGAGGATGACGGTGACAACGATAAGGATGGTCGAAGCGGCGTTGACTTCCGGCGTCACCGCGAAGCGCAGCATCGAATAGACTTTGACCGGGAACGTCACCGTGTCAGGCCCGGCCGTGAAGAAGGTGATGACGAAATCGTCCAGCGACAAGGTGAAGGCCAGCAACGCACCTGCGATCAAGCCAGGCTGCATGTGCGGCACCAACACATCCCAGAACGTGCGCCATTCGCTCGCGCCCAAATCCTTGGCCGCCTCCTCCAACTCGCGATTGAACGACGCGAGGCGTGCTCGGACGACGGTGGCGACGAACGGGAATGCAAACGAGATGTGCGCGATGATGATCGAGCCGAGATTGATCGGCCACGGCAGCCCCGTCGGCCACGGCATCACGCGCGAGAAAAAGACCAGCATCGCAACGCCCAGGCAAATCTCCGGCACCACGATCGGCAGCGCCATCGCGCCTTCGACGGCAGTTTTGCCAGGAAAACGGAAGCGCCAGAGCATCACGGCGGCGAGCGCGCCGAGGATCACCGAGAAGATGGTGCAGAAAAACGCGATGGTCAGCGAGTTCAAGAACGCTTGCGCCAGCGAGTCGTTGTTGAAGGCCTTCACGTACCATTCGGTGGTGAAGCCCTGCCAAACGATGTTGCGGCGGCTGTCATTGAAACTGAACACCATCAGCGTGATCAGCGGCAAATAGAGGAAGAGCAAAGTCGCGCCGACAATCACCTGCAGCGGCCAAGCACGCATGTAATCGAGCGGCCCCGGCTTATCGCGCTTTTCGCGCAGCTTGCGGCCGCCGACTTTCGGTATCGAGGTGAGAGCTTGGTCCGCCATCAGCTTCTCCGATCGCTACGGCGCTGGACCAAGGCCTGCACGGCGATGGCGATGAACGTTAGGTACATAAGCAGGAAAGAGAGCGCCGCGCCGAACGGCCAGTCATTGGCGCGCTTGAACTGGCGCTCGATGACGTTTGCGATCATCTGACTATCGGTGCCTCCGAGAAGATCTGGCGTCAGATACGCGCCGAGCGCCGGGATAAACGTGATGAGAATACCTGACGCGATGCCGGGCGCCGCGAGCGGCACGACGACGCTCCAGATCGTGCGCAGATGACCCGCGCCGAGATCGAGGCTCGCTTCCATCAGCGAGCGATCCATGCGGTCGAGCGCGGAATAAAGCGGCAGCACCATGAATGGCAGATGCACATAGACGAGGCCGATGATGACGGCGGTGTTGTTGTAGAGCAGCGTGAGCGGCTCGTATTCGCCGAGCGGCTGCAGGCCGACGAGCGTCATGAAGCCGCTCGCGTTATTCCAGAGCCATTCGAGCGCGAAGTTCACATAGCCCTGCTCACGCAACACCGCGATCAGCGCGAAGGTGCGGATGAGCAAGTTCGTCCAGAACGGCAGCATGATCAGCAGCAGCAGCCATGCTTTCGTCTTCGGCGGCGCAAACGCAATCGCGAGCGCAACTGGAAAACCGATGATCAGGCAGAGCACCGTCGTGATGCCGGCGACAACCAGGCTCTTGGCGAAGATGCTGAGGAAGAGCGGCTCTAGGGCGCGCGTGTAATTGTCGAACGTGCCGGTGAAATCGATCGTCGTCGGGCCGGTGTTTTCACCGAACGTGTAAACCCAGATGACGCTGAGCGGGATCAGGAAGAAGAGAAACAGCCAAACGAGCGGCGGAATCGAAATCGCCGCGAACGCTGCTTTCGCCTGTTTCCAGGTTTGCTCCATACGACCCTCTCGACTCCCCCAGCGGAGGTGGACCCGCCAGCAGGGCGCCGGCGGTCCAAGTTCATCACGCCGCGCTGATGCGGGTGAAGATTTCTTCGTACTGACGCGAGACGTCGTCGCCTTCGAATGCGCCGTACTCGAGCTTCGCCATGTCCGCCGGCGGCGGATAGACGATCGGATTGTTCTTGTAGCTATCCGGCATCAGATCGCGAGCGGCGCCGTTCGGCGTGGCGTACTGAATGTACTCGGCGATGCCAGCGCCCGGTGGGCCATCGAGGACGTAGTTGATGTAGGCGTAGGCGGCTTCCAAGTTCGGCGCGCCGGTTGGGATGCAGAGGCAATCCTGGTTCTGCATGCTGCCTTCGGTGGCGTAGGCCCAGGCGAGGTCGTCATCCTCGGTGATCGCTTGAGCGATATCGCCATTATATTCCATGACGAGATCGACTTCGCCCGACGCCAAGAGATCTTGGCCCGTATCGGAGTGGAATTGCTTGATGTGCGGCTTTTGACGAATGAGCATTTGCTCGACTTCCGTCAGCACAGCAGGTGCGATGCCGTTGATCGAGTGGCCTTTGTACTTGGCCGCCAGGCGGATCAAGTCAGCCGATTCTCCGAGCACCGCGATACGCTGGCTGAACTGGGCTGAGTCGAGCAGATAGCGCCACGAGTTCGGCACGAAGGTCGGGCTCGGCATCGCGCTCTTGCGATAGCCGATGCCGATGCAGAGCCAAGTATAAGGCATCGAATAGACGCGGCCCGGATCGAACGTTGTTGGGTAACGTTCGTCGAGGCCAGAAAACTCCGGCAGGATGTTCGCAGCGTTCGGGATCAGCGATTTGTCGAGCTGCTGCAGCATCTGCGCTTGGCTCATGCGCGTGACGTACTCGTTCGACGGCACGATCACGTCATAGCCAGGATTGCCGGCGCGGAATTGCGCGAAGAGTTCGTCGTTGCTGGCGAAGTTTGTGTAGTTGACGCTGATGCCGGTCGCGGTGGTGAAATCCTCGTTGGTGGTTTCGCCGGTATAGGTCGCCCAGTTATGGACGTTCACGCTGCGGCCACTGCCGCCGCCACCGCCGCAGCCGGCCAAGCCGCCGAACGAAATGCCGACGGCGACGCCGCCAAATTGCTGAAGGATCGAACGGCGCGACGCGCCCCGGAGATATCTGCCCTTAGCCATGGGTGCGTCCCTTCCTGTTCGGCCGCCAAAACGGCCCGCGATTAGCCTGCTCCCGACATCTGCCCGCTAACAAGCGCGCAAATACCAGTCATAATCAATATCCGGGATCATGCTTTGAAAGCGATCCTGCTCGACCCGCTTCACGATCGAGTACATCCGCACAAAGCGCTCGCCGAGATACTCTTTCAAGAGGGCCGACTCCGCGAACCTATCGGTCGCCGCGAACCAATTGGTCGGGATTTTCTCGCCGCCTTCGGCCTGAGAGTAGCCGTCGCCGACAATGGCTGGGCCGGGATCGGTTTTGTTGGTGATGCCATGGTGCACTGCAGCAAGAAGCGCTGCGAGCGCCAAAGCCGGATGCGCATCGGCGCCGGCAACGCGGTGTTCGATGTGGCGCGTTGGCGGCGCACCGGCCGGCACGCGGAAGGACACAGTGCGGTTGTTGACGCCCCAAGTCGGCGCGACGGGCGCGTAGGAGTTAGCGCGGAAGCGGCGATAGGAATTGGCGTTCGGCGCATAGATCGCCATCGAGTCCGCCAGCAGCGCCTTCATGCCGCCGATCGCGTGCGCCAACACCGGCTCGCCTTCGGGCTTCTCCGACGCGAAGATGTTCTTGCCCGCCTTGTCGTTGACGCTGACATGCAGGTGCATGCCGGAGCCGGCGAGATCGGCGAACGGTTTGGCCATGAACGTCGCTTCGCATCCGTGCCGGAGCGCGACGCCCTTCGCCGCACGCTTGTAAAGCACTGCATCATCAGCGGCGCGCAATGCATCGGCGTGATGCTTCAAAGTGAGTTCCAATTGGCCCGGTGCGTATTCGCTAATCGCACCCTCAAGCGGAATGCCCATCGCATCGGCAGCAATCCAGAGATCGCGCAGGAAGCCTGACGCCTCCTCCACTTCGCGCAGGCCATAGACCTGGTGCTGCGTGGCGCGATCGCCAGTGAGCGGCGACGGCGGCAATTGGATTTTGCCGTTCGCCGTGCGGCGCGCATCGACCAGATAATATTCAAGCTCGCACGCGACGACCGGCACGAGACCATCAGCCGTGTAGCGATCGATCACACGTTGCAGCACATGGCGCGGATCGAGATCGTGCGGCTTGCCGTCGAGCTCATACATGGTCAGCGGCACTTGCGCGACGTCAGCGCCAAGCCACGGCGCCGGCGTGATGCGGCCAGCGATCGGCCGCGCGACACGGTCCGCATCGCCATCTTCCCAGACAAGGCCAGTCGCTTCGACGTCCTGCCCCGTTATGTCATTGACCAGGATCGAGCCCGGCAGGAAGCGCCCCTGCGCATACACGGCCTCGATCTCATGCCGACGCAGACGCTTGCCACGCGGCACGCCCGCCATATTGGTGAACACGATCTCGAAGAACTGAATGTCAGGGTGCTTGTCGAGGAAGGCTTTGACTTCCTTCGGATCGGCGATCGTCATGCGGGCACTTCTTTGGTGTAATCTTCGGCGAAGCTATCGACCGCTGCGGCGAGCCGGTCAATCTGATCTCGCGTGGTCAGGGGGCTGACCAGCATCATCATGTGAAACGGCGCGATAAGGATGCCGCGATTGATCAAATAGAGGTGGAGCGCGTGGTTCAGCTCCGCCTGCGCCAAAGCCGGACGCATGGTGGCGGCGTTCTGCGGCGGCGCCGACGCAAAGATGATCTCCGCACGCGCACCGACATGGACTACGCACCACGGCAGCTTGTGCTTGGCGATGACGGCGTTGAGCTGCGTAACGAGCGCTTCGGCGCCGTCGAGCATGGTCGCATATGCCTCCGGCGTCGCGATCTCACGCAAGGTCGCGCCAATGGAGGCGATGCCCATAGCGTTGCCGGCGAGCGTTGTGCCGATGCCGGAACGGCCTCCGCTGCGCGGGACGGCGGCGATCTGTTCCGCAAGCGCGGCGCTCACGCCCCACACCGCAGCGGGAAAGCCGCCGGCGATGGCTTTGCCGATGACGAGCGCATCAGGCGTCAACTCCCACTCTTTCGTCGCACCACCGGGGCCGCTCGAAAGCGTGTGCGTCTCATCAAGAATGAGCAACGCGCCGGCTGTCTTGGCGTGCGCTTGCACGCGCTTCCAGAACTTTTCCTCCGGCAGGATCATGCCGCAGTTCGTCATCGCGGGCTCAGCCAGGATGGCGGCGACATCGCCTTGCGCGAGGGCGGCTTCCAAAGCGCGAATATCGTTGAACGGCACGGCACGTGTGGTGCGCGTCATGTCGAAGACTTGGCCGATGAGGCCACTGTCCGGACGTGTGCGGCCGTGGCGCAGCTCGACGAAGCAATCCTCGACCATGCCGTGATAGCAACCGTCGAACACGACGATCACAGACTTGCCCGTCACCGCGCGCGCCCAACGGATCAATGCGCGGTTGGCGTCCGAAGCTGAAAGCGTCGTTTGCCAGAACGGCAAACCAAACCGCTCCGCCAGCAACGCGCCAAGAGCCGCCGCCTCTTCCGTCGGCAGCATGAATGTAGCGCCACGGCGCGCTTGCTCGGCCACAGCGCGCGCGATCTCAGGACGGCCATGGCCGAACATGCCGGGCGTGTCGCCCAGGCAGAAGTCATCATAGGAATTGTCATCGATATCGGTCAGCACCGCGCCTTCGCCGTCTTCGGCGACGATGGCTGTCGGCGCTGCCCAATCGTTCATCCAATGAAACGGCGCGCCGAAGAGCCAATGCACTTTCAGCGCGCTCGCGTGTGCGGCGCTCTTCGGGTGCGTCTCGATGAAACGCTGCGTTTCGCGGACGATAAGATCGGCTAAAGACACTGAGCGTATCTAGCGCGCAATCGCTTGGCCTCAAACTCTAAGCTCCCCGGACGACGCGCAGCGGCGATCCAGGGTCCATTTGTATCGCGGTCACGAATGGGTCCCGGGTTCTCGGCTTCGCCGCGCCCCGGGAAGCGTCCTCCGTAGCGTAAGCCTTGATGAGCGCGTCGCGCTCCCGCACACTCACGCCACGAGGGGATCACATGAAACGACTTGCCGCGCTGCTGACTGCGTTCGCGCTTGCAACAAGCTGCGCGCCACCTCCGCTCGCGCCAGCGCGCGAGTACACGTTTACGACCTCGCGCGACGAATACGGCGTCCCCCATGTTCACGGCGCGACCGATGCCGACGCCGCCTACGGCCTCGCCTACGCGCACGCCGAAGATAATTTCGAGACCATCCAGATCACCGTGCTGCTCGGACGCGGCAAACTCGGCGCCTATCTCGGCGAAGAAGGCGCACGCTCCGACTTCCTCTGGAATTTGCTCGGCATCGAGCGCTCAGTCGAAGAACGCTATGAAAGCGACATCTCGCCTGAGTTTCGCGCCATCGTCGAAGCCTATGCCGATGGCCTGAACGCCTACGCGGCAGAGCATCCGGACGAAGTGCTGCCAAACGCACACAACATCACTGGCCGCGACGTGATCGCCGGCTCTGCGCTCACCGTCCCGCTCTTCTGGGGCTTCGAGCGCACACTCGGCATGGTCGCCAATGAAGACGGTCATCCCTGCACTGTCGAAGAGGCGCGCAGCCCAACGAGCGATTGGGGCTCCAACGCGTTCGCCGTGGCGCCACGCCGCAGTGATGACGGGCACACGCGCCTTATCGTGAACTCGCACCAGCCGTGGGCGGGACCGGTGGCGTGGTACGAAGCGCGCGTCTCCAGCGACACGGGCTGGCTGATGCATGGCGGCCTTTTCCCAGGCTCGCCCTTCCCTGTGCTGGGCACCAATGGGCGCTTGGGTTTCGCTGCGACCGTAAACCTGCCCGACCTCGCCGACATCTATCAACTCACCACCGACGACCAGCATCGCGGCCAATATTTCTTCGACGGCGAATGGCGGCGCTTTGAGACGCGCCAGATCTGGCTCTGGGTGAAGATGGGCTGGTTTACCATCCCCGTCCCGCGCACCTTGCGCTTCACCGTGCATGGGCCCGCGTTCGAAACCGCCGATGGCTGGGTCGCGGTGCGTTACGCTGGCCAAGGCGAGTTGCGCGCGCTCGAGCAATTCTATCGCATGGGCCGCTCGGAAAATTACGAGCAGTGGCGCGAAGCGATGGCGATGCGTGCGATCCCGTCGTTCAATTTCATGTACGCCGATCAGACCGGACGCATCGGCTATCTCTACAACGCCATCATCCCGCGCCGCGCCGAAGGCTACAATTGGCGCGGCTGCGTGCCGGGCGATACGAGCGCCAACGTGTGGGCGATGGACGATCGCGTCGATGCGCCGGAATTGATTAATCCCTCCTCGGGCTGGCTCGCCAGCACTAACGGCGCACCGTGGGCGATCACCGATGAGAGCGCCAATATCGGACCTGACGCATTCCCGGATGCCGCGCCCGCGATCGAAACCTACGTCACCAATCGCGGCTATCGCGCCATGGAGATCCTCTCGCCGCTCGCGCGCATCAGCGACGCGCAGCTACTTGAGGCGAAGTTCGATCTCACGTCGAGCGAACGCTCACAGACCATGGAAATGGTGCGCCTGATCCTCGCTGCCGATGCAAACGGCGACGCTGAGCTCACAGACATCCAAACCTTGTTGCGCAGCTGGGACCGACGCGCCGCCAATGACAGCCCGGCGGCAGCACTCGTCGGCATGTCGTTTCAAACGCTCTACAACGCCGAACGCGCCAACGCGCCGCGGCCTAACCCCGTACAATCGGCGCGCGATGCTGCAGCACAGCTGCGCCAACATTTCGGCCGCATCGATCCGCCGCTGGGCGAGGTGCTGCGCTTGCGTCGCGGCGATGTCGATCTCGCGCTGGAAGGCGCGCCCGACGTGCTACGCGCGCTGCGTTGGGCCTATGACGATGACGGCCGCGCCAACGCGAACTTCGGCGACGGCTACATGATGGTGATCGATTGGGCGCCGGACGGCACTCTCTCCACACGCGTCATCCACCAATGGGGCGCGAGCGAGCGGCCTCAGAGTGAGCATTACAACGACCAATCGGAGATGTTCGCACAGAGGCAGTGGCGAACAATCGAAGTCACACCACGGCGCTAACACCACCCGCCCATTCCCGGGCTCGATGCGTCCACATCGCCCCGGGAATGGGTGTTGAGATTTTATCGCTCTCGTCCGAAACTGCGCGCATGGCCGACACACGCCCGAACTCGCTCGACACGTTCTGGATGCCGTTCACGCCGAACCGCGCTTTCAAAGCCGATCCGCGCATGGTCGTGCGCGCCGAGGGCATGCACTATTACACTCCCGACGGCCGGGCGATCCTCGATGCGACAGCGGGACTTTGGTGCGTCGCCGCCGGTCATTGCCGGCCGAGCATCGTTGAGGCGATCCGGCGCGCCGCTGGTGAACTCGACTATGCCAGCAATTTCAATCTCGGCTCACCGAGCGCGTTCGAGTTCGCCAACCGGCTTGGCGAATTACTGCCAAACGATCTCGACCGAATCTTCTTCACCAATAGCGGCAGCGAGAGCGCCGACACAGCATTGAAGATCGCGCTCGCTTATCAGAAGGCGCGCGGCAAGGCCGGCAAGTATCGCCTGATCGGCCGCGAACGCGGCTATCACGGCACCAATTTCGGCGGCATCAGCGTCGGCGGGATCGTCCGCAACCGCATGACCTACGGCCCGATGGTGGCCGGCGTCGATCACTTGCCACACACACTCGACATCCAACGCAACGCCTTCTCACGCGGCGAGCCGGACTATGGCGTCGAGTTCGCTGACGCGTTGGAGCGCATCGTCGCGCTGCATGATGCGAGCACGATCGCCGCTGTCATGGTCGAGCCCGTCGCTGGCTCAACCGGCGTGATCATGCCGCCGAAGAGCTATCTCAAGCGGCTGCGCGAGCTATGCACCAAGCACGACATTCTGCTGATCTTCGATGAAGTCATCACCGGCTTCGGTCGCCTCGGCGCGCCGTTCGCGGCGCAATACTTCGACGTGAAGCCCGACATCATGACGATGGCCAAGGCGATCACCAACGCCGCTGTGCCGATGGGCGCAGTCGCGTGCTCACGCGAGATCTACGACACGATCCTCGCCAACGCCGACACGCCAATCGAGCTCTTCCACGGCTACACCACAAGCGGCCACCCCCTCGCCTGCGCGGCGGGCTTGGCGACGCTCGACGTGTACCGCGACGAAGGCTTGTTCGAGCGCGCCGCAGAACTCGCGCCCTATTGGGAAGACGCCATGCACGGTCTGCGCGACGCGCCGCACGTCATCGACATCCGCAATCTCGGCCTCATTGGCGGCATCGAGCTTGAGCCGCGCCCAGGTGCGCCGACAGCGCGCGGCTTGGAAGTCTTCCGCAAATGCTTCGACGCCGGCGTGCTGGTGCGCGTCACCGGCGACATCATCGCCTTCTCACCGCCGCTAATCATCGAGAAGAGCCAGATCGATCAGATCGCCGACACGGTGCGCAGCGCGCTCAAAGCGATTGCCTGAGCGGGCTGCTCACCGTTAGCGATTAATCGTCACCGCCATCACGTTGTCTGCCGCGTTGCGATCGATCCGTTTGTTGTACGGATCAACGCCTACGAACCGCGGTTCGCGCGCGACGGTGAAGCGGATCTCCTGACGCCCACTTTCCAGCGGCCGCCGCTCGAACGCGATCACGTCTTCCGATGAGAACGAGCCTCGCCCAGGCTCGGCGCTGAACACGCCGAACTCGAACTGTTCATTGAGCGGAGACTCGGTCTCTTCGCCTTCGCCGTCGGCGTAGAACTTCCGCGCCTCGACTTGCATGACGACATCCCACGTCCCTTGCGCGTTCTGCGTCGCCGTCGCTTCCGCCACGCGCGCATCGTAGAGCGTGATGCGCTCGAAGAGATCGGTGATCAGCTGCGCGTGCTCGGGGCCGGCTTCTTCACGCAGGATGGTGACGAAGTCGAGCGAGCGCGGATAGGGATTGCCGCGGAAAGAGTACGCTTCCAGCAAGCGACGCAAGGCGCGATTGACGACCTCCTCGCCCACTTCGTTGCGCAGGAAGTACATCACCAGTGCGCCTTTACGGTAGTGAATGTAAGGCTGGTTCTCCACGCGCATCAGCGGCAGTTCTTCAATCACTTCGCCACCGCGTGAGCGGAGGTAACGATCGAGTTCGTAGCGCAAGAAGCGGCGAACCTGGTCGGGCCCGTACATTTCTTCCATCACCAACAGCGCCGAGTATTGCGCAAAGGTTTCCGACAGCATGGTCGAGCCTTGCATGTCGGCGCCGATCAGCTGGTGCGCCCACCATTGGTGCGCGACCTCGTGCGCCGTCACATAGGTGACGAGATCGATGCGATCGGAGACAAGCGCATCACCCTCCTCGAAGCGGTTGAGAAAGCCGATGTCTTCCGAATACGGCACCGTGTTCGCGAACGCCTGCGCGAAGCTTGCGTAGCCCGGAAACTCCAGGATGCGCATCTGCCGGAATTGGAACGGCGAAAACTCGCGCGAGAACATGTCGAGCGAGGTTTCCGTCGCGCGCATCATGCGGTCGATATTGTAGGCATGCTCCGGGTGATAGTAGATCTCCAGGTTCACGTCGTTCCATTGCCCGCGCGCGACTTCGTAAGCGGCCGACTGGATTGAAAAGAAGTGCATGATCGGCGCTTCGGTGCGGAAACGCACCGTGCGTCGGCCATTGCTGCTTTCATCCGAGACAACGTAGCCGGGCGCGATCGGAATTTGATCGGCGTCGGTGGTGACAGTGATGTCGGCGTTCACCCAATCGGAGTCGTGGCGCAAATATTGGAAGCGGCGCGCGGCGTCATCCTCCAAAGTCGGCATGCGCCGATCGACCGGCAAGTTCTGACGCCTACGGATGTTACGATCCTGCAGCGTTTGATTGCGGTTGAAGCCGAACGACGGGGTGAAGGCGCCGTTGTTCAGGAACGTACCGTTGTCTTGCACCGATGACACCGAATTGGTGTTGGTGAAGCCCCGGCTGCGATCGGCCGTTTCGAAACGGATTTCGCGGCGTTCGCCCGGCTGCATCGGCGTGGTGAAACGCCAAATTTGGTACGGATACTCTTCCGGCTCGCTCGTATAATCGCGTGCGAGTTCGCCGCCTTCAACCACGACGCTGTCGAGGTCAAGAAAGCGCGGCCAGTTTAGATGCACTTCCGCCAACGGCGCACCAGTGCGGTTCTCTATCACATAGAGCCCCGTTGCGGAGAACGTGTGCTGGTATGGTTGCAGATCAACGCTGAGCGTCACGTCGGTGATGGTCGGCTGTGGCGCGTTCTCATACTGGATGAGTTCGCGCTCCATGTTCGCCGTCCAGCGTTCGTTCGAGACGTTGGAGCGATACGTGTTTAGCACGTTTGTGTTGTAGAAGATCCAGCCGCCGACGCCGGCAAAGCCCAGCAGCAGCACCACAAGCACAGCGCCGCCGCCTTGCGCCACGCGGCGCGGCATTGCACGCAAGCGCGGCAAAAGCCGCGTGTCGGCGCCACGACGCCATAACAGGTACGCAAACACGACCAGGATGAGCGCGCCGAATGTCCAATAGACTTGGAACCATGTCGGCGCGATCCAGTAATGACCGCCGACATTCATGTCGGACGTCGGCATCGAGGGGCCGGCGCCGTAGAGATAAAGATTATGATCGAATCCCATCTGCGACAGCGTGATGGTGCCAATCAAATAGAGCAGCATCAGCCCCCAGCCGACGAATTTGTGCGGCGAGATCGCTTGCAAGAACACGGAGAGCGCAGCGATGCCGAAGCAGGCGCCGAGGTTCGGCAACACGTACCAGAGCACGTATTTGTCGAACTCGAAGTTCGTGTAGCCCTTCATCGCCTGGATCGCGACGCCCGTAGCCATGCCGACCAGAAGCACGGCCAACAACGCAGTGAAGAGCGCCAACACCTTCGGCGCCACAAAGCTCCAGTCCGGCGCCGGCGTTGAATCGACGATCTCATGGATGCGGCGTTCGCGATCGCGCCAGACCAGTTCGCCGCCATAATAGATGGCGATCAGGATCGGGCCGAGCGTGAATGTGCCGGAGAGCAACTGCGCGAAGAGCCGCGTCACCGGATAGGTGACGACACCGCCTTGCTCGGTTGAAAACCAGAGCGCCCCGCCCGCGTTCAGCAAGCCGAGCGCCATCAGCACGATAAAAGCCGGGCTGCGGAATAGATAGCCGAACTCGAAGCGTGCGCGGGTGATGAGCTGCGTCCACGATGCGCCGGCATCGAAATATTGCTTCGACGAGCCGATGCTAAGTACATGCGCCGGCGGCGCTGAGAGCTTCTCTTCCTTCAGCTTCTTCTTCGAACCACGCGCGGAGAAGCTGAACAGGAAGTACGCCAACGCTAGCGAAGCGATCGCAACGCCGCCCCAGATGGCGCGGTTACCGAGATAGAGCCCGCTCAGTGGCGGGACCATGGTGTTGCGGTCCGACGCCGTCCAATAGCGCGTGGAGTCGAAGAGCGCGCCAAGGCCGTAGGGCTCGAGCAACGCCACGGCCTGTTCGTATTCGGGTCGCGAGAAGAGGCTTGAGAGCACGACGTAGAGAATGAAAAACGCGATGACGCCAAGATAAGTCGCCATCATCGAACGCGTGACCGTCGCCAGCGCGAAGAACATCGAGGCACAGAGCAACAAGGTCGGGAACGCGGCGACGCCGAACGCGTAAGCATAATGCCAGAGCACTGTCGGCCCCAGCTCTTCCGGATCGAGCCACGGCATGAACGAGCCGATCAGCATCGCCAGCGGAATCGCGAGCATGATGATCAAGCTGGCGAGGAATGCGCCGAGGAAGCGGCCGAACAGATAATCGAACTTACTGATCTGCGTGGCGCGGATCATCGGCGCAAAGCCGGTTTCGTCATCGCGGATAACAATGTTGGCGACGAAAGCGACGACCGCGAACTGGCCGAAGATCGCCATGATCGCCATCGTGTTGATGATCGCGAATGGGCTGTTGACGTGAACATTGCCCGCCGCGCCGATCTGGATGAAATCGACGGTTACGCTGCCGAACGTCAGCAGAAAGAAAACGATGAACGCGATCCAGAGAACTGGATTCTTCAGCTGATAGCCGAACTCGAAGGAAGCGACTTTACCAAACATCGGACTGCCCTCTCCGATCAAGCCGCGCGCGAGGCGGTGAGCGTGGAGAAGTAAACGTCCTCAAGCCCGCCCTCGACAGCGGCGAAGTCCGGGCTTGGCTGACTGTCGGACGCGACGTGGATCACGGTGCGACCGCCGACAAGACGTTCGGAGATCACGTTGTAACGTTGGCGCACTGCCTCCAATTCTTCGCGCGCGATCGTCGCGCGCCACACGCGGCCTTGGATTTCTTGGCGCAAGCCTTCTGGCGAGCCTTCGCGCACCAAACGTCCGCCGGCGAGGATCGCCATGCGCGGGCAGAGTTGCGAGACGTCTTCAACGATGTGCGTTGAGAGGATGACGACAACATCATCACCGATCGCGGCAAGCAGATTGAGGAAGCGGTTGCGCTCTTCCGGGTCGAGACCTGCAGTTGGCTCGTCAACGATGATGAGTTTCGGATCGCCAAGCAACGCCTGCGCGATGCCGAAGCGCTGACGCATGCCGCCTGAGTAGCCAGCGAGCGCCTTCTTGCGCACATTGTAGAGATTGACCTTATTCAGCAGCCCCTGCACCGCATCGCGGCGCTCTTTGCCGTTGGTCAAACCCTTCAGCACTGCGAGGTGATCAAGCATCGCTTCAGCAGAGACGCGCGGATAGACGCCGAAATCCTGCGGTAAGTAGCCGAGCGTACGGCGCAGCAATTCTGGCTGCTTGACCACATCGATCTCGCCGAAGCGCACGCTTCCCGAGCTTGGCGTTTGCAGCGTCGCGACCACGCGCATCAGCGTCGACTTGCCGGCGCCGTTCGGCCCGAGCAGCCCGAACATCCCCGCCCCGATCGTCAGGTTCACATCGTTCAGCGCGAGCACGCCGTTCGGGTACTTGTGGGTGAGGTTCTTGATCTCGAGCATGGGAGGCTCCTCGGCCGGAAAACGGGTTCCAGGCACCCTTATCGAATTTCGATACGGATACTAGCCCGTTCGTCGCCCCGTGCTCGCGGCCCGTCGCGGGGAGCCGAACCGCCCATTCCCGCGTAGAAGAGCTGTCGAGGAGACGCGAATGCTTGAGTCGCTGCCGGTTCTTGGGATCAATCTGCTTGTTTCGGCAGGGTTTTTCCTGGTGTTATGGCTGGTGAGTATCCGGCTGCAGGATCCAAGCTTCATCGATTCCTGGTGGGGCCTGGGCGTCCTCGTGCTGGTCTGGACTACTTGGGCGCAAGTCGCCGCGCCCACCACGCACGGCTGGGCCGTCGCCCTGCTCGCTTCCGCCTGGGGCCTTCGGCTGGGGCTCTTTCTGCTCTGGCGTTGGCGCAGCCAGGGGCACGACCGGCGCTACGCCAAGATGATGGAGCGCGCCAAGGTCAAGCGCGGCTGGAATTTCGCGACGACTTCGCTGCTTTTCGTGTTCGCGCCGCAAATGGTGTTGCAGATCATCATGGCGCTGCCGGCGCAGCTTGGTCAGCTCGGCGACGCGCGCGCATTCGGTGTGCTTGCAATTGCCGGAGCGAGCGTCGCTGCGTTCGGCATTCTCTACGAAGCCATCGCCGATGCGCAGCTCGCTGCGTTCAAAGCGAACGCGGACAACAAAGGCAAGGTGATGGACCGCGGCCTCTGGCGCTACTCGCGGCATCCAAACTATTTCGGTGAGCTCTGCACGTGGTGGGGCATCTTCGCCATCGCGCTTGAGACGCCGCTTGGCTTGTGGGCGCTCCCCGGCCCGCTGCTGATCACCTATTTGCTCACCAGCGTCAGCGGCGCGCCGACGACAGAGCCGCACCTGCGCAAAACGCGATCGGACTACGAGGCGTACAAAGAGCGGACGTCGAGCTTCATTCCGTTGCCGCCTAAGCGCGCTTAACCGAAACGCCCGCGCGCCTTCGCAGCCAGATCAATCTTCGGCAACGGCGCGCCGATGCGCGCGTCATTCGTCCCGACATCCGGCGCCCACGCCGTTTGCTCGAACTTCGGCAGAATGTCGCTCGGCAGAAAGCGCGAGCGGATGGCGTAGACGTGCTTGTCGCCGCCCTTGCCTTGCTGCGTGTGATAGAAACGCTGCGGCGTGATGAGATGCAGCTCATCCTTGGCGCGCGTCATCGCCACATAGAGCAAGCGCCGCTCCTCCTCCAACTCCGCCGTCGAGCCCGCGCCGAGGTCGGACGGCATGCAGCCATCAACGACATTCAGAACGAACACGTTCTTCCACTCCTGGCCTTTGGCCGAGTGAATGGTGGAGAGAATGAGATAATCATCATCCTTCATCGCCGGCCCGCTCTCATCACTCGTCGAGTTCGGCGGATCGAGCGTGAGTTCGGTGAGGAAGCTGGTGCGCGAGGCGAACGTCGCGCCGATGCGCTGCATCTGCTCGATGTCGCCCAGACGCACGCGCGCATCGTCATAGCGCTCGTTCATCACCGGCTCGTACCAGCGCGCCGCGAGATCGAGATCGCTCGGCCACGCCGGCGCTTTCGCCATCGCGGCCAACATCTCTTTCAACGCTTCCCATTGCTCGCTCGCGCCTGCGGGCGGCGCCGTGTTGCGGACAACACCAAACGCGCCGGTTTCATCCACCGCATCAAGAATGCGCGCCGCGCGTGCGGGGCCGACGCCGGGGATGAGCTGCAACGTGCGGAAACCCGCAATGCGATCGCCACCGTTCTGCGCCCAGCGCAGGATGGCGAGGAAGTCCTTCACGTGCGCAGCTTCGAGAAACTTCAAGCCACCAAACTTCACGAATGGAATGTCGCGCTTCGCCAGCTCCAACTCCACCGGCGCGGAGAAATCCGCGGCGCGGAAGAGCACGGCTTGCTGCGTCAGCGCCATGCCGCGCTCGCGCGCATCGAGCACCGACTCCGCAATGTACGCCGCCTGCGCCGCTTCATCGCGGACGCTGACAAGCTGCGGCGCTGCACCGCCTGAGCGCGATGTGCGCAGGTTTTTGGTGAAACGCTCTTTCGCCAGATCGATCACCGCGTTCGATGCAGCGAGGATCGGCGATGTGGAGCGATAGTTCTGCTCTAACGTCACAAGCCGCGCATCCGGCGTAAACAGCTTCGGAAAATCCAAAATGTTGCGCACGTCGGCGGCGCGGAACGAATAAATCGACTGCGCATCGTCGCCGACAACGGTAACGCCGCGACCATCCGGCTTCATCGCCAACAGAATGCGCGCCTGCAGCTTGTTCGTGTCCTGATACTCATCGACCATCACATGATCGAAGCGCGCGCCAACCTCTTGCGCCAGCGCCGGCTCCTGCATCGCCTCAGCCCAAAGCCAAAGCAAATCGTCATAGTCCAGGACGTTTTGCTTCTGCTTGGCCTCAACGTACGCCGCGAACAACTTCTTCAGTTCCGCGTCCCATTCGCGGCACCACGGAAACGCGTTGGCGAGCGCATCGGCGATCGTCTCATCCGCATTCACGACGCGCGAATAAATCGCGAGGCATGTCCCCTTCATCGGAAAGCGCTTGACGCCGGACGCCACGCCAAGCTCTTGGCGCACCATGCCCATGAGATCAGCGCTATCGCTGCGATCATGGATGGTGAACTCGGGATCGATGCCGATCACCGGCGCCAATTCGCGCAACAGCCGCGCGCCGATAGCGTGAAACGTCCCGGCCCACGGGATTCTGACGTCCGTCGGCATTGTGCGCACCCGCTCCCCCTCGATGGGGGAGCTGTCACGCGCAGCGTGACTGAGGGGGTGAGGCCCGCTGTCATTTGGAGTGGAGCCTTGTGAGGCAGTGCTCTCATCGCCTGCGCGCGCACCCCTCCCCGCCGCTTCGCGGCGACCCTCCCCATTGAGGGGATGGTAAGCGCTCATCACTTTGCCGACGCGCGCGATCATCTCGCTCGCTGCGCGACGCGAGAAGGTCAGCAGCAGAATGCGCGTAGGATCAGCGCCGTTCGCTACCAAATGCGCAACGCGGCACGACAGCGTTTTGGTTTTGCCCGAGCCGGCGCCCGCGATGACAAGCAACGGGTCCAGCCCATGCTCCACCGCCGCCCGCTGTTCTGCGTTCAAATCGTCAAAGGCCTGCGCCATGATTCGCGACATGCGCTGAAGCTGACGTGTTTCGCCTTTGTTCGCAACGCGGGGGATGTTAACCTGCCCGGCATTGGGGGGGCTGATGTGGTCGTTCGGGCGCGTCGCGATCGAAAAGCAACTTGCCGCGTTGGCTGCAATCGGCATTCGCTTGAACCGCGACGTTATGATCGACGATCTTTTGCTATCCTTTCCGCGCGAAGACTACGAACGCACATCTTATGACCTGCTCCTCTTCTCGCTTGGCAGCGAAGTCGAAGCCGAGCCATGGGGTCGGCACATCTCCGACGATGCGTGGAATTTCGATCTAGAGTGTGTCGAAGGCCCTGGCAGCTACGGGCGCATCGTCGAAAACTTGTTACGACTTGCGAAACAGCCAAATCTCATCACGCAGATAGTCGACGAGATTACGCCAGGCGCCGCGACGGGCGAATTACACTACACGCTCAAAGACCGATCGCGCTCACTGGAAGTCGAAATACGAGACGACTGGGCCGACGGTCTCACGGTAGCGATCATCATGGGCGAGATTGCCGACGCGATTGGAGATGGTCGTACGTTCTGGGGCATAGACAACGGCCAAGCTAGCATCCTGTTCTTCCTGAGCGACGATCAAGCTGCTCAGCTCAATCGCCTCACCAAGAACAAGCTCAAGCCCATGAGCCCAACATGATCTCCCCAAACGGCATCGCCCACATTCAGCTCACCGTCCGCGACGTGACGGCATCGCGTGCGTTCTACTATCGCCTCCTCCACGAAACCTTCGGCATGGCGATCCAGTACGATGTGCCCGGCCAAGTGTTCTATTGCATCGGCGCGCGCACCGGCGTGCTGATCCGCAACGCCGCACCCGAACACCAAGACACGCCGTTCGATCAGTGGCGCGTCGGCCTGCACCATTTCTGCTTCCGCATGCGCTCGCGCGAGGACGTTGAAGCGCTGCATGCATCGATGCGCGACTTCGGCGCCAAGATCATCCGCGCGCCGGAAATAGGCTCGTGGGCGCCGGACTATTATTCGACCTTGTTCGAAGATCCCGACGGCATCCGCATCGAGGGTGTGTTCATCCCCGGCAGCGGCAATCTCGATCGTATCAAAGACGCGCCGCTCTCACCGCTGGCTTAAGCCGCGCTTTGCTGACGCGCCAATTGCAGATCGGTCACGGCGCAATCACGGCCTTGCGCTTTAGCCGCATTCAAGCACGCATCCGCGCGCTCAAGCATCGCGCTCATCGTCTCCGGCGCCTGGAGGCGTGCGACGCCGATGGAGAGCGTGATTTCACCGATCACATCGCCGGTGGATTTCACCGAGAGCCGCTTTGACTTGATCGCGCGCGCGATCCGCGCCGAGAGCGCTTCGCCCAAGTTCACATTCGTGCGCGGCATGATCAGCGCGAATTCTTCGTTGGCGAGGCGCGCGGCCATGACGTCGCCCTGCGCGTGCCCGCGCAATGTCGAGGCGACATAGCGGAGAACCTGGTCACCGAGCGAATGGCCCCAATTGTCGGTGATGCGGCGGAAGTTATCGATTTCGAACAGAGCGACGCACAGCTCGCTCTTCGACGTCGATGCTTCTTCGACGCGACGCTGCATCGTGTCATCGAACATGCGGCGATTGGCGAGACCGGTCAGGCCATCGGTCAGCGCTTCAACCTTCACCGCCTGCAATGCAGCCTGCAATTCCTCGACCTGGCGCGAAGACGCTTCGATCTGCTCGACCAGCCTAAGATTCTGCTCAGCCATCTCATGCGTTGAGACAGCGAGCTGCTGCACCATGGTGCGAAACTCGGAAGAATCGACGCCGCCTTCGAAGCGCGCTGCCGTGCTTTTCAGCAGACCGGCATACGAGCCTGCTTGGCTCCCTGCTCCACGCAAATTGGAGACCGCGCCATCGAGCTCACGCGCGATCATGCCGCTGGCTTCGAGCATCTGGATCGAAAGCCGCGTATTGGCGAAGAAGCGTTCGAACAATTCTTCGTTGGTCTCGTCAGTGAACGCTTGGCCGTTGGTCAGCCGCGTTTCGATCTCGCGGCACAACTCGGGAGGTGAGCCGGCGACGTAACCTGTCCAGATTTCGTAGTTCGGCGGCGTCGGCGGGATATCGTGCGTATGCATACGCTCGATGATCTCTTTGGCGCGCTCGAGCCCGGACGGCCCGCGAAACAGCGAAACCTGATTCCCCATCGCGAACGCGCACCCTCATTGCAACCGGTGGCGATCGTGTCAGATAGCTCTGAAATTCGTGTTAATCTCTATGATTTTTGCGCACATAAAGACAAACGCCCCGCTTGCGCAGGGCGTTCAACTCACGTCGTAAACGCGAAACTTACTCGGCCGCGACAGCTGCCGCCTTCACTTCGGTCAACGCATTGACGTTCGCGCCGAAATTGATGGTTTGCAGATAGCGAATGCCCTCTTCGGCGATCGCATCGCCGACCATTTCATCGCCTTCGGTCTTGAACTCTTCGAAGTCCAGATAGGTCGAATAGAAACCCTTCGTGCGGTCGGTGATGATGCCGGCGTTCCACAACGTCTTGACCAGCACGCGGAAGATGTTGGTGCCTTCCTTCATGTGCTCGCGACGGATGTCGTCGGTGACGGCTTCCTGGAAGCTCGCCATGACCTTTTCCGGATCGAGACCGAATTCGACGAAGATCGCCGTCATCTGGTGCGGCGCTACGAGATTGAAGAGCAGCGTCTGGAAGCAGTGCGCCGCCCAGTTCTCGACGATCTCATGCTCTTCCGGCGTGAGCTTCGGAATGGTGCGGTCGGCCCAGATCTTCCCGAACTTGTGGTGGAACGCTTCATCCGTCATGACCAGCTGCGTCAGCTTCTTGGCCAACGGATCGTCCCACTCTTTGAAGATCGTCGCGAAGGCGCCCATGGCGAGGCCCTCGACCAGCATCTGCATGCCGATGATCTTCTTGTAGACCTCCGGCGCGCCGATGATCTCGACCAGCAGGGCCTTCAGGGTCGGGCCGCACTCGACCGGCTTGCCCCAGCGCGCCTTGACGTACTTGGCGAAGGCCGTGACGTGGCGGGCTTCTTCACGGGTCTGGTTGGCGGCGTATTCCTGCGCGCCCTGGTCCTTCAGCACGTGGCAGAGGCTGGCCGACAGGTTCAGCGCGCCCTGC
>CAYZIJ010000023.1:0-38171 GCA_964478365.1 uncultured Terricaulis sp.
TCGGCGTGCCGTTCAACATCGCCAGCTACGCGCTGCTCACACAAATGATGGCGCAAGTGACGGGCCTTCAGCCCGGCGAATTCGTCCACACCTTCGGCGACGCGCACCTCTATCACAACCATTTCGACCAAGCCCGCACGCAGCTCTCGCGCGCGCCGCACGCGCCGCCGACAATGCTCATCAATCCGGAGCGGACGGACATCTTTGCGTTCGAGTACGGCGACTTCAAACTCGAAGGCTACACGGCGCATCCGGGCATCAAGGCGCCTATCGCGGTTTAAGTCGCGTCTCTCGCGGTCCACACCGCCTCACATGTCCCTCGCGACGCGGAAGCCAAAGCTCTCGAACCGGTAGACCGGAAACGTCCCGCCGTGCTCCCCGAAACGGAGGCGCACTTCGTCGCTGCTCCACGAGCCACCGCGAACCGCGCGGTATGTGCATTCCTCCGTATCGCAGTCTTGCACCCACTCTTCGACATTGCCGTGAACATCGAAGAGTCCGAATGCGTTAGGCCGGAACGAGCCCACTGGCCGCGTCCGATCGTCCTCGCAAAGATAGAAGTTGGCGCCGTTGGCTGCGCTCTCATCGCACACGGGATCCTGGTCGCCCCAGGAATAGGCCGTCGTCGAGCCCGCGCGCGCCGCAAACTCCCATTCAGCCGCGGACGGCAAGCGGTAGCGCTGTCCTGTGCGTTGGCTCAGCCATTGCACGTAAGCCTGCGCATCGTTCCACGATACATCGATCACGGGCCGGTTGCCGCGACCCCAATTCATGTCGCCCGGCGTGTACTCACTGCAGCCGCCGCCCGCCACGCACGCGTCCCATTGCGCGAACGTCACTTCGGTGCGGCCGATCGCAAACGCGGGCCGATCGCTCTCCGGCGAGCCAGGCGCGGCGCCAACCGTTGGTATCGCCACCATTTCTGGGCAGTCGGCGCAGTCACGAAACGCTTCACCCGGATCAGGACTGTGCGCACACGCAACGAGTCCCGCCAAGGCCAGGACAACCGCGATCGATCTCACCACCGCAATCGCGTTCATTCCGAGCGCTCGATCTTCACCAGCGCGTCGCCCAGATTGGTGACGTACACTGGGCCATCGCCGGGCGTCAGGATCATGCCCGTCGATGCGCCGGGCAGGCGGCCCCACAAAGTTGGCGTGAACAATTCGAGCGCGCCTTCACGCGCAGCGGCGCGGCGGCTCCACTCGGCGACAAGCGCTTCGCTCTCCGGCGTGCTTTCGCGGAACGCAGTGCGCGTCTCGCCGTTTGCCGGATCGACCACGAAGAGCGCGCTTTGGATGGGCGACGCCACCCACAATTGCCCGTGCTCATCAAGTTCAACATTGTCGGGCCCAACGATCGTCGCGAGCACGCGGCCTTCGCCCAATTCACCGCTCGCCACCGTAACCGGATACGCATTGATCCGATCGCCCATCGTTTCCGCGAAATAGATCTGCCCGCGCGCTTCGTCGATGACGATGCCGTTTGCGAACTGCAGCCCATCCACCAATTGTTGCGCTGGTCCGCGCGCGCCGCTCGCGTCAGGCGGCGGCAGGCGGAAGAGCGCGCCTTCGGCAGCGTAGTTGTTAAGCGGCTCAAAGAGGCGCTCTTCGGAATGAGGTCCCGCGGCATTGGCGGCCGATTGCGTGAACCAGATCGCGCCGGTGCTATCGGCCACCGCTGTGTTGACGCCGAACGGGTGTGTGTAGATCAGCTCCACCGCTTCGGTATTGAGATCGATGCGATAGATCGCGCCGGTGAACACATCGGCGAGCAGCGCATGTACGCCGTCCGGCTCAAGCGAAACGCCATTGGGACCCGCAATTTGCGTCGGTGGGGCGTGCGCGTAGCCCGCTTCCGCGAAGCGGCCGAACGGGCGTGAGGTCTCGTCGGCGGCGATGAGGCGCAAGCCATGCGTTTGATCGACGACGATCAGCCTACCGTCGGAAAGCGCGAGGCCATCTTCAGCGCGGGCGAGGCCACGCGCGGCTGGAAAGATCGCGCCGTCGTCCATCGTCCAAGTGCGTTCAGTGTTTGCTGCCGGCGTGCACGCCGTCAGCACGCAAGTCAGCACAACCATCCCAAGGATCGATCGCATATTCACCCCCATGCAGCTTCTTATCGCGCTCTCGCGTATGTAGAGCAGGCGTGCGCGGCGATGTCGAGCAATCCGGAGGATGATCAGGCGTTGACGCTTTGATTCGCGCTCAACCCGCTCCGGCGAAACACCGGCATGATGTCGATGATCGTGGGGGTGGTTGGGTTTCGGTCGATGTGCGCTTGAAGCAGGTCGCGAATAGTCGAAGTTAGCACTGCCGATATTTGCGGCCAAAGCGCTTGCGCTCCGGGTGTGCGATAGACGGCGCTGGTCCATTCGAGCCACGCGTCATGGTCAGTCTTCGACATGAGCCCTGACGCGTGAAGCTCCATGATGTTTTGCATGTGCAGCGCCATGTCGACCAAGAAGAAGGTAAAGCGAAACCGCTCCTTCTCATCCAACGCCTCCAAAGAATTGACGCCGCGCGCCACGATATCGGAAACCTCCGCGCTATCGCACAAATGAAAGGCGGTGCGCTCGCGCGCATTCTGCAGCATCGCGCCGAGCGTCGATGTGCGGGTGATGCGGGTGTTGTCGCGAACCTGAAGCGCCAGGAAGATTAAAGTGCCGATGGTCGCGACGGCCGTGAGCACGTCCGATGCGTTGCCGATATCCATGTAGCCTCCCACAACGCTGGCGACACTGCCGGGTCAGTCGCTGTCCGACAAGGCGATTGATTAGGTCGAGGGTTCGCTTGGTTCTGGGCTCCCCAGAAACACCGGCGGCGCGCTTGCGGTTGACGCATCCAACTCCGCGATGAACGCCTTGGTGAGCATCGAATTGCTCATCTCCAAGCGCCAGATTTCCGCAACGAGTGGGTTGAGCAGTAGCGACTTCGTATAGTTGCGTCGTAACTCCCAAACCTCGGCGTCGAGGATGCCGCTTCGGTACAAGGCGAATTGCGCCTCAACGCGTTGAAAGACGGCGCGCATGTAGCGATGCCAGAGGTGACGCTCATAAGGGTTGAGGCCTTCCGGCGCCGTGAACACCCTGAACGCCAAATCGCTCAGCGCGCTGCCCTCGGCCAGCGCCTCGTTGATCGAGACGAACGACATCTGCGAGTCCCAGACCGCCGTCGCCCGCATCATCTTGGTGTTCTGCCGCGTCTCCAGGATCAGCGCGACTAAGGACAGAACGACCGCGACGGCCGCGACTGCCTGACTAACGTCGGAGATTTGTTCGAGTGTCATGATAGCGCCACTCCGCTGATGCGCGCGCGTTCGGTGGCCGCAAGCGATTTCCAAGCCTCAATCCTCATGCGCGGGTCCAGCGGCACGGTCTCGCTCATCAGCTTATCCAACAGCGCTCGATACTCTGCGCTCAGCAAGGGGCGATTGACCTGATAGATCGCGCGATAACCCGGCAATGTCATGCTCGCCGCGATCGTCATTTGGGTTTGCGACCAGCGATCCGCGCTGATCAGCCCTTCGTGAAACTGCCTGTACTGCTCAGCGCGCGTGATGTCTTGAATCAGCGAGATGAGCAAGTACTGCGTCCACTCGTCTTCCGGGATGTTCGCATCACCGCGGCTGCCCTTGATGAAGCTCTCGGTGACGCCAGGTGACGCGATGTGGAGCATGGTCTCGCGCAGCACGCGCAGCCTGTTGTCGTGCATCGCGGCGCGCTGCGTCTTTTCGCTCTGCCGTATCTGCACGCCCACGAACACGAGCGACGCCACCACCGCAATCGCAGCAATGGACTGGCTGAGATGGGAAATCTGTTCGAGCGTCATGAAAGCCCCCGAAAGCAATGCCGCTAGCGCAGCCCCTAGGTGATGGCGTACCACAGGCGATGCGCATTGGCACTTTGCGCGACCGGGGAGGGCGCGATGGCCGCTATTCAAATGAACGCCAGCGATTGGGAGGTGGGCTTCGTCATGCCGGGCTTTCCTATCCCGTCGATCGGAAAGTTGCTCGGCGGCCGCTTCGAGTCGCACGATCCGGTCGCCGGCGTGTTGCGCGTTTCATTTCCAACCAAGCCCGAATACGCCAATCCCGGCGGCGCAGTAATGGGCGGCATCGTCGCCGCGTTCCTGGACGATTGCATGGGCCCGTTGATCGTCGCCGCGACCGGTGGCGAGAAGTTTCCAGTGACGCTCGATTTGCACACCACTTATTTCAAGCCCGTCCCCATCGGCCCGCGCGCCTTGGTGGAAGCGCGCATCGATCGCGTGGGCAGTTCGGCTGTGTTCGCCACGGCGCACATCGCAGATGAAAACGGCGACGTTCTCGTCCGCGCGATCCAAACGGCAATGCTGCGAACGCCGGAGCACAAATGAAACCGCGCGAACTCCTCAGCACAGCGCAAATCCCCGGCGGCGACGAACTGCGTCTTTTCAAGCGCGATGCCGACTTCATTATCGCGCTCGGCGCCAATGAGCTGATGTCGAGCCGCAGTAACGGCTCGGAGGAGGCGCTGGCGCTGATGACGTGCGATCGGTTGCAGGGCGATGCGCCGCATTTGCTGATCGGCGGCTACGGCATGGGCTTTACGCTGCGCGCCGCGTTAGCAAGGCTTGGCCCCAAGGCGCGTTTCACGGTCGTTGAGCTTGTACCGGAAATCATCGACTGGGCGCGCGGGTCGATGGCGGCGATGACTGCAGGCTGCCTCGATGATCCGCGCGTTGATCTCATCATGCGCGACGTGTCGCGGGCCATCGGCGCATCCGAGAAGCGCAAGTACGATGCGATCCTGCTCGATGTCGACAATGGCCCCGACGGCCTCACGCGCGCCGGCAATGATCACATCTATTCGATGCACGGCCTGCAGGAGGCGAAAGCGGCGCTGAAGCCGGGCGGCGTGCTGGCGATCTGGTCCGCGGCGCAGAATGAACGCTTCGCGCGGCGTTTGACCCACGCGGGTTTCAAAGTCGAAGAAGTCATGGTCCGCGCCGGCCGTAACGGCAAAGGCGCGCGGCATATCATCTGGTTCGCGAAGGTTTAAATCTCGGCGACGTCCGCGACGACCATGCGCGAAATCTTCTGCACGTCCGCGCGACCGTTCGGTTGCGGGATGAACTTCACGGCGGCGCCAACCATTTGCGGCTGTACTTCGCATTTCACGATCAGTACGTCTCCCGCATTAGCTTGGATCGCGTCGCCTTCGCCGGCGCCCGGCGGTTTGTTGGTGCCGGTATAGCCCGCGATCGTGTGTGCGCCTGGATTTAGAACAACGCGAATAAAGCGCGGGCTCTTAATCTGCGCGACTTCGCGGCCATCGATCAGCACGTTTACGCCAACCGCGCGCCCGACGAACTGATTGCGGAACACGTAGAGCACCGCTTTGTCCGCGACCGGCGCAAATTGCAGCGCCTCGGTGCGCTGTTGCGGCGTCGCGGCCGTCACTTGGCGGTTGGTCTGCAGGTTGCGGAAGATAGTGACGCCGACCACGACAAGCGCGATCAGCGAAAGGATCATCACGATTTCCGGCCCGAGCAACGCACGCAGAAGGCCGTAACCAAGCCAGCCAATGATGACGGCGACGAAAACGAGGATCAGATAACGTGGCATGGGCGAGGCTCTTACGGGATGACGCGCGACCGCGCCACCGCTAGAACGCGCACGTGACGAATCCGAAACTTACCCTCGTTGTCGCGGTCGCGAAGAATGGCGTCATCGGCCGCGATGGCGATTTGCCGTGGCGGCTGAGTTCCGATCTGAAGCGCTTCAAAGCGACGACGATGGGTAAGCCGGTGCTGATGGGACGCAAGACATGGGACTCGTTGCCGCGAAAACCGCTGCCGGGCCGGCCCAACTTGATCCTCACGCGCGATACCAGCTTCGTTGCAACCGATGCGTGGGTCTATTCCGATCTAGCCGCGATGCTCGCCGCTGGGCGCACGATGGCGCAGGCGACTAACGTAGATGAGGCGTGCGTCATCGGCGGCGCGCAACTCTACAATGCTGTACTGCCGGAAGCCGATCGGATCATCCTCACCGAAGTCGATCTTGAACCCACGGGCGACGCGCATCTCAAGCTTGATCTTTCGCAATGGCGAGAAGTGCGTCGCGAGGCCGTTGCGGCAGGCGTGAACGACGACGCCGATTTCATCGTGCGGACGCTCGAACGCGCCTAGCGCGCGCGATATGAGCGCGTATGCTCGCGTCCATGTCAGACATCGAAATCATCGCCAGTGGCCTTCAGTTCCCCGAAGGTCCGATCGCTATGCCAGACGGCAGCGTCATCTTGGTTGAGATCCAGCGCAAAACGCTAACCCGCTGTTGGAAGGGCCGAAGCGAAGTGATTGCGCAACTCGCAGGCGGTCCCAATGGCGCGGCCTTCGGCCCCGATGGCGCCGTTTACATCACCAACAATGGCGGCTTCGAATATCACAATGTCGGCGGGCTCAACATTCCGGGTAACGCCGCGAAGGATTACGACACTGGCCGCGTCGAACGCGTCGATCTCGCGACCGGCAAAGTTGAGCGCCTCTACGAGGTCGTGAACGGCAACAAGCTCAGTGGCCCCAATGATCTCGTATTCGATAAGAGCGGCGGCTTCTGGTTCACTGATCTCGGCAAGACCTACCCGCGCACGTCCGATCGCGGCGGGCTTTATTACGCCAAGCCCGATGGCTCGTTGATCAAGGAAGCCGCGTACGGCTTTGTCGGCTTGAACGGCGTCGGCCTCTCGCCGGACGAAAAGACCGTCTACGCCGCCGAAACTGAGACCGGAAAACTCTGGGCGTTTGATATCACCGGCGAAGGCGAAGTCGCGCGCGGTATGTTGGGGCCGCCGGGCCGCTGTGTCGCCGTGCCAGCAACGCACGTCTTCTACGATAGCCTCGCGGTCCAAGCGAACGGCGACATTTGCGTCGCCACCATCCTCAATGGCGGCATCACAACCATCACGCCGGACGGGCGCTCGTCGCACAGGGCGTTCCCCGATCCGCTGGTGACGAATATCTGTTTCGGCGGCGCCGATATGCGCGACGCTTACATCACGCTCTCTGGCACCAGCCAGCTGATCAAAGTCCGTTGGCCGGAACCGGGGCTGAAACTCAATTTCGCGCCGTACTGAGAAAGGCGACCCATGACCATCATCGTCCATCACCTCGAAGAGAGTCGGTCACAGCGCGTGCTGTGGCTACTGGAAGAACTTGGCCTCGACTACGAAGTGAAGCGCTACGCGCGCAACGTGCAGACGCGTCTCGCGCCTCCCGAACTGAAAGCCGTTCACCCGCTCGGCAAATCGCCGCTCGTCGAACGCGACGGGACGATCTTCGCGGAATCCGGCGCCATCGTTGAATATTTCGCTGAGCAAGAGGGTGGCGGAAAGCTGGCCATCGCGCCCGGCGATCCAGCGCGCGCGCAGTATCTTTACTGGCTGCACTTCGCCGAAGGCTCCGCGATGCTGCCGCTCTTGCTGAAGCTCTATGTCGGCATGCTGGGCGAGGCCGGCGCGCCGCTGATGCAGATGCGTGTTGAGCCCGAGATCGACAATCATCTCTCCCACGCCAACGCCGCCCTCGGCGCGAACGATTTCTTCGTCGCCAACCGTTTCACCGCCGCCGACATCGAAATGAGCTTCGTGCTCGACGCGGCTGGCTCACGCGGCGGGCTGGAGCGTTACCCCAATCTCGTCCGCGCCCGCGCCGCCAACCAGGCGCGTCCCGCCTATAAGCGCGCTCTGGAGAAGGGCGGCGTCTACAAAATGGGCGGGTGAGGGCTGTAACGCCTTCTTTGCTTGCCTTTCACGCCAACGCACTGAATCTCTGCCGCGAACGGAGAAAACATGCGCGCACGCGATTGTAAGATTGTCGCCACTATGGGCCCGGCCAGCGATCCGCCGGAACGCCTCGCCATGCTCATCCAAGCCGGCGTCGATTGCTTCCGGCTGAATTTTAGCCACGGCAGCAAAGACGACCACGCACGTCGGTTCGCAACCATCCGCGCCGCGGAGGCGCAGGCTGGCGCTGCCGTCGGCGTGTTCGCCGACTTGCAAGGCCCCAAGATCCGCGTCGGCTCGTTCGAGAACGGCGAGATCAAACTCAAATACAATGAAGTCGTGACGCTCGAAGCATCGACCGAAGCCGGCGCGCAAGGCCTGATCCGTCTGCCGCATCCCGAAATCATCAATGCGCTTGAAGAGGGCGACATCCTCAAGCTCGATGACGGTAAGTTGCAGATCACAGTGATCGAACGCGGCCGCACGCAGCTTAAGGCGCGCGTTGATCATGGCGGCGTGCTGAAGAACCAGAAGGGGCTCAATGTCCCGACCCGCCGCATTCCTATTTCGGCGCTGACGCCAAAGGATCGTGAGGACCTCGCGTTCGCGCTCGATCTAGGCGTTGACTACGTCGCGCTTTCGTTCGTGCAGCACCCTGAAGACGTGCGCGAGGCGCGCGAGCTGATCAAAGATCGCGCCGGCATTATCTCGAAGATCGAAAAGCCAAGCGCGTTAGAAAACATCGAGGCGATCGTCGAACTCTCCGATGCAGTCATGGTCGCGCGCGGCGATCTCGGTGTGGAGCTGCCGCCTGAGCAAGTGCCGATTGCGCAGCGCAAGATCATCCGTGCGGCGCGCGCAGCAGGCCGGCCGGTGATCGTCGCGACGCACATGCTCGAAAGCATGGTCGAAGCTGCAACGCCGACGCGCGCGGAAGCCTCTGACGTAGCCACCGCCGTCTATCAGGGCGCGGACGCTGTCATGCTCTCGGCAGAAAGCGCTGTCGGCCGACATCCGCAGAGTGCAGTCGCGATCATGGACCGCATTATTCGCGCCGTGGAGGAGGACGAGGAATATTGGTCCTCGCTGCCGCGCGATATGACGCCGCCGCAAGCCACCACCGCCGACGCGATCGCTCTCTCGGCGCGCCACATCGCCGATGTCATCGGTTGCGCCGCGGTTGTCGCCTACACCGCGACAGGCTCAAGCGCGATCCGCGTCGCGCGCGAGCGCCCGCGCTGTGGAGTCATCGGGCTCACGCCATTCGTGGAAACCGCGCGCAAGCTCTCACTCGTTTGGGGCGTGCGCTCGGTCGTGACCGAGGACGTCTCTAACGTCGAAGAAATGGTCGACAAAGCCGATGCAGCCGTGCGCAAGCTCGGCATTGCCGAAGTCGGCGATCGCGTCGCCGTCATCGCAGGCATTCCCTTTGGCCGCGCGGGGAAAACCAACACGATCCGTGTGTTGCGTCTGGAGTAAGCGGCTTGCCACGCCCCCGGCTATCCGCTTGAAGACGGCTTGGAGAAGTGTCACGCATGTCGCAAGTCCGTCCGCCTCAGCCTGCCGAGATCGCGCAGCTTCAACGAGAACTCGACGCCGCCATCAAGGCTCACCAGGCCGGGCGTATCGACGAAGCGGAGGCCGTCTACATCAAAGTGTTGGACCGCGTGCCAACGCAAGCGGACGCGCTCAACTTGCTCGGCGTCATCCAATCGGAGAAGAACCGCAGCGAACGCGCGCTCGATCTGCTGCAACGCGCGTCGCGCGTGCGGCCCAAGGACGGCGTGATCCTTAACAATCTTGGCCGCGCAGCGGTGCGTGCGCGGCGTTTCGAGCAGGCGATTGAATCGCTGGAGCGCGCCATCGCGCTCGCGCCGGACGTGATCGAGTCTTACGGCAATCTGATCCAAGCCCATCGCCAGGCGGGCAACATCGCGGAAGCGGAGTATTTCGCCAACGTGCTGCGCAGCAAGCGCGGCGGCTCGATCCTCGCTGACTTCGAACAGTCCCGCATCCTGAGCGATCTCGGCCGCAAGCAAGAAGCGCGCGCGATGCTGGAGAAGCTAACAACGGAATCCCCCGGCTATGCGCCGGCGTGGCAGAGTCTGGCGCGGCTCTCCAAGGTGAAGCTAGGCGATCCTATTATCGACGGCGTTGTAAAGGTGATCGCGGAGACCGCCGAGCCGTCGCAGACGATGCGGTTCCTGTGTTACGCTGCGGGCAAGATATTCGACGATCTCGGCGAGTACGATCGCGCCTTCGAGTACGTCCTGCGCGCCAAGCGGCAAGACCCGTTTACGTTCGACGTGGAGAAGACCAGAACGCAGTTCGGAACCATCGCCACGGTATTCAACGAGAATTTCCTCAACGCCCGGCGTGATTGGGGGACAGAGAGCGAGCGGCCGATCTTCATCGTCGGCATGCCGCGCTCAGGGACCACCCTGGCTGAGCAGATCTTAGCATCCCATCCTGACGTCTATGGGGGCGGGGAACTGGAATATGTCGGGCAAACGACCGCCCATCTCTCGGATTTTTCGCCATCAGGGAAATTCCCCACCGTCGCCGTGGGGCTCAAGCCGGAGATATTTGCTTCGCTGGGCTTCCGTTATTTGCGGAAGATAGGGGCCCTAAATCAGACCGCCGCGCGCTTCGTCGACAAGATGCCCCACAACTTCATTTCACTGGGGCTTTTGCGCATCATGTTTCAAAATTTGCGCGTGGTGCACTGCATGCGTCACCCCCTGGATACGATCCTTTCCTGCTTCCAGCACGACTTTGCGCACACCCACGATTACAACCAAACGCTCGACGGTCTGGCGGCGTATTATACCTGCTACCGGGAGTTGATGGACCATTGGATGGCCGTCATGCCGGACGCCATCCATCCACTTCAGTACGAGAAAATGATTGAAAATCAAGAAGATGAGTCTCGGGGTCTGATCGCCTCGGTACGGCTCCCGTGGGACGACAAGGTGATGGCCTTCGCCGCCAATGAACGTAGGGTCAGCACCCCCAGTTCGTGGCAGGTGCGACAGCCCCTCTACTCAAGTTCGAGCGGTCGCTGGCGCAATTACGAGCGTCATCTGACCCCATTATTGGGGGTGATCCCAGAGCGGCTTTTCCCTTGATTAGAAACCCCAACAGTGTTTTCCCTTAGGCCTCATCTGTCTGAGCGACAGTGCAAAGGGGGTTTCGATGGCAAATAAGTGGTTTACGACCGCGGCGCTGGCCGTTCTGGGCATGGCGGCGATTCCGGCGGTCGCTTCGGCTGAAACTCAGGTCCGTGTTTTTGGTGGCATCACCGAAAGCCAAGACTCTGACGTCTCCTATTATTACGGCTACTATGTCGGCGAGATTTCGATCGACTCCGGCTTCGTCGTCGGCGCTGGCTACGGTCAAGTGTACGGCAACTGGGTGCTCGAAGGTGAGCTCTCGTACCGTGAATCAGATCTCGAAACGTTCGATTTTGGCTACGGCCCGAACGAGCTTGATGGCGACATCAGCGCTACTTCGCTGATGGCCAATGCTTGGTACCACATTCCGGTCAGCGGCAGCTTCGGCGCTTACCTCGGCGCGGGCGTTGGCTTCGCCCAAGCGGAAATCAGCGAAGAGAACTTCGGCATCAATGACGAGTCGACTGAGTTCGTCTGGCAAGCGGGCGCTGGCGTGAACTTCCGCACCGCTTCGGGCTTCGCGTTCGGCGTAGGCTATCGCCACTTCGAACTCGGCGATGTGGGCTCGTCGGGCGTTGAGCTCAAGTCCGACGAATTCATCGTCGAACTCGCGCGCCGCTTCTAAGCAGCACGACCTGTTCTGCAGGGACGGGGCTGGCCTAAGGGCCGGCCCCGTTTGCGTTTATGCGTTGGCGATGGGTCGAGATTTGTTGGCTTGACGCGGCGTCGGCGTTGCACCGTGGCGCGCGCCTGCGCACACTCGCAGGCGGAGGTCTAGGTTATGAGCGAACGCACGTTACCGAAAGACATTGCGCAGACCTTAGTCAGTTCGCCGGCCTACGCGACCGACGCGCTCTACGACGCCTATCGCTGGATGCGCGCCAACAATCCGTTGGGCGTCGCCGAGGTTGAGGGCTTCGATCCGTTCTGGGTGGTGACCAAGCACGCCGACATTCTGGAGATCAGCCGCAACAACGCGCTTTATCCAAGCGCTGTGCGCGGCACGACCTTGGCGAGCAAAGCCGGCGAAGCGCGCGCCTACGCCATCACCGGCACGCCGCATCTGGTGCGCTCGCTCGTGCAGATGGATGAGCCCGATCACATGAAATACCGGCTGCTGACGCAAGCCTGGTTCATGCCCGCAAATATCAAAAAGCGCGAAGAGGATGTGCACGCGCTGGCGAAAGCCGCGGTCGATCAGTTCGCGGCGCTGCCGGGGGAGTGCGATTTCGTCAAGGACGTCGCGATGCACTACCCGCTGCGTGTCGTGATGAACATCTTGGGCGTTCCAGAACGAGACATGGGCCGCATGCTGCGGCTGACGCAGGAATTGTTCGGCGCCTCCGATCCCGACACCGAACGTTTCAAGGAAGCGCTGAGCGATGAGCAATTCGCGCAATTGCTGATCGGCGTGGTGCAGGACTTCACCGACTATTTCGAAGCCATCACTGCGGATCGGCGCGCCAATCCGCGCGACGATCTCGCTACGTTGCTCGCCAACGCCGAGATCGATGGCGCTCCGCTGCCGCCGTTTGAGCGCACGGGCTACTACATGATCATCGCAACGGCCGGGCATGACACGACTTCATCGTCCACTGCATGCGCCATGTGGGCGCTTGCCACAGTGCCGGGCTTGCTTGAGCGCGTGCGTGGCGATCTTTCGCTCGTACCGGCGTTGATCGAGGAATCGATCCGCTGGGCGACGCCAGTAAAAACTTTCATGCGCTCAGCCAGCGCCGACACAGAATTGCGCGACCGCACGATCAAAGCGAATGATTGGCTCATGCTCTGCTACGCCTCAGGCAATCGCGACGAAGAGGTCTTCCAAGACTCCGAGACCTTCGACATCGACCGCAAACCGAACCGTCAGATCGCCTTCGGCAATGGCGCGCATCTATGCCTCGGCCAACACCTCGCGCGTATGGAAATGCGTATCCTGTTCGAAGAACTGATCCCGCGCCTGAAGAGCGTGCGGCTCAACGGTGAACCGAAGCTAAGCGAGAGCTTTTTCGTGAACGGTCTGAAAGCGCTGCCGATCGCGTTTCAGCTCAACTAGTCTGGAACGCCGGCGCCCCCGCCGGCATGGCGCACCTGCTACCGACAAACACCTGCGCTTGCCGATCCAGCGCGGCCGGCGAGGGCGCCGGCGGTCCAGACTAACTGAAGCGTATTGCTGGCGCTTGCTTCTTCAGTCGCGCCACGTTGGCCATCGCGCCTTGGGCGATCTCCACGAAACGCTTCGACACAGGATGCCTCGGCGCGCTGACTACAAGCGGCGCGCCCGCGTCACTAGCTTCGCGCAATTTCACATCGATCGGTATCTCGCCCAGAAATGGCACGCCTGCCTGCGCGGCTGTGCGGCAAGCGCCGCCTTCGCCGAAAATATGCGTACGCGTCCCGTCGGCCGCTTCGAAATAGGCCATGTTCTCGATCACACCGAGGATCGGCGCGTGGGTCTTTTCGAACATTGCGAGGCCACGCCGCACATCCGCCAACGCCATCTCTTGTGGCGTGGACACGATCACCGCGCCCGCAAGCGGCACGCGCTGCAACAAGGTGAGCTGCACATCTCCGGTGCCGGGAGGCAGATCGAGCAACAGCACATCGAGTTCACCCCAGGACACTTCATCTATCATTTGGCGCACTGCGCTCGTCGCCATCGCGCCGCGCCAGATCATCGCCGAGGCGGCGTCGACCAAATAGCCGATCGACATCGTCTTCAGCCCATGCGCGTCGAGCGGGTCGAGGATTTTGTTTGCGCTCATCTCGGGCTTGCGAGCACCTGTGCCCAGCAAAGTCGGTGCGGAGGGGCCGTAGACGTCGAGATCCAGCAATCCCGCCTTCATCCCCAATGAGGCGAACGCGCACGCCAGATTGACCGCGACAGTTGATTTGCCGACGCCACCCTTGGCGCTCGCCACAGCAATGATGTGCTTCACGCGCGCGACGCCTCCAGCGCTCGCCGGCTTTGCTTCATGCGCCGTCAGCACCGCGATCACGCTGGTGACGCCGCGCACTGCGCGCGCTTCCGCTTCGGCCCGATCGCGCAATGGAACAAAGGTAGCAGCGGCGTCGGCCGGCGCCTCGATTGTGAACGAGACCTTTCCGCCTTCGCGCGCCTCCAGCCCCGAGATGCGCCCAGCCGTGAACAAACCGTTGCCGGTCAGCGGGTCATTTATCGTGTCCAAGCGCGCTTTTACCGCTTGTTTGAGGTCTACCAACTGGTTGTTCATGCTTGATCCTTTAGCACAGTGGCCACATATCGGCGCGCTATGGGTGCGAGCAAGCGCCTGTCATCGGCCGCCAGAACCGGCGTGACCAAAGCCACCAGAATGGCGGGGACGAGATTTCTAATGCCTTGGAATGATCAGTCGGGCGGCAACCAGGGTGGAGGCGGCCAGGGCCCATGGGGCGGCGGTCCGCGCCGTCCTTGGGGCCAGCAACCACCGCCGCGTCAGCCGCAGAGCCCGCAGGGGCCCGATCTAGACGAACTTATCCGCGGCTGGCGCGAGCGCTTTGGCGGCGGTGGCGGCAGCGGAGGCTCGCGCGGTGAGCGCCGCAATCCTTTCTCCGCGCCGGTCATCGTCGGCGTTCTGTTTTTCGGCTGGCTCCTTACTGGCGTCTACACCGTGGACGAAGGCGAGCAGGCGGTGGTTACACGCCTCGGCGACTTCAATCGCATCACTGGACCTGGCATCCACATCCACGCACCCGCGCCGATCGAAGCGCGCCAAGTGATCAATGTCACCGGCCAACGCACTACCGAGATCGGTTTTGAGTCGCGCACGAGCGGCCAGCAAGCGACCGACAACCCTGACGAAAGCTTGATGATCACCGGCGATCGCAACATCGTCGAGGTACACTTCCGCGTCGTCTACAACATCAACAACGTCGCCGACTTCGCCTACAATCTGCGCGACCCTGAGGGCGCAGTGAGCCAGGTCGCCGAGAGCGCCATGCGCGAAATCATCGGTCAGCGCGAGCTTGAGCCGATCATCACAACGGATCGTGGCGCCGTCGAATTGGCAGTCGAGCAATTGCTGCAAGCGACGCTCGACGAATACGAAGCCGGTGTTCAGGTGCTGCAAGTCGAGTTGCTGCGCGCGGCGGCGCCTTCCGCCGTCATCGAAGCGTTCGATGACGTCGTCACCGCCGGCCAGGACGCGCAGACATCAATCAACGTCGCCCAGCGCGAGACCGCGACCATGCTCGCCGAGGCGCAGGCCTATCGCGAACGCGTCGTGCGTGAAGCGACCGGTGAAGCCGAACGCTTCAACTCTGTTTACGCAGAATATCGCCAAGCGCCGCAAGTCACGCGCGACCGGCTTTATATTGAAACGATGGAACGCGTTTATCAGCAGGGAAATCTGATCATCCTCGATCAGCGCGGCGGTTCGGTGCCGTACCTGCCGCTCGACACCATGATTAGGCGTCCGGCCGCGGCGCAAGGCGGAGGCGGAGGCCAGTGATGCGCAATCTTCCCTTGATGCTCGGCATTGCTTTCGCGCTGCTCGTTGTGCTGATGAACTCGATGTTCATCGTGCGCCAGGATCGCCAAGCCATCGTGCTGCGGTTCGGCCAGTTCACGAGCACCATCAACGCGCCCGGCACGGATCAACCCGGTCTTTATTTCAAAATGCCGTTCTTCGACACCGTGGTCATCTTCGATCGCCGCAACATGGGCCTGACGCTTGAAGGCCAGTCCTTCGTCGCGTCCGACCAAGAGCGCTTGATTGTGGACGCGGTTGTACGTTGGCGCATCGCCGATCCGCGTCTCTTCTATCAAGGCGCGTTGAACGAAGATGGCGGCTCGCAGCGTCTGGCGACCTTCACCGAAGCAGCGCTCCGCCGCGCGCTCGGCGGCGCCACATCCAACGAGATCATCTCCGGCCGTCGCGCCGAACTGATGCAAACGATCGAGGCCGACTTGAACGCCGCCGCCGCCACCGAACTCGGCGTGCGCGTGATCGACGTGCGCATCCGTCAGGCTGATCTGCCGCAGGAGACGCGCAACCGCGTATACGACCGCATGCGCTCGGAGCGTCAGCAAGTCGCCGGCCGCATCCGCGCCGAAGGCACGCGTGACGCCGCCATCATCAGCGCCACCGCGCGCGAGCAAGCCCAGCGTCTGATGGGTGAAGGCGACGGCGAACGCGCCCGGATTTTCGCCAGCGCCTTTGGTCGCGATCCGGAATTCGCCGCTTTCTATCGCTCGATGGCCGCCTACGAACACGCTATCGACGCCGGCACCCCGATCGTGGTCCCGCCGGACAGCGACTTCTTCCGCTACATGCAGCGCCGCCGGGCCGGCTAAGCGTGCTTCCCTCGTCGACAAGACGGGGGAACGGCGCCCGCAGCGATTGCGCCGTCCAACCAGCCCGCTAGGCTGCGAGTCATGCGCGCCATATTCGCCAGCCTTGCTCTCTTGACGCTCGCCGCACCGGCCTTGGCGCAATCGCGCCTGCCGGTCGATGGTTTCGCCGATCTAAACGAGCGGCTCTCGCCCGCCGTGGTCAACATCGCGACCAGCCAGCGCGTCGAGGGTGTCGATGATCTGCCGCGCTTTCCGCCGGGTTCGCCGCTCGAACGCTTCAACAGCGACGAGCAGGCGCAAATCACGTCGCTTGGTTCTGGCTTTATCATTTCCGCTGACGGGGTCGTCGTGACCAACAATCACGTCATTGAATCCGCCGATGCGATCGAGGTCATCCTCCAGAACGGTCAACGTTTCGACGCCATCGTCGTCGGCCGCGATCCCGCCACCGACATCGCCGTGTTGCGCATGCAGACGCGCCAGCCGATGCCGTTCGTCGAAATGGGCGATAGTGACGGCGCGCGGGTGGGCGACATCGTGCTCGCTATCGGCAACCCGTTCGGTCTCGGCGGCTCGCTCAGTGTCGGCGTCGTCTCGGCGCGCAACCGTAACATCGATGCTGGCCGTTATGACGATTTTATCCAGACCGACGCCGCCATCAATCGCGGCAACTCTGGCGGCCCGTTGTTCAACACCGATGGTGAAGTGATCGGTGTCAACACCGCCATCCTTTCGCCGAGCGGCACAAGCGTCGGCATCGGCTTTGCGACACCGACCTCAATCGTGCGGCCGGTGGTGGATCAGATTTTGCGCTATGGCGAAATTCGCCGCGGCTGGCTGGGCGTGCGTCTCGCCAACGTGAACGCCGCCGCCGCCGAACGCGCTGGCTATCGTGGCGCCTCTGGCGCTGTCGTCACGCGCGTCACGCCAGGTGGCCCGGCTGCAAGTGCAGGCCTGCGTTCTGGCGACATCGTTCTGAAATTCGGCGAGCGCGACGTCACCGACAGCCGCTCGCTCACGCGCATGGTCGGCGAAGCGCAAGTTGGCGCACAAGTCGTGCTGGAGATCATCCGCGACGGCCGGCGCATGACGGTCAGCGCCGCAATCGAGCGCCTCGAAGAAAGCGAACCCGGCCGCACCGTCGCCGGCGGCGATGAAACGCCCGAGCGGCGCAGCGACGGCGGCCCGCGCGGCGGACGCATTTTCGGCATCGCGCTCTCTGAACTCGACGCCAGTTTGCGTGAAGAGTTTCAGATCGATCCGGGTATCGAGGGTATCGTCGTGCTTGCTGTCGATGTCGGCGGCGCCAATGAGGGCGTGCTGCGCGCTGGCGACGTGATCGAGCAGATGGCGTTCCAGAACACCACAGACATGATCGCAGCGCGCGCCATTGCGGGCGAGGCGGCGGTCGGCGAGCACAACATCGTGGTGCGCATCAATCGCGAAGGTCAACGCACCTATCGGCGATTGAGAGCGCGGAGCTAGGCTTCTAGTCTGGACCGCCGGCGCCCTCGCCGGGATGCGCCAGATCGAACAAGAGCCGGTGTTTGTCGGTAGCGGGCTGAGCCGAGCTGGCGAGGGCGCCGGCGGTCCAGACTAGAATGACAACAGCCGCGTAACGTCGTCCAAAGACGTCAGTACCAGCGCGCGGCCGCGCTCCACATCCGTCGGCGCCAACAGATCCGGCACCATCACCGTCATGCAGCCCGCTGCATGCGCGGAGGCGACCCCGGCGTAGGAATCCTCCAGTGCCAACACATCGCTGGGCGCTGCGCCCAGCAGACGCGACGCATTGAGATAGGGCTCCGGATGCGGCTTGCCTTCGACGCAATCCTGCCGCGTCACCACGGCGCGAAAGCGCTCTGTCAGACCATGCGCTGTAAAATGCCGCTCCACCCAAGGCCGCCGTGAGGACGTAGCTAGCGCAAACGGCAGCTCTAGTTCATCCAGCATGCCCATCAACTTAAGCGCGCCCGGCTTCAGCGGCGCCACGCGGTCGCCGACATGGGCGCGTGTGTTGGCGATAAAATCATCCAGCGGGAAGTCATCGCCATAATACGACTTCAACTGCAGATCATTGGCTTCGCGATGCATGCCGACGAGCGCCAGGAACTGCGCTTCGCTCATGGTGTAGCCCATGAGCTCACACGCGGCGAAGTGCGCCTCTTTCACCAGCGCCTCTGAATCGATCAGCGTGCCGTCGAGATCGAAGACGACGGCTTGTGGTCGAAGCGGTAGGCGCAATCAGGGCTCCAGATAATCAGCGCAGCCAGGCAGCTGCTGGTCAGGCGCATATAGGCCGTCGGGACCACGCGTATAAGTGCGGCGGAAGGTGCAAGTTTCGTCTCGCGCCCAGACGAGATCAGCTTGCGTAAGCGGCGCGCGCTCGGTCGAGTCCTGCGTGCGCGTCAGTGGGCCAGGATACGAAGCGGCCGCGGTTTCCAGGATAATCACGGGCGCCGGGGTCGTGTTGGTCTCATCGATGAAGATGCGTGTGACGAATACGTACTCGTCCTGGCAGGCGCCTGCGCGTGTGGTTTCATCTTCCTCGCTGAAGCATGCGCGAATCGTGGCGCTCGCCGCGTAAGGCAGACGCAACACTTCACGCGCCGCGCCGTTGGCGATCTCGTAGAGCGTGACGTGCTTCGCGGAGGCGCCGCCGCCGGAATACATTTGCTCGTCAGTGACGATGATTCCGACAAGAGCGGTCTCGCCGTCGCGGATAATGGCTGGCCAAACTTCGCCCTCGCCAGGAAGCGCAACCGGCAAACTTCCCGGTACGAAGCTGGCCGTGACTATCCCGCCTTCAATGCACCACACGGCATCTTCGGTGCACCAGCGCTCGCCGTTTTGCGTGAGCGCCTCCATGCGATGCTCAGCCTGATCGCCGAGCGGAAGCATCACGCCATCCAGGCTCGGCGGCCCGTTATAGGCTTCTTCGGGCGCGACCGGCTGTGAGCACGCAGCCACACACAAGATCGCCGCTGCGATCAGTAGACGTTTCATGCTGAGAACTCCTCGCGCCGGTATCCTTGAAAGAAGAGGGCGCTTTCTAAACTGGTGTAGTCGATCTTTGCGTGCGCTTCCGCCGCGACGAGCGGTTTGGCGCGATAAGCGACGCCAAGGCCGGCGGCTTTGATCATGTCTAGATCGTTGGCGCCGTCGCCAATCGCGAGCGCATCAGCCTCGATTAGATTTAGCGTTTGCGCTTCGCTGCGCAACGCGTCGAGTTTCGCCGCGCGACCAAGGATCGGCTCCTGCACTGCGCCGGTGAGTGCTGCGCCATCATCGAGCAACACATTGGCGCGATTGGCGTGAAAGCCCGCAGCTTCAGCGACGCGCGACGTGAAGAATGTAAATCCGCCCGAGACAAGCACACAGCGCGCGCCATGCATGGCCATCGTCTTCACAAGCGTCGCCGCTCCAGGATTGAGCTGCACGCGCTCATCGTAGGCTCTCTGCAGTGCATCGAGCCCCAAGCCCTTCAACTTCGCTACGCGCTCACGCAAAGCCGGCTCGAACTCCAACTCGCCACGCATGGCGCGCTCAGTGATGGCTGCGATCTCCGCTTTGATGCCGGCAAAGTCCGCCAACTCATCCAAGCATTCTACATTTATGATTGTCGAATCCATGTCGGCGACAAGGAGCTTCTTGCGCCGCCCCTCGACCGGCACGAGCGCCCAATCGACCGGCATCTCCGCGACGGTCGCCGCAGCTTCTTGCCGCAGTTCGTCGTCCAACACCGGATAAATCCACTCCGCGCTTTCCCAACCGGACAACACGTTTGGCGGTGGCAGTTTGCGGTCTAATGCCACGCGCCCCAACATCAGAAGAGCCTCGCGGTAAGCGGGCTTGTTGTCGGGTGGGGCGACGAAGACGAGAGCGTGGGCGGTCATCGAATCCTGCGGTTCTGCGGCCTCTCCCTCTAGGGCGTGGCGCGCCGATAGGCTACTGCACCGGCGCATGACGCGCGCGCTTCTCATCATGGGTCCCACAGCCAGCGGTAAATCCGCGTTGGCTTTGGCGCTGGCCAAGCGTTTGGGTGGCGAAATCGTCAACGCCGACTCGATGCAAGTCTATCGCGACTTCCACGTCCTCACGGCGCGCCCATCCGTGGAGGAGGAGCGCCAGGCGCCGCACCATCTCTACGGTCACGTCGATGGCGCCGAACTTTACTCCACAGGTCGCTGGCTTACTGATGCGCTCGTGGCAATCGCGGACATTCGCGCGCGTGGCGGCGTGCCGATCCTGGTCGGCGGCACTGGGCTCTATTTCAAAGCGCTGACCCAGGGCCTTGCCGACATTCCCGCCGCCGATCCCGAAATCCGCGCTGCACTGCGTGAACGCGCCGAGCAAGAAGGAGCGGCGTCGCTCCACGCCGAGCTCACGATGCGTGATCCGCAAACCGCCGCGCGCCTTGAGCCGAACGACGCGCCGCGGATATTGCGCGCTCTCGAGGTGCTTGAGGCGACCGGCGAAAGCATTTCAGTGCTGCAACTCAACACCACGCCCGCACTCGCAGCAAATGAATGGCGCGGTCTCGCGCTCATGCCGGATCGCGAAAAGCTCTACGCCTCGATCAACGCGCGCTTCGAGACGATGCTCGCTGCTGGCGCGCTCGACGAGGTTCGCGCCTTCGCCGCGCGCAATCTCGATGCGGCGTTTCCTGCTGTGAAGGCTCACGGAGCGCCGGCGCTCAGCGCATATCTTCGCGACGAGATGACGCTCGCGGAGGCAGCCGAGATCGGCAAACGCGACACCCGCCGCTATGCCAAGCGCCAATTCACCTGGATCGGCGGCCAAATGCCAGCCTGGCCTCGTGTCGCGGTCGAGACTTTGCCGGAACGCATCAGCGCCGCGCTCAGCGTATTGGCGTGACCGCCGGTACAACGCTTCGCACCGAACGCTTCCCATGTTAGCGCTCTCGGAAAAAGGGAGAAACCCATGGAGTGGGGTGTAAACGAGTTTGTCGCCGTCGGGTCGGCCGCGTTGGCGTTGGCGTCGTTGGTGCTGAACTGGATGGTGGTGCGCCGCCAGACTGAGCTTCAATACGAAACGCTGCGCGCTGAGATGGACGCCGAAGTCATCGGCTGGGCGCAAGATGCGATCGATCAAGTGTCCGATGCCGTTGCGCTCGCATCGGGACGGGGCACGACGTACGCGATCGCTGATTTCAGCCGCCTCGCGCACGAGACCGCACAAAAGCTTTCGTCGATCGCCGATCGCGGCCGGTTGTTTTTTCCGAACGACGAGCATGTCAGTCACGGCCAGGAGAAGGAGGCCGCGTTCCAAGGGTTCCGCCCACCCATTCTCGACGCCATCATCTTCGCGTGTGGACGCTTGAGCCGCATGAGCGCAGAGGGCGGGCCGGACAAAGAGAGCGCCGACTTTCTGACGAAATGCCGGCGCTTGCTGGTCTCGGAGGCGCAGAACGCCATCGATCCGCGCCGCCGCAAACAAATGCTGAAACGGCTCGCAACTGGCCGCAAGGACGACAAAGTTTCCGCCTTTGCTGTCGCTTCGGATTTGGGTGAAGCGATGGAAGCGCTTTATCCAGGCTTTCTCGACCGGCCGCGCGGCCCTGCTTGGATCGCCGAACGTGAAGAGATGGCGCGCCAGGCGCGCTGAGGAGGGATGATGTTCATTCGCCGTTTCATTCTGAGCGTGCTCGCTGCTCTCGCGATCACCGCTTGTACGCCCGCTCAAAACTCCGCCGCCCAAGAGGAGGGACCCGTGACCGTAACCCTGACGCGCGGCGTATGCTTCGGCTTTTGCCCAGTCTATCGCGTTTCAATCAGCGAAAGCGGCGAGGTCGTCTATAATGGCGAGCAATTCGTGAATGTGCGCGGCGAACAGCGCGCGCAGATTTCACGCGAAGCCGTGCGTGCGCTGGTCGCACGGTTCGATGAAATCGGCTTCGATAATTTGCAAGACGAGTATCGCGCCGCCGTTAGCGATCACCCGACCTACAGCATTACGCTCGAACGCAATGGCCGCAGCAAAACCGTGCTCGACTACGCAGGCGTCAACGCCGGCATGCCGCGCGCGGTGCGCGACCTCCAGGACGAGATCGATCGCGTCGCCAACACTGCTCAATGGGTGTTGCGCGATGGCCAGCCTGTGCGTGACCGCCCCGAGCATTAGGGTCTTCGCAGCCATTGGGGCTGGCCCGACCGCCCTTCGGCGCCCTAAGCTCCCTGCTCAGGGACGCCGAAGGGTGAGTAGGGAATGATCAAGTTTTCGCGCGTCGCCGCTATGTGCGGCATGCTGCTTTTGTTGAGCGCCCCCGCCTCGGCGCAGAACCTCTCACTCCGCGCGCCGGCTTGGGCGACGCCGATGCTCAGCACTGACATCATCGCAACAACCGGTGGACGCGCTGCGCTCGCGGCTGAAGGCATCGAACTCTCCGTGCGCGTCACCATCGCGCCATCGCGTGGCGGCGTCGCTCGCGTTATCCGCTACGATCAGCGCGCCAATGGCGCGTCGCTTTTTCTGCGTCGTTTCACAGGCCACCCATCCACCGGCTGGTGGCTTTGGGGATCGGATGCGCCGCACGTGATCGCAGTCGCGCCCGCACAGCGCACCGAGATCGCAACTTTGGCGCGCGCCGCTATGGGTGTCTCCGGCGCGCTCGGCGCCGCCGGAGCTGGCGAGGTTTGCCCCGCGGGCGAGCAAGTGTTCATCGAGATCGCCGCCGGTGCGCAGTCGACGACGCTGACGCGCGCATGCGTGGCCGCCGGTGACGCGGCTGGCGCGCTGACCTTGCGGCTCTCCGAACTCGCCGGCTCGCGCACCGAAGAAGAACTCGCTGGCGCCGCCGTCGCCGAGCTGATGGCCGCTGACCGCGCCTTCAACGCGAAAGCGCAAGCCGACGGCGTGCCTGCCGCGTTCAACACGTTCGCCGCCGAGGACGCGCTCATTGTCACCAGCGCCGAAATCCTGACAGGGCGCGCAGGCATCGCCGCCAGCTACCAAAGCTGGCCCGCAGGCGCGCGCCTCGAATGGGCACCGCAAACCGCGCACGTTTCCGCGCGCGGCGACATGGGTTGGACGTGGGGTAATTCCACGCTCATCGCCGCCGATGGCACGCGCAGGCAAGGCCGCTACGTCTCAATCTGGACGCGCGATTACGAAGGCAATTGGCGCTACGCGTTCGATGCGCCTATCCGCTAAACCCGCCTTCGGCCAAAAACGCCATTTCCTCCGCCGTCGTTACGCGGCCCAGCGCGGCGTTGCGATGTGGGAAGTGGCCGAAGCGGGCGATGATGTCGTGATGCAGGCGCGCGAACTTTAGATACTCCGCGTTTCCGAGCGCTTCGAACAGCGTCACGCAGCGCTGTTGATGCGCGAGGTCCTCTGCATGCTCGAACGGCATGTAGAAGAAGAAGCGCAGCTCGCTATCGGTTGCGGCGTCGAAGGCGTTCGCCAAGGCCCGTGTCGCTACCGCTTGCGCGAGCGGGTCGGTAGCGAAGGCGTGGGCGCTGTTGCGGTAAATGTTGCGCGGGATCTGATCGAGCAGCAGCACTAGCGCCAGCGCACCCTCGGCATCAGCCTCCCAGTGCGATAGCTCGCGGCGCGCGGCCGCGTGATGATCCGCTTCGAAGGCGCGGCAGCGCCCGTCGAACGTCTCGGTCTTGGCGAACCACGCCTTCGGCCCCGCATCGCGCCAAAAGCGCACGATTTCGCCAGCATTCGCCATCGGCAGTCTCCTCTTTGCGAAAATGTAGCGCGGACGCTAGAGACGCAAGGGCAAGCGGAAGGAAAACCATGCGCGTACTCTATGAGCGCGACGCCGACCCGGCGCTGATCAAGGCAAAGCGCGTCGCTGTCATCGGCTACGGCGCGCAAGGCCACGCGCACGCGCTGAATTTGCGCGACGCAGGCGTTGATGTGGCGGTAGCGTTGCACGCCGGTGCGCGACGCGCGGAACAGGCGAAAGCTGACGGCTTTGCGCCGATCACGGTCGTCGACGCAGCGCGCGGCTACGACGTGCTCGTCATGTGCGCGCCTGATGAAGTCATGCCCGATCTCTACGCTGGCGAAATCGCTCCGTATCTGCGCGCCGGGCAGACGCTGATGTTCGTGCACGGTTTCGCGTTGCACTACGGCTTTATCGTCCCGCCCGCCGACGTGAACGTAGCGATGGTTGCCCCCAAGGGGCCAGGCAAAGCGCTGCGCGAAGCGTTCACGAAGGGTGGCGGCTTGCCGTGCATCGTCGCCGTTGCGCAAGATACGGGCGACGCCGAAGCGCTCGCCTATTCGTATGGCGCAGCGATTGGTTGCGGCCGCGCCGGCATGATCGCCTCAACCTTTAAGATCGAAACGGAGGGCGATCTCTATTGCGAGCAGGTCGTGCTCTGCGGCGGCCTCACTCATCTCATCCGCACGGCTTGGGAAGTGCAGGTCGAAGCCGGCACGCCGCCGGAGCTTGCCTATTTCGATTGCCTGCATGAGGTGAAGCTGCTCTCGGATCTAATCCACGAGCGAGGCATTGCCGGCATGCATCTCGCTATTTCCAACACCGCCGAATACGGCGAATACGTCACCGGCCCACGCATCATCGACGCGCGCGTGAAAGACGCCATGCGTGCCGTGATGGCCGATGTGCAGAGCGGCAAGTTCGCCAAGCAATGGATGGCGGAGCAGCGCGCCGGGGCGCCGAACTTGGCGAAGATGCGCGAAGCGGCGGCGGCGCATCCGATCGAAGAAGCTGGGCGCACTGTGCGGGCAATGTTGGGGAAGGCGTCATGACAAACGCGCGCATCGGCACGCCGCTTTCACCCTCAGCACTTAAGGTCATGTTCCTCGGCGGCGGCGAGCTTGGCAAAGAGGTCGTCATCGAACTCCAGCGCCTTGGCGTCGAGACCATCGTGGTGGACCGCTACGAGAATGCGCCCGGCCACCAAGTTGCTCATCGCGCTCACGTCATCGACATGACCGACGCGCGCGCGCTGCGGACGCTCGTAGAGCGCGAGAAGCCGCATCTAATCGTGCCTGAGATCGAAGCGATCGCTACCGATGAGCTCGTCCGCATCGAGGCCGACGGCGTCGCGCGCGTCATCCCCACCGCCAACGCTGCGCACGTCACGATGAATCGCGAGCGGATCCGCGTGCTGGCGGCGGAAACTCTAGGCTTGCCGACTTCGCCGTACGCTTTTGCATCATCGCTCGAAGAGATGCAGGCCGCGATCGATCGCATCGGCTTTCCGAATTTCGTCAAACCAGTAATGTCGTCATCAGGCAAAGGCCAAAGCCGCGTCAAGGCGCAAGGTGAAGTCGCTGCTGCCTGGGACTATGCGATGAGCGCGGGGCGCGTGAAGCAGCCGCGCGTGATTGTCGAAGGCCAAGTGGACTTCGATTTCGAGATCACGCTGCTAACCGTCCGCGCCGCTGACGGTACGCATTTTTGCGACCCGATCGGCCATGTGCAAGTTGATGGCGATTACGTCGAAAGCTGGCAGCCGCAAAAGATGAGCGCAACGGCGCTCGAACGCGCGCGGGACATTGCCGGAAAGGTCACTGCAGCGCTCGGCGGTCACGGCATTTTCGGCGTCGAGCTGTTCGTGAAAGGCGATGAGGTCTGGTTCTCCGAAGTGAGCCCGCGCCCACATGATACGGGCCTCGTCACGCTCGTCAGCCAAGTCCAGAGCGAGTTCGCCTTGCATGCGCGCGCGATCCTCGGTCTGCCTGTCGACACAAGTTTACGCGCGCCTGGCGCAAGCGCGGTGATCTACGGCGGCATGGAAGCGCGGGGCATCGCGTTCGACGGCGTCGCCGAGGCTTTGACTGTGCCGGAGAGCGAAGTGCGTCTGTTCGGCAAGCCCGAGAGTTTCCAGAAACGCCGCGTGGGCGTCGCTCTCGCGCGCGGCGCCGACACGCAGGAGGCGCGTGCGCGCGCCAAGCAGGCGGCGTCCGCTGTGAAGCCCGTCGCGCCGTGAAACCCAAAGCGAGTGACACGGAGGTCCGCGCCGCCTTTGCGCAAATCGTCAACATGACGCCGCGCGAATTGGAAGACTGGCACAAGACCGAGCACTCCAGGTCAGTCGGTCAGGACTCCGGCGATGGCGTCTCCGTTGGCGTCAAGGCCGGCCAACGCACGATCCAGCTTCTGCGCATCAAGCGCTCGCCGAACGCCGATGACATCAAGCACATGCGCCGTGTCGTGAACTTTATCCGTCGCCAACTGTTTCTGGGCCCACGGCAAAATCGCGAAACCTCGCGCTGGCGCTACGCGCTGATGAACTGGGGCCACGACCCCATGAAGATGAGCGACGCCGATAGCCCCTGGCGCTGATCGACCCGCAGGCTTAGCGTCACGCCAAAGGGGAGACGTGACATGACCACCGCTCAGGCGCCTATCGATTCCGGCTACGGCATGCGCACGGACGCGCGCGACGCCACTGGCGGGCGCGATCTCACCGGCAAAGTCGCAATCGTCACCGGCGGCTATAGCGGCCTCGGTCTTGAGACCACCAAAGCGCTCGCTGGCGCTGGCGCCATCGTGATCGTTCCGGCACGTACGCCGGAGAAAGCGCAGGCGGCGTTGGTCAACATCGCCAATGTCGAGCAAGCCGCGCTCGATCTCGCCGACCCCGCCAGCATCGATGCATTTGCGGGCGGCTTTCTCTCGCGCACTGGGAAACTCGACATCTTGATCAACAACGCCGCCATCATGGCCTCGCCCTTGATGCGCGATGCACGCGGTTACGAAGCGCAGTTCGCCACCAACCATCTCGGCCACTTCCAGCTCACGGCGCGGCTTTGGCCCGCGCTTAAAGCCGCCGACGGCGCACGCGTTATCGCGCTGAGCTCAATCGGTCACCGCATCAGCCCGCCCGATCTCGAAGACCCGAACTTCGAGCGCAGCGAATACAATAAGTGGATATCGTACGGCCGCGCCAAGTCGGCGAACGCACTCTTCGCCATCGGCCTCGACGCGCGCGCCAAAGCACACAATGTCCGCGCCTTCGCTGTCCATCCGGGCGGCATCATGACCGATTTGCAGCGCTACATGCCTGACGAAGAAAAGCGCGCCATGGGCTGGATCGACGAGAACGGCGTCATCAACGAGCGCTTCAAAACACCAAGCCAAGGTGCTGCCACCAGCGTCTGGTGCGCGACCAACGCGCAACTCGACGGGCAGGGCGGCGTTTATTGCGAGGATTGCGACATCGCCGTCGCCGTTCCCGCCGACGACAAGGGCTTCAGCGGTGTCCGTCCCTGGGCCACCGATCCGGCGCTTGCCGACAAGCTGTGGTCCCTGAGCGAGCGCATGACTGGGCTGCGGTTCGCGGCCGATTGAGGCGACGGATCGAAGCGCCTCATGCGTTCAACCCTCATGAACCGACGCACTTTCCTCACCGCATCCGCCGCCGCAGCGGCGTGCATAGGCACGCCCGCCCGCGCGCAAGCGTTGAACCTCAATTTCGCCGCAGCGGCCGCTTATTCCGCTGAACGGCGCGGTGTTTCACTCGTCGTTTTGCAACGCGGCGAACGCGTATTCGAGGACTATCCCAACGAAGGCGGTGTCGAGCGCGGCTGGGAGTTGGCCAGCGGCACGAAGAGCTTCACCGGCGTTATGACTGCGGCTGCGATCCGCGACGGCCTTATCCGCTCATGGGACGAACCTTGCGCCGATACGCTGAACGAGTGGCGCAACGACAATCGCCGCCGCATCACGCTCCGTGATCTGCTCTCGCTCACCAGCGGCATCGAAGGCGGCCCGATTGCGCGTCCGCCCGCTTATGCTGACGCCATAACGCAACCTGCCACCGCAGGCCCTGGCGAGCGCTTCGCTTATGGCCCGACACCGTTCCAGATCTTCGGCGAGATTATACGCCGCAAGCTCGACGGCGATCCGCTTGCTTACTTGCAGCGCCGCATCTTCGATCCGCTCGACATCACGCCCACGAATTGGCGCCGCGGCGCCGATGGTAATCCGTACATGCCATCAGGCGCCGGGCTCACCGCGCGCGACTGGGCTCGCTTTGGCCTTTTCGTGTCGCGCGAAGGCGAGGGGCGAGTTGACGAGACCGCCTTGCGCGCTTGCTTCGAAGGCACGCGCGCCAATCCCGGCTACGGACTTTCATTCTGGCTCTGGCGCGAGGGTCTCGTCGCGCCGGGCCGCTCGCAATCGGTAAGCGTCGATCCAGCTCTTACGCGCCGCTACGGCCCGATCAGCATGGCCGCAGGCGCCGGCGACCAGCGTTTGTACCTGCTTCCGCAAGCGCAAATCGTCATCGCACGCCAAGCCACCGGCATCCTTCGCGCTCTGCGCCAACGTCGCGATCCTGATGGCTTTACAGATGCAGGCTTCATGCGGGCCTTGTTTGGCAGCTGAATCTTCAGACTTCCTTCATAACTCAAGGCAGTAAGCGAAACGCTTCTGCAACGACGTTGTGCGTTAATGCTCTGCTATTGGTGGGCGCTACGCGGAATGTCGCGAGATGAAGCAACAAGTGACGACGGCGTCGGCCGCGCCTGGATAGGCGTCGGCGTGCCGATCCTTGGGCTCATCTTTATCGTCATCATGCTCTCGATCGCCATGCTCGCCGGCTTCGCCAAAGAGCAGGATCGCGCCTATGCCGAGGCGACCGACCGTCTCATCGCCGGCTCCACCGACGCGCGCGGCCAAGCTCTCGCTTCCGTCGCGCTTGATTACGCCAATTGGGATGACGCCTATCAGGCCGTAACCGTCTCCTGGAACCAGGACTGGGTCGAGAACAACTTCTACACATCGGTCGCGGACGGTATGATCTTGTTCCGAGCCGATGGCGTCGTGCGCTACACGTGGTTCAGCGAAGATTACACGGATGAGGCGGCCGATGCTCAATCGGTCAGCGTCGTCGCCGCGCGTGCGATCCCCAATTTACGCCGCTTGGCCGCCGCCGCTTCGCCCCAAGGCGCCGTGACGCGCACGATGACGCGTCTTGACGGACGCCTCGTTATCATCGGTGTCGCTGCGCTCACGCCCGAAGATGGCGCCGCGCGCGTTCAGCGTCCGGGAGGCGAAGACTTTCTGGCAATTATCGACATTGTGGAGAGCGAAAAGTTGGCCGAAGTCGGCGCGGCGCTTGATCTTGACGACCTTCGCTTCACGACAACCACGAGCGGCCCCGACGACGATTCTCTCCATCACGTTTTGTCCGATCCTAGCGGCCGCGTGATCGGCGCCTTGGTGTGGAGGCACACGCATCCCGGTGCTGCCGCCTTCAGCCGTCAAATCTGGCCGGTGATTATTGGCCTTCTCTGCATCGGCGCGCTCGCCATCTTGGTCGCGCGTCTGCTTGTGACGCGCCAGATGCGCACGATGTCGAACGCCCGCGCAGCACTCGAGACCAGCAAGTCGCGTTCGGAGTTTCTCACGCGCGTCAGCCACGAATTACGCACGCCGCTAAACGCCATCATCGGCTATGCCGAACTGATCCAGGGAGATACCACCTCAAAGGAAACGCGTGGCGACGCGGATCGCATAGTCTCAGCGGCGCGGCATTTGTCGCATCTTCTCAACGACATCATCGACCAGTCGCGCATCGATTCCGGCCGCATCAAGTTCAGCTATGAGGTGTTGCCAGTCGCGGGGATGCTGGCGGAAGTGCAAGGCTTGCTCGGCTCATCGGCGCGCGCTGCCGGTGTTCAGCTGAACATTTCGCCAAGCGCGCTTGCGGGCTTCGTCTACGCCGACCATGTCCGCACGCGCCAATGCCTGCTCAATATTATCGGCAACGCCATCAAGTTTTCGCCGCGTGGCGCTACTGTTGTTGTGCGCACGCGGCTTGAGACGACGGGCGCACATAAAATGGTGGTGGTCGACGTCATCGATACCGGCATTGGCGTCGATAAGAGCGACCTCGACCACATCTTCCGCCCCTTCGGCCAAGCCAGCTCTGGCATCGGCCGCAGCTTTGGCGGCGCGGGGCTGGGGCTTTCTATCTCGCGCGATCTCGCGCGCGAAATGGGCGGCGATGTCACCGTTGTCAGCAATCTAGGCGAAGGCTCGACGTTCAGTCTGGTCATTCCAGCGACCGCCTCGGGCGCGCTGCACGCCGCCTAGTAGGCTGACGCCAGCGCCGAAAGCGCCAATCGCCCGGCGATCCCGTATGCATACGAGTTGGCGCCAACCGGTCGGCAACGGCCAGGGAAGTCGTGATACTCCACGCACGCCAAGCGATCGCCGATGATGAAGGCGCGCACCCAGCCGCTCATGCCGCCATTGTAGGAATAATCGCTCTGCACGATTGCATCGCGCCCATTGGTGGCGGCGACGCGCGTGTTGCGCACGCTGCCGCGATCATAGCGATTGAACATCCATCCGCGTGAATCGGTGAGAATCACCCGATCCATCAGCTGATCGAGTTCGCTCATCGGCGCCGCTGTCGCCACCGGGCGCACAATGATTGGCCCGCGATACTCCGACGTGACGCGTAAGCGCGCAGCCGGCTCAAGTTGCGCCTGGAGTTCCGAGATTTCGGTTTGGTATTCACGTGCAATGCACGCCGCGTCAAAGTCGCAACGCTCGCGCCGGTTGGCGAAATACTCGTAGCCGGACTGATCTTGCCGTGCCTGTCGGCGCCAGAACTTGACCATGTCGTCGAGATCATCAAGTTCGCGTTCGGCGCACGCAGAGCGCGTTTCAGGCGTCGTTTCTTGCCGGCATTGCAGCGACTGCGATGCGGCGGGCTCGCTCCAGGCAAGGCACGCAAAAACCGCACCGGCGAAAACAAAAGCCCAACGCATGCGCTCACCTCCCCAGGTTGAGCTATGCTTACTCGGCTACATCCGAGATTCAAGCCAAACGGATTTCGCGCAGGCGCTGATAGAGGAAATCCTGCGCCGTGATCGGCCCGGGATAGCGATCGGGCTGACCCGCATCGATGCAGCTGGGCAGCGTCTCGATCAGGAAGTCTGGCGCGAAGTGCAGGAAGAAGGGGATCGAGTAGCGCGGCAGGTGCGCGCGCTCCGGCGCTGGATTGACGACGCGGTGTGTGGTCGAGCGCAGCTTATCGTTGGTGAGGCGCTGCAGCATGTCGCCAATGTTCACCACCAGCGCGCCTTCCGGCGGATTGACATCGAGCCATTCGCCTTCACGCGTCAGCAATTGCAGGCCCGCTTCTTCGGCGCCGAGCAGCAGCGTGATCGTGTTGATGTCCTCATGCGCCTCGGCGCGCACGCCTTCAGGCTGTGGCGGCGTCGGTGGATAGTGCAGCAAGCGCAGCACCGAATTGCCGTCGCGCGTCGCATTGGCGAAATAGTCGTCCGGCAGATTGAGGAACGCTGCGATCGAGCGCAGCAAATCTTGGCCGATCGCATCTAGCGCGCTGTAGAGCGCGTACACATCACCATGAAACGTCGCGACTTCGCTTGGCCATAAATTGTGCGGCATCACCGGCCGGTAGCGGTGACCCTCCGCCAACTCGCGCCCGACGTGCCAGAATTCCTTGAGATCGACCTTGTCGGCGCCCTTCGCGGATTCCATGCCGAACGGCACGTAGCCACGCTGACCTGCACCGCCAGCAACATGGTAACGCCGCTTGATCGCTTCCGGCAGCGCGAAGAAATCCTTCGTCGCCTGCAGCGCGCGCGCAATCAGAGTGGCGTCGAGGCCATGATCGCGCACAATCGCAAAGCCGTAGCGCGCATAGCTTTCGCCCATCGCTGTCGCGAAACCCGCAGGATCAGCGCGGCGGTCAAGCAGGGACAGAGCGGGGAGAGCTTCGAGCGCCATCAGAGTCGCGAGCATCGCGCCGCCCCGATCCGGGCGCAATCTCTTAACGGCGCATTTACGATTCGAAGCCAAGCGTGCGCTCTGGACTAGGAGACGCTCATGTTTTTCTTTGGTGCGCATTCGTGGCGCGGCGACAGCGGGCGGCGTTATCGTTTCAAGTGCGTTCTGACCAAGAAGGGTCTCCCGCCAGGTGGAACCGGCGGCATCTATATCTTCGTCCGACGGCGCTGGGCGTTCTGGCTGGAGACGCTTTATGTGGGCAAAGCCGCCGACCTGCGGTCTCGCCTCATGGGCCATGAAAAGTGGGGCCGGGCTTATTGGTATTACGGCGCGACAGAGCGATACGTGCTGGGTCCGATCCGCGATGAGATCGACCGTCGCCGTATCGAAGAAGACCTGATCAAGGGCCTGAAGCCGCGGATGAACGACATGGAAATCCCGGCGGCAAAAAGAGCCAGGAAAACCAAGCGCAACGCCGCTGCTGCCCATGCGTTCGACCTCGGCGCGCTGCTCGGCCGCCGCCCGCAGCGCGCTTGATCGCTTGACCATCGGCCGCCGGCGCGCCAAACGCCGGGGTCCATGACTGACCTTCCGCCGCCGACCGAAACGCCGGGCATCCGCCCCGGACTTGGCGCGCGCGTCAGCGATTTTGTGAACAATATGGACAGCCGCGCTTGGCGCGCGGTGGCCGTCTCCGTCGCCATGGTCGTTGTCGTCGGCATCATCCTGGTGATCGGCCGGCTTTATTATGGCGAGCAAGTCGAGGCCTTCATCGACGCGACCCTTGGCGAAGCCCGCCGCGAACATTGGGGCCTGCCAGCGACCATCCTGGTGTTCACGCTGACCGCCTATGTTGGTGCGCCGCAGATCGTGCTGATCGGCGCCTGCGTGGTCGCGTTTGGCCCGGAGCAGGGCTTCTGGTTTGCCTGGATCGCGACAGTCTTTTCGGGCGTCGCCACATACTACACCGGTCGTCTCTCCAGCGCTGAAACGCAGAAGCGCTTTGGCGGCGCGACAGGCGGGCGCTTTACCCGCTTCATGGGCAAGAACGGCTTCCTCGCCAGCCTCATCGTGCGCTTTGTGCCGACCGCGCCGTTCGTCGTCGTCAACATGGCCTTCGGCGCCGCACGCGTTGGCTTCTGGGCTTATATCAGTGGCTTGGCGCTCGGCGTGCTGCCAAAGACCGCCATCGTCGCATTCGCTGGCGACGGCATCATGGACGCACTCGAAGGCAAATGGGGTTCAGCGGCCTTGATGGGCGCTGTCGCGATCGTACTGTGGATTGTCGTCGTGGTTGTCGTCCGCCGCTGGCTGCGACCACAGAAGGTCGAGTCCTAAACGCGCGGCGCCGTCTGCCGCTTTTCTGAACCATCAACCGGTTTCTTGCGGCGCCTCGGCGTTTTCACACACAGGCGTGTTAGCGCGTGTTAGTGTGCGCTGGTCATGAAGCGCATCGTTTTCGCATGTGCGTTGTTGCTTGCCGCCTGCGGCGGTGACGCCCCGCCCGTTGACACAACTTATGGTAGCCAACCGCAATTGCCTGCTCCGCAAGGCGGTCTGCCAACCGTGAATCCGGCGGAGGCCGTCGGCTGGCCCGATGGCGCAGCGCCGGTCGCGCCCGCTGGCTTCACCGTCAATCGCTTTGCCGAAGGGCTCGACCATCCGCGTTGGATTTACGTGTTGCCGAACGGTGATGTGCTGGTCGCCGAAAGCTCGACTGAGGCGCAAGAGGGCGGCGGCATCATGGGCTGGATCCGCAATGCTGTGCAGCGTCGCGCCGGTGCACTGCATGAAAGCCCCGACCGCATCATTCTGCTGCGCGACGCCGACCGCGACGGCATCTCGGAAGCGCGCCACGTGTTTGCGGAGAATTTAAATCAGCCGTTCGGCATGGTGCTCGTCGGCGACTATCTCTACGTCGCCAACACCGACGCGGTTGTGCGCTTCCGCTACACACCAAACTCCGTGCGCGCGCCCGGCCAGCCCGAGACCGTTCTCGAACTACCCTTCAACGAAGGCGATAACGGCCACTGGACGCGCAATCTCATCGCTCGCGAGGACGGCACAAAAATTTACGTTACCGTCGGCTCTGCATCGAACATCGCCGACTATGGCATTGAGGTCGAAGAGGGGCGCGCGGCGATCTGGGAGTTCAATCCCGATGGCTCTGAAGCGCGCATCTATGCCTCCGGCCTGCGCAATCCTGTCGGCATGGCTTGGGCCGGCGATACCGGCGCGTTGTGGGTTGCCGTGAATGAGCGCGACATGCTCGGCGACAATCTCGTCCCCGATTACATGACCAGCGTGCGCGATGGCGGTTTCTATGGCTGGCCCTATTCATACTGGGGCCAGACCATTGATGAACGGATCGAGCCGCAGCGCCCGGATCTCGTCGCTACAGCGATAACGCCAGATTATGCGCTCGGCGCGCACACAGCCTCGCTCGGTCTATTTTTCTATCACTACGACGCTTTCCCGGAGCGCTATTGGAATGGCGCGTTCGTTGGGCAGCACGGCTCTTGGAATCGCAGCGAACGCGTCGGCTACAAAGTCGTGTTCGTGCCGTTCTTGAATGGCTTGCCTACTGGCGTACCGCCGGAAGATTTCCTCACCGGCTTCCTCAACGATCGCGGCCAAGCTCAAGGCCGCCCGGTTGGCGTCACCATGGATCAGACCGGCGCGCTGCTCGTTGCCGACGATGTCGGCAACATCATCTGGCGTGTCGCCAACCCAGAGCCGCCTGCGCCTGAATAAGGATGGCGCAGTACGATTGCATCGCTGTCTATATTCTGGCGAGCAAGCGGAACGGCACGCTTTACACCGGCGTCACGAGCGATCTGGCTGGGCGCGTCTGGGAGCACAAACAAGGTCTCGTGCCGGGTTTCACGCGTAAGTATGGATGCACGCTCTTAGTTTGGTTCGAGCAACACGAACACACGCACGCCGCGATCCACCGCGAAAAGCAGATCAAGCGCTGGGCTCGGGCCTGGAAGTTGGAGTTGATCGAGAGGGCCAACCCAACTTGGACCGACCTGTACTCAAGGCTGATCTGATTACCGAGTCATCCCGGCCGTAGCGCAGCGAAGAGCCGGGACCCAGAGCAGCAAGTGCGCCGTTTGCCCCTGGGTCCCGGGTCGCGTTGCACGCGCCCGGGATGACTTAGTTTTTGCTTTCAGAAGGCGCTGCTTAGTTTTGCGCTTCGCAGCGCCAAAGCAGACGCTGGCGCGGCGTGCCGGTTGAGAACGCCATCAACGCTTCGTTCCGCTGCGCCACCGCATCGGGATCGCCGTCGCAGCCGCGGCCCACGCCGCTTTCTGCGACCGCCTGGTTCGCCGCTGCGAAATCGTCTTCGCTGAGCGGAAAGCGTTCGCGACGGAATTCACCTGTCTGCGGATTGATGGTCAGGATATCCATCGCGCGCGCTTCGCCGAGCACGATGACACGCTGATAGCGCCCGTCGTCGAGCGGCGCGTAAAGCGTGCGCTCATTGACGCAAAGATTGCCGGACGCCGTAAAGCTCATGTCAGAGACGCCCTGAGCGCCTTCACTGTTGTCGCGATCGAGCGTGCACGTGATCTGGCCTGTGAACTCGGCCGGCGGCGCATGCTCAGCGCGCTGTTCGCTATCGGTGCGCATCTGCAAGAGCGCCACGCCCGCCGCGACGATTAGGATCGCCGCGACTGCCGCTCCGCCTACGATCGCGACAACGCCCATGCGCCGTCGCGGCGCTTCGAACGGCTCGGGGTCATCATGCTGAACTGTGCCGTTGTGCTGAGCTGGTGCGTGCGCACCATGTCGCCGGCGCGAAAGCACCACTGCGCCTAGCACGCACACAGCGACGAACAGCGCCAGCGTACCGCCAATGAGGATGACGACCGCGATCCGCGTCAGCCGGTCGGCGGTTTCAAGCTTGCTCGCCAGCTCTTCATTTTGCGCGTGCAGCGCGTCGATGGTGGCGGTGCGCTCAGCTTCGACGCGTTCGGTGAACGTCAGGCAGCGCTCGTCGCTCAGGTTTGGCGAGACGCCGGCTTCATCGAGAAACTGCAGCAATTGGCCAACGCGGGTCGAGACGCCGCGCGTTTCACGCGTGTCGGCGCCCGAGACGTGCCACGAGTTCACACCAATGACGCGGCCGCACTCGTCGAGCAATGGCCCGCCCGACGAGCCGGACGAAATGATCGCTTGGTGATTTATGGTCGGGATCGGATCGCCGGTTGGCGCGCGGTCGCGCAGCGAGGAGATTTGGCCGGCGGTGCGAGAGGGCGGGGTGGGGCGCAGCAAATCAGCGCCGGTCGCACCTTGGTAGTCGACGTCAGGATAGCCCAGCGCCACCACGCCATCGCCGGAATGCGGCTCGACGGTTGAAATGGTTACGGGATCGAGCGCGTCGCCGCCGCCCTGAAATTCGAGCAGAGCAAGTTCGGTCAGCGGTGAATAGGCGATGATGCGCGCGGTGAGCAGGCCTTCGCCCGAGGGTGGCACGACGGCGATACCGTATTCCGATCGTTGGCGCGCTGGCGCGACCACGTGTGCATTGGTCACCACCAAATTGGGCGCGACCACAAAACCCGAGCCGGAGCCGTAAAGCATCCGACCCTCTGGGGTTTCCAGGATCACGACGACGCGCACGATGCTGCGCTCAGCCTCATCGATGCTCGTTTGGGCAACGGCGGGGCCGGCCAGCGCGACAAACAGCGCCAAAGCCAGAAAACGTAGCGACTTTCGGATCAAACGGTCCCCGCCCTGACTTTGAAGCGTCCCAACAAAATATTCGGGCGCCAGCCCCCAAGCGGCAAGCGCGGGCGCCAGTTAACGGCGGGGCTGTGCCTTTTCCACAGCATGCAGCCGTCGCCACGACACGCAAGCGTCACACTTAACGCGAGCGTTCTGTGGATAACGGGCTGTGCAGTTTGAACTGTACAACATTGCGGCGGTGGAATGGTCAAAAGCGGCGCGCCCCTTGCATCGGCGCGGGCATCGCGGCAAGTCCAATCCGTCGGCGACGGGGGCGGTCGGTGGCTTGGTGAGGGACCTTTCGCGCAAGGTTCCCGCGCGCACGCCCCATCGCCCTTATTTCAGCCCAGAGTCCACCTCTGAGCTGGCGCCTTCTCAAGATTGTTAAGTTTGCCGCGTTAAGCCGATTTAAGGGCTGATTCGGCTGTAAGTTAGCGGCGAGGGTTTAGACAGCATGCTCGGCAATATGTTCGGTCTCGTTGCGCCGGATCTGGCGATCGATCTCGGGACCGCGAACACTCTGATCCATGTGAAGGGCCGGGGCATCGTTCTCGATGAGCCGTCGGTCGTCGCTTACGTGAATGAAGGCGGCCGCAAGGTCGTTTACGCTGTTGGCGCCGAAGCCAAGACCATGCTCGGCAAGACTCACCGGAATATGGAAGTCATCCGCCCGCTGCGCGACGGCGTGATCGCCGACTTCGAAGTCGCCGAGGAGATGATCAAGCAATTCATCCGCAAGGTGCTGCCGCGCCCGGCGTTGATCTCGCCGCAGATCGTGATCTGCGTGCCGACAGGCGCCACCCCAGTTGAGCGCCGCACCATTCTCGAAAGCGCCCAAGCCTCGGGCGCGCGCCGCGTGAAGCTGATCGAAGAGCCGGTCGCCGCCGCTTTGGGCGCGGGCCTGCAGATCGACGATCCGACGGGCTGCATGGTTGTGGACATTGGCGGCGGCACCACTGAAATCGCGGTGCTTTCGCTCGGCGGGCTGGTCTGGTCGCGGTCGCTCCGCGAAGCCGGCGACAAGATGGATGAAGCCATCATCCAGTATCTGCGCCGCCACGAGAACCTGATGATCGGCGACTCCACCGCTGAGCGCATCAAGAAGGAAATCGGCACCGCCAAGGCGCCTGACACCGGCTCAGGCATGAGCCTGCCGATCAAGGGTCGCGACAATCTCTCCGGCGTGCCGAAGGAAATCGTCGTCACAGAAGCGATGGTCGCAGAAGCGCTCTCCGAGCCAGTGACGCGCATCGTCGACGCCGTGCGCCAAGCCTTCGAACAAATGCCGCCGGAACTGGCTGCCGACATTTACGACCATGGCCTGATGCTCACAGGCGGCGGCGCACTGCTGCGCAATCTCGATACGGTTCTGCAAGAACGTATCTCGATCCGCGTCTCGGTTGCGGATGATCCGCTGCGTTGTGTGGTCAAAGGCTGCGGAATCGCGCTCGACACCATAAA
>CAYZIJ010000024.1:0-35983 GCA_964478365.1 uncultured Terricaulis sp.
AGTCCGCCGCTTCAACATCGGTCTCAGTGACGAACTCGTCCGCGCTCTCGAGCGCTGAGAGCACGCGTGGCGAGAGCCATTGCACATTGCGCGGCAGCACGTGCACCGAGCCGAACAGCCAAATCTCGCTGTCAGCGTCAGCCACGCGCCACAAAGCTGGCTCGCCCTGCGCGACCGGCGCGCACGAGGCAAGGGCGGACGCTGCTAATGCGAAGAGGGCGTGGAAAAGTTTGCGCATGGGCACACCTATCTTGAGTGCAGACGCACCGGTGTCCAGTAGCAAGGAGCGCGGGGCTCCGCCCCGCATGCGCGGCAGGAGCCGCGCGCTCCAACCTGCCGAGAGCCGAAAACACCGCCCCCACACCCTCGCTTTCGCCGCGAAGCTCGGTTAGAGGTGTCGCCCGCTGCGCGGCCGGTCAAGCCGCGAGCGCCACGGAATGCACCCGTAGCTCAGCTGGATAGAGCGCTGCCCTCCGAAGGCAGAGGTCACAGGTTCGAATCCTGTCGGGTGCGCCAGCGGAGACTGATCCGATGTCCGATAGTCCTTCGACCGGCGCGTTCGCGATTGTGCCCAGCAACGATCTGCATGCAGCGATCCCGTTCTGGGAACGCCTCGGCTTCAGCCGCACAGGCGGCGATGCGCAATACGTCGTCATGACCGGCTGGGAGTGTGAGGTTCATCTCACCCAAGCCGGCGGCGGTGAGTGGCGCGTGCCGGCGGAGCACAACCCGTTCGGCGTTTTCATTCGCACGCCGCACGTCGATGCAATCGCTGCGCGCGTCGATGATCTGATCATTCGCCCAGGCGGCGTGCTGCGCCATCGCGAGTGGGGCATCTACGAAGTCGGTATTGCTGGGCCTGACGGCTTGCTTGTGCGGATTGGTTGGCCGTCGAGGTTGATTAGGGGCACCTGAGGCGCACTCGTTAGCACTGCTCTGCCAAGCGTTGCGTCAGAAAAGCTTGTCGTTCAACCGGTGTCGGGGGTAGCCTATGCGTACAGTCGCTGAGTTCGATATCCGTGACGGCTTGAACAGCCGCAAGATTCAAATCTGCGTCGGTGATTTAACTGAAGTTCCTGAAGGCCAAGAGACGGAGCTGCTCGGTATTTCGGCATTTAACGGCGACTATGCAGAAACATCCACTTCGGTGATCGGTGCGCTTGGTAGAGTGGGCCTGCATGTTGGCGCTATGAAGGGAAACCAGCCTCTGTCGATCTCTGGCGGAAACACCTGGATTTCGCAGCCACTTATGATCCCCCGAGTGCCCTATAAGCGGGTGGTATGCACTGAAACTCCTCCCGGAAAGACCCCACGACACGCTGTAGGCTATTTCCTAACTGGACTAGCCGGCTTCCTGATGCGCAATCCGGAGCTTCGAAAAATCTCGGTACCTATTTTGGGCGCAGGAGATCAACGAGACAACAAAGAAGGCGCGTTCAAGAACCTAATTAAGGAGACTGCGATATGTCTCAGAGGCGGGTTACAACTGACTCTGTTCAGGGTGGTTGTCCTCCCATCCGACGAGGCGGATGTCCTTCGCTGGTTGAAAGAAGTTTCAGAAGAAAATCCTCACATCGGCGAAGCCTACAATCGAGCGCCCACCTATGGGGCCTTTCTCAGCTACAGCCGAATGGACGGCCCGGTCGTTGCGCGATTTTATGAGCGTCTGAAAAATCTCGGCGTCGAGGTCTTTATGGACCTAAGCAACCTGGAACCAGGAGATGTTTGGGCGGAGCAACTGGATGTGGCAATCGCTCGATCCAGAGTTTTCGTTCCGTTCGTGTCGGCGAGTTTCAACGCCTCTATCTACTGTAAACAGGAAACAGATCATGCCGAACGCCTTCACGGCTCCGGCGCACCGTCACTGTTTCCAATTTGCATTGAGAAAGTGGATCCAATTCCTCCCCTCGCGAAACGCCATGCTGTGCGAATGCTAGACTATCCCGCGAAGTTATTCGCCCAAGGTCACACCGTTGAGGCGCTTTGCGATAAGGTGTGCCAGCGTATTCGAGGGTGAGCTTAGCTACCGCCCCGCGCCCGCCACGCGCGCTTGCAATTCGCGTACTGTCTCGCCTGCGTTTGCAACTGGCGTGTCACTGAGCAGCTCATCGAAATACGCGATGGTCTTCTTCAGACCTTCGTTGAGCTGAATCGTCGGCATCCAATCCAGCACTTTTTTCGCCTTGCTGATATCGGGCTGGCGTTGGCGCGGGTCGTCGTGCGGCAGGGGGCGCGCGACGATCTTGGAGCGCGAGCCGGTGAGATCGATCACGGCTTGCGCCAGTTCGATAATGCGGAATTCGTTCGGATTGCCGAGATTGATCGGGCCGGTCACTTCCGGCGGTGAATCCATCAGCTTCAGGAAGCCGTCGATCAGATCATCGACGTAGCAGAACGAGCGCGTCTGCGCGCCGTCGCCGAAGATGGTGATGTCTTCGCCCTTCAACGCCTGCACGATGAAGTTCGACACAACGCGCCCGTCATTCGGGTGCATGCGCGGGCCGTACGTGTTGAAGATACGCGCGACCTTGATCTGCAGATTGTGCTGACGGTGATAGTCGAAGAACAGAGTCTCGGCGCAGCGTTTGCCCTCGTCATAGCAAGAGCGAATGCCGATCGGATTGACGTTGCCCCAATATTCCTCGCGCTGCGGATGCATGGCCGGATCGCCGTACACTTCCGAGGTCGAAGCCTGGAAGATGCGCGCCTTCAGGCGTTTGGCGAGGCCCAGCATATTAATCGCGCCGTGTACGCTTGTCTTCGTCGTTTGCACCGGATCGTGTTGGTAGTGGATCGGCGATGCTGGGCAGGCGAGATTGTAAATCTCGTCGACTTCGACATAGAGCGGGAAGGTCACGTCATGGCGCATGAACTCGAAGCGCTTGTGACCGATGAGATGTTCGATGTTGCGGCGGCGGCCGGTGAAGAGGTTGTCGACGACGACGACTTCATCGCCGCGCGCGAGCAAGCGATCGCACAAATGCGAGCCGAGGAAGCCGGAGCCGCCGGTGACGAGAATTCTGCGTGGATCCTGCACTGGGGCGCTCCTCAAGCGGCGCGGCTGATTGCGTCGGCGTCCGCCGACACAGGCCACAAGCGGCCGTCGGCAATCAGCGGACGGCGCGCGTCAAGTTTCGCGAGTTCTGCGCGGTAATGGGTGTGATAGTCGGCCATCAAGCCGATCTCGGCCGCGTCGTGATCGAAGCGCGCTCCGATATCGAGATAGGCTGAGAGATTGGCGAGCTGCGGCTGCGGCAGCTGTCCCGCCGCGTATTCCGCCGCCATCTGCGCGTAAAGGCCTTCAAGCTTCTGCGCGAGGCCGTGAATGTCAAACAAAGTGCAGGTGTCGCGGCCGGCAATGATGCGTTCGCGAATGCTCGCGAGGCTCAGGCGATCTGTTGTCGCCAGCTGCACGGCGCGCGAAACGAATTGTTCCGGCGTATCGCAGATCAGCTCGGGCGCGCCTGCCGAGCGCACGAGGGATGAGCAAACGCGTGACGCAAACGAGCGACCCGGCAGTGTGAGCACCGGCACGCCCATCCAAAGCGCATCGGACGCCGTTGTATGCGCGCCGTACGGGATGGTGTCGAGGAACAGATCAGCCAACGGATAGCGCGCGAGGTGGCGTGCGTTCAGAATCTTTGGTGCAAAGAAGATCCGCTCTGACGCGACGCCGCGTTCGGCGGCGGCAGCGCGAATGCGGTTGTTAGTCTCGCCGTTATAGTCGAGCAACCAGAGCACGCTGTCTGGCGTCTGGCGCATGATCTCCATCCAGCGCTCGAACGAAAAGCGCGTGATCTTGTGCGCGGCGTTGAAGCAGCAGAACACGAACGCTTCTTCAGGCAGGCCGGCCTCGGCGCGCGATGGCGTCTGCGAATGCACGACGCGCTTGCGATCATTCGGCTGATAGCAAGGCAAGCGCAGCACGCGCTCGGAATAGTAGGGCTCGTGATCCGGCGGGATCACCGACTCGTCGGCGACGATGTAGTGATGGAAGGCGCTGCCCATCGTGCCGGGATAGCCCAGCCAGTTCACGATGATCGGCGCTGGGCGTCGCGCAAACACGCCGAGCCGTGCTTCGCGCGTATGGCCGTTCACATCGACGAGAATATCGATGCTGTCGCTCGCGATCGCTGCTGCGGCTTCATCGTCGCTGAGCGAGCGAATGTCAGTCCAGTGCTCCGCATCGCCCTTGATGCGATGGTGGATCTCGTCGTCAGACGGGATGCCGCAATAGTAGACGAAAATCTCAACCGCGTTGCGGTCGTGCGCCTCGAATAGATTGGCCATCAGATAGCCAACTGCATGCATACGCAGGTCGGACGACACATAGCCAATGCGTAGGCGGCGGCCACTTTGGATGGTCGCGTCGCGGCGATCGCTATCAGTGGAGAGTTCCCCATCTGTTAGCGCTTGCACATAGCGATCGGCGAGGCCGAGCTGAAACAACGGATCATCGGCATACGCGCAGGCCGAGAGCGGGTGAAAATTGGTGAGATAGTTGCGCCGACCAACTTTCGGCGGCACCGCCGCGTTTGGCCACTTGCACTGCGCCAAGCGCGCGGCGGCATATTGCTCCAGCACGTCGCGCTGCGTCGGGTTCAAGTCCAGCGCCTGTCCGAGCGCGGCTTCGGCGCCTTCGTGCTGCTGGTTGTCGCTCATCACGCGGCTGATCTGCTTCAGCAACGTGATCTTGTAGTCGGTCGCGTCACCGGTCACGGCGCTCAGACGCTCAAGCCCGGCCTTCCATTGCTCAACGGCCTCCGCCGAGACACCGCGCCGCTCCAGCGCGCTTCCGAGGTTCACATGCGCCGGTGCGAAATCGGGATTGCGTGTCAGCGCCGCGCGCAATGAGGCTTCCGCGCCAGCGGCGTCGCCAAGTTGCTGTTGCAGCGTCGAGCAATTGAAGTGCGCGATGAAGACGAGCGGGTTCTCGCCGTTCATCGCGATCCAGACTTGATAGAGCTGCCGCGCCTGATCCGGCTGGCCGGCATTGGCCGCCGCTTGCGCCGCCGCGATCAGTTCGTGCAGGCCGAGCGCGCCAGCAGTGATCTTCTGCAGCGCGGCGAGAAAGTCGTTGTCGGCCATGGATGCCCCGAGACGTGCGAGAGACGCGCAGGGGCTTCCCGCGCGGGCGCGAGGCTCTAGTGATTTGTGTTGCCGAAGCCTTAATGGCCCACCCTTCGTGGCGAGCCTCTATGCGACGGCCCTTAGGCCGCCGCGAGATAGGCTTCGATCTGCTCGTCTTCGAGGCTGGCGACTTGCGTCGACGTGAAGGCGTAAAGCTGGGTCTGATTGAGCGCGCCGATGCTGGTGGTCGAGAGGTGATCCAGCTGCGTCGTGGTCAGCGACGGAATTTGCGTTACCGTCAGCGCTTCGATCTGCGCGGCTTGTAGCTCTTCGATCACCGTGACCGACCAGGCCTGGATCTGCGTCGCGGTCATGGCGCCGATCTGGGTCGAGTCGAACTCGGCAATATCGGTAGAGTCGAGTGCTGCAATCTGCGTCGCGGTCAGTGCGCGGACCTTGGTCGCATCGAGTGCGCCGAGTTGCGTGGCTTCGAAGGCCCTGAAGGCCGCCGTACCGACCGCCGCAAGTTGTGTGCCTGTAAGCGCCGCAACCTGAGTGTCCGCCAGCGAAGCCACATTTGTTGCAGTGAGGGCTTGAACCTGCGTGTTGGTGAGCGCCGCGATCTGCGTGGTCGTGAACTCGGCCACATCGGACGCCGTCAAGGCGCCCATCTGCGTCGCGGTCATCGCCCGAACTTGTGTGACTGAGAGCGCGCCAATCTGGTCGGCGTCGAATGCCGAGAGCTTGGTTTCGTTGAAGGCGGCGATCTGCGAAGCGCTGAAGGCAGCGACTTGCGTCAGCACCAGCGCACCGATCTGCGTTTCGGTGAGCGCAGCGCTTTGGCCTGTGGCGAGCGCCTGCAACTGCGCCACTGTCAGCGCTTGCACTTGCTCTTCGCTCATTGAGGCGAGGTTGCCGGACGTCACCGACTTGATCTGCGTTGTCGAGAAGGCCGCGACTTGCGTGGCGCCGAACTCGGCGATGTCGTCAGTGTCGAGCGCAGCGATCTGCGTCGTCGTCAGCGCGCCGATCTGGCTGGCCGTCAATGCCGCAACCTGGCTGTCGGTGAGAGCCGAGACATTGCCGGTCGAGAGCGCCTTGATTTGCGTTGCCGTCAGCGCCGCAACTTGCGTATCCGCGAGCGCTGCAATGTTGGTTGCGCCGAGCGCCTGCATCTGCGTGCTGCTGAGGGCGGCGATCTGCGATGCCGTGAACTCAGCGAAGTCCGCCGCTTCAAGCGAAGCCAGTTGCGCGCCGGTCAGACTGCGGAGTTGCGTGTCGGTCAGCGCGGCGACTTGCGTGGCGTCGAGCGCGGAGAGGTTGTCGTTCGAGAAGGCGCGCAGTTGCAGCGTCGAGAGTGCGCCAATTTGCGTCGCCGTGAGCGCAGCGACTTGCGTTTCGTCAAGCGCCGCAATCTTGGTGGTGTTGACCGAACCAAGTTGCGTGACCGTCAGCGCCGCGAGCTGTGTCTCTGAAAGTGCTGCGAAATTCGTTGCGGCGAGGGCCGTGAGCTGCGTCGACGTCAGCGCCCTGACTTGCGTCTCGGTGAATTCCGCCATGTCGCTGTTGCCGAGCGCCGCGATCTGGGCGGTGGAGATCGCCGCGATCTGACCGGCCGTGAGCGCTGCAACTTGCGTGTCGCCGAGAGCGGCGAAGTTGGTGGCGGTCATCGCTTGGATCTGGCTGTTGGTCAGCGCTGCGATCTGGGTTTCGACGAGGCTCTCGACATTGTCTTGCGAGAGGCCGGCGACTTGCGTCGTTGTGAACGCTGCAACCTGCGTTGCCGCGAATTCGGCGACATCACCTGTGGCGAGCGAGCGCAGCTGAGCTGTCGTCAGCGCTGCGGCTTGCGTCACCGTCAGCGCGCCGACTTGCGTCGCGTCGAGTGCTGCCAGATTGTCGTCGGTGATGGCGCGCACCTGCGCGGTGGTTAGCGCCGAGATCTGGGTATTGGTCAGCGCGGCTGTTTGCGTCTCGGTCAGCGCTGCGATGTTGCTGGTTGAGACCGCTTGGATTTGCGTCGCCGTCAGTGCTGCAACTTGCGAGTCCGCCAGAGCGGCGAAGTTGGTGGCGTTGATCGACTGCACTTGGGTGTTGGTGAGCGCCGCGATCTGCGTTTCAGCGAACTCGGCGATGTCGGTCTCGTCGATCGCGGCAAGTTGAGTGGCCGTGACCGCGCGGATTTGCGTTGCGGTGAAGGCCGCGACATGCGTCGCTTCGAGCGCCGAGAAGGCTGCGGTCGAGAGGTTGCCGATCTGCGTGACCGTCAGTGCGCCAGCCTGCGTTTCGGTCAGCGCCGCAACGTTGGTGGCGTTGAGGGCTTGGACCTGAGCCGTCGTGAGCGCCGCGACTTGGCCGACCGTTAACGCTGCAATCTGGCTATCGGCCAGCGCCGTCAAGTTGCCGGTGGAGAGCGCTTGCAGTTGCGTGTTGGTGAAAGCGGCGATCTGTGTGTCGGCCAGCTCTTCTATATTGGCGGCGGTGAGCGCACCGATCTGCGTGGTGGTCAGTGCTGCAAGCTGCGTTGCGGCCAGTTCGGCCACGTCCGTCGCGTTTAGCGCGGTGATCTGCGTCGCCGTCAGCGAGCGGATTTGCGTGACGTTGAGGGCCGCCACTTGGGCGGCGTCGAGCGCGGAGGCGGCAGTCGCTGTCAGGCTCGAGATTTGTGTCGTGCCAAAGTGCGAGATTTGCGTTGCCGAGAGCTCACCGATGTCGCTCGCGGTCAGGCCGGCGGCTTGAGTCGAAGTGATGGCCGCCAGTTGCGTGGCGGTGAGGGCGGCGGCTTGCGCGCTATCGAGCGCTGAGAGCGTCGAGGCAGCGAAAGCTTGGATCTGGCTCGCGCCGAAGGCGGCGATCTGCGTGTTGACGAGTGACGCCATGTTGGTCGCGGTCAGCGCTTGCACTTGCGTGCGGGTCAGCGAAGCGAGCTGCGAGGCGGTGAACTCGGCGACATCTTCCGCTTCAAGCGCAGTCACTTGCGTGGCGGTCAGCCCGCGCAGCTGCGTTGCGGTCAACGCTGCGACTTGAGTGGCTTCGAGAGCGGCGAACGCTTCGGAGGTGAAACGGGAGAGTTGCGTCGAGGCGAAGGCCGAGACCTGGGTTGCCGCGAGCGATGCAACGCTGGTTGCGGTCAGCGAAGCGACTTGCGTCGAGGTCAGCGAGGCAAGCTGCGAGGCCGAGAACTCGGCGACGTCGGCTGCGCTCAGCGCATCGATCTGCGAGGCAGTCAGCGAACGCACCAGAGTGGTGCTGAGGGCTGCGACCTGAGTTTGATCGAAATTGGCGAGGTTGGTCTCGGACACTGCGCGGATTTGCGAGGTCGAGAGCGCGCCAATTTGCGTGGCAGTGAGTGCTGCGGCTTGCGTCTCGGTCAATTCAGCCAGATTGGCTGCCGAGAACGACGCCATCTGCGTCGCGGTGAGGGCGGCGATCTGCGTGTCGGCCAAATCGCCAACCGTGGTGACGGTCAGCGTGCGCACTTGCGCCGCGGTCAGCGCCGCGATTTGAGCCGTGGTCAGTTCGCCGACATCCGTCGTATCCAGAGCGGCCAGTTGCGCCGTCGTCAGGTTCGCAATCTGCGTCGCGGTCAGCGCGGCCATTTGGGTGGCTTCGAGCGCCGAGAGGTTGGTGGCGTTGAAGGCGCGCACTTGCTCGGTGGAGAAATGCGCGATCTGCGTCAGCGCGAGCGCGCCGACTTGCGTGGCGGTCAGCGCTGCGACCTGCGAGGTCGAGGCAGCGGAGAGTTGCGTCGTAGCAAGCGCCGCGACTTGCGTCTCCGCGAGCGAGGCGAAGTTGGCGGTGCCGATCGACTGAATTTGCGTGGCGGTCAGCGCGGTGACTTGCGTCTCCGTCAGCTCGCCAATGTCGGTCGATTGCAGCGCTGCGATCTGCGAGGTGGCGAAAGCGCGGACTTGGGCAACCGAGAGCGCCGCCATTTGCGTATCAGCGAACGCGCGGACATTGGCCGTGCTCAGCGCGGCCAACTGAGTCCCCGTGAGGGCGCCGACCTGGGTCGTGGTCAAAGCATGTATGTTGCTGGCGGCGAGGCCTTGCACCTGGGCGGTGGTCAGGCCAGCGATCTGCGATGCGGCGAACGCGCTGATCTGGGTGTCACCCAAGAGCGCCAGGTTGGTTGTCGTCAGCGCTTGCACCTGCGTGACCGCGAGCGCTTGGAGCTGGGTTTCATTGAGCGCGCCGGCATTGGTGGCGTTGAGGCCGGCGACTTGCGTCGTGGTCAGCGCCGAGATTTGTGCGGCGGTAATTTCGCCGACGTCGTCGGCGTCCAGCGCGCGGATCTGCGTCGTCGTCAGGGCCTTCATTTGTGTCGCCGTGAGCGCACCGAACTGCGCTGCTTCAAGGGCGGACAAAGCTGTCGTGTTGAAGGACGAGACTTGCGTCGCGGTCAGGCCGGCAATTTGCGTTTCCGTCAGTGCGCCGACATTGGTGGCGTTGAGGCTGGCGACTTGCGCTGTCGAGAGCGCGCCCAGTTGCGTGGCCGTCAACGCTGCGATCTGCGTGTCCGCGAGTGCGGTGAGCGCGCCGGTCTGCAGGCTGGTGATCTGTGTGGCGGTGAACGACGCGACTTGCGATTCCGTCAGGCTGCCGAGCGCCGTGTTGGAGAGCGCGGCGAGTTGTGAGGTGGCGAACTGCGCCAGTTGCGTGGCAGTGAACTCAGCCAAGTCGGCGCCATCGAGCGCGGTCATCTGGGTGGAAGTCAATGAGCGCAATTGCGTCACGTTGAGCGCGGCGGCTTGGTCGGCCGAGAGGGCGGAGAAGGTGGTTTCGCTCAGAACCGCGATCTGTGAGCGGACGAGTGCGCCGATTTGGGTCGTCGTCAGCGCGCCGACTTGCGTTTCGTTGAAGGCGCCAAGAATGGTCGAGGTCAGAACAGAGACTTGGCCAACGGTAAGCGCTGCGATCTGGGTTTCGGCCAGCGCATCGACGGTAGCGCCAGTCAGGCCGCGAATCTGTGAGCTTGAGAGCGCTGCGATTTGTGCGGTTGAGAACGCGCCGACTTGCGTTGCGTCGAACGCCGCGAGTTGGCTGGTGGTCAAGGCCGCGACTTGCGTCGCCGTCAGCGCGGAGACCTGAGTATCGGCCAGTGCGCCAATATTGGCGGTGGAGATGCCCTTGAGCTGCGTCACCGTCAGCGCAGCGATTTGCGCGGTGGTGAACTCAGTCATGTCGTTGCTGCTGAGCGCTGAGAGTTGCGTCGCCTTCAGCGATTGCACTTGGGTCGCGGTCAGCGCGCCGACTTGCGTATCGCTCAGCGCGGAGAGTGCGGTGTTGGTCAGCTGGCTGATTTGCGTTGCAGCAATTGCTGCGACCTGAGATTCCGAGAACGCGCCGACATTGGCGGCGGTCAGCGCCTTCACCTGGGAGGTCGACAGAGCGCCGATTTGCGTCGCGGTCAGCGCGCCGATTTGGGTGTCGGTCAGACCCGACAACGCTGTGGCTGTCAGGGATTGAACCTGGGCGCCACTGAAGGCGGCGACTTGGGTTTCTGCCAGCGCAGCGAGCGCCGTCGCCGTGAACGAGCGCATCTGCGTCGATGTGAATGCCGCGAGCTGCGTGTTGGCGAACTCGGCGATGTCGGAGGCCGAGAGGCCGGTGAGCTGCGCCGTAGTAAGGGCGGCCGCCTGGGTCACCTTCAAGGCGGTGACCTGGGTGTCGGTCAAGGCGGCTAGATTGGTGGCGGTGATGGATTGAAGCTGGGTAGTAGTGAACGCGCCGATCTGGCTGTCGGTCAATGCGGCCATGTTGGTGGCGTTGATGGCGCGGACCTGGGCGGTCGAGAACGACGCGATCTGCGTGGCGGTGAACTCGGTGATGTCGTCGCTGGTGAGCGCTGCGGTTTGAGTGATGGTGAGGCCAATCAGCTGCGTCGCGGTCAGGGCGGCGGCTTGGCTGGCGTCGAGGGCGTTGAAGGCGTCGGTGCTGAGACGGGAGATTTGAGTTTGGGTGAACGCGCGCACTTGATTGGTTGAGAGTTCGCCGATGTCGGTGGCGGTGAGCGCCGCTATCTGGGTCGTGCTGAGATTGGCGATTTGGGTCGTAGTGAGCGCTGCGGCCTGGGTTTCGTCGAAGGCCGAGATATTGGCGGCGCCAAGCGCTTGAATCTGAGTGGTGGCGAGGGCGGTGATGGCGGTGGCGCTCAGCGCCTCCATCTGGGTTGCGGTCATCACGCCAAGCTGGCTGCTGTTCAACGCCACGAGCTGGTTGGCGCTAAACACCACTTCGCTGGAGAAATTGGGAACCTGCGTGACCGTGAGGGCCCGCATCTGCGTCGCCGAGATCGCAGCCACCTGCGTATTGGAGAGCGCGCCAATACCGGAGGCGCTGATCGCAGATATCTGCGTCGGCGCGAGTGCGGATATAGTGGACGGCGCCAGCCCTTGGATGGCCGTGACGGACAGCGCAGTGATCTGCGCGGCAGACAGACTCGTGATCGACATTTCGCGGACCATCCTGGTCAAAAGCGAGCCGACATTCGGTCGACCCACGACCACTCCGCTCGCTTCTGCTCACGGATGGACGCCGATGTTGTTTACGATGAATGCGTTGCTGAGCCGTTACGCGTGAGGGCCGACTTCGTAAGCAAATTCTAAACAGAACGCGGCATTTGCTGCGCTTGCGCACAAGGCGCCGGGCCCTCTGTCTCATTCGTTCATCTTGTGGCAACCTTCAGCCAATGGAGCCCGTTAGCTATCTTCGCCGCCGCAGCGCGATCGCACGAAGCGAACGCGAGTGGCGGGTGGAGGCCGATGCGCTGGTCAGTTGCGGCGGTTCCGGCGCAGAGAAGCGCTATCCTTGGGGGAGCTTCATCAGCGTCCGCCTGTGCCATGAGCCAATACGGTTCCGGCCATGGCGCTATGTGTTTGAGCTGCAGCCGAGCAAAGGCTCAAAGCTCGTCATCGACAACGCGCACTATATAAGCGCGGGTCGGTTCGAGGATCGCTCGGCCAGCTATTCGCCGTTCGTCCGCGCCGCCATCGATCGCTTGGCGGCGGCCAAGCCTGGCGGCACCGCGCTTATCGGCGAAACGCCGAAGCGCTATTTCTTCTTGCTTTTGTTTGCGCTGATCGCGCTCAGCGTCGTCGCGTTCGCGTTGATTGCTATACCGACGCCGCTCGACGATCTGCCTTTCGCCAACATCGCCAAGTTCGTCATCATCTTGTTGATGCTGCCTATCTTCTGGGCATGGGTGCTGAAAGCTATGCCGCGCGGCGTGCCACTCGATGCGATTCCTGCGCGCGCGCTTCCGCCTGAGGGTGGAGGTTAAGCCTAAGTTTACGCCGCTGGGGGCATATCTGCGGTTGAGGTTCCCCAGTGCGCAACAAAGACGGTCGTCGCGATCTATCGCTCATCCGCGCCAGCGGCTCGACCGCGCGCGTGCTCAATCTTGCTCTTACGTTCGAGCGCTTCGGCGAGACCGAAGACTACTCGAAACGCCCGATGTTCAAGAATCCGCGGCTCAACCGCGCGCTGATCGTCAAGCACGTCGTCCGAGCGCATGAGCGCGACCTGTTCGCGCGTCCGGTCACGTCCGCGACGAAGGTCATCCTGCCTTATGCAGCGGCACAGCTCGAACTTGGCGGCATTAGCTTCATGGTCGGCGAGACGCGCTTCGAAAAACTCATGCGCGATGCCGTGGGCCAATATGAGAGCGAAGGCGATTTCGAGGCTGATGCCGAGCTGTTGCGCGTGCTCGCTTCGCTGCCGTCATTCGATCCGTTTCTCATGCGCGAACGCATGCGCACCATGGGCGTGGAGCCGGCGCGCTGCTATTTCGATATTGCCGAAGCCGATCTCGCGCGCATGCGCGCGTTTGTTGGCAAGGAAATCGCTCAACTCGTCAGCCTAGCTTTCGCTACTGGCGGACGAGATGCCGGCGACCTCTCCAAGCGTCTGGCTGAAAAGCTGATGACGGATGAGACCGCCAAGTCTCTCGATCCGCTGCGGGCGACCCTGCGGCTCTCCGGCGAAGAATACACTGAGGGTGTCTTCGGCTGGAAAGGCTTCCTCTATTATAAGTGGCTGATGGACGAGATCCGGCCGCAGCTGGGTGATTTCAAACCGCGCTTCGCCGGCCTGCGCATTGTCGGCGCCGACAACGAAGAGCGCCGCTCGCTGGCCGAAACGCGTCGCGACATTCTGGACAAGATGGCCAAGGCGGTTGATCGCGTCGACGAGACACTGCTGGAGTACGGCGCTGCCTTCGCAGCACTCGCCGATGGCCAGCCCGCAGCGTTCCGCAGCTTCCTGCTCAAGGCGCCGTCGCTCTTTATCCCGATGGGTGAGGCGGTGGGCGTGGTGCGCCACATCCACTCGTTCTGGCGCTTCCGCTTCCCGGACGCTGCCGCCCCAATGATGGAGGCCGACGAGGCGATCGAGGTTCTCCACGACTTCGAGACCACCATTGCCGGCGTCGATTTCGTGAAATCTGACGCTGGACGGGCGGCTTAGCCGCGCCAGGCGCCGAAGCTCGGCCCTGAGCAGGTCTCGGGCGCTTGCCCTTCGGCCTCGCGGCGCGTAGGAAACCGCCCTCCCGCCGGGCCTTGGTCCGGTCAAGACGGGGCCGCCTTAGCTCAGCTGGTAGAGCGGCGCATTCGTAATGCGTAGGTCAGGTGTTCGAGTCACCTAGGCGGCACCACTTTCTCACTGCAGCGGGAGCGCGGACGGGCTTGGTCTCCGCAAAACCATCACGCACTCTGGACTTCGCTCCCGGCGCTAACACGCAGCGCGGCTTGTGGCTCGGCGACTTTCGCTATGAGGATGGACGCATCTTCGTGAAGTCCACCGGCGTGTGGATGAAGAACGATTGGCAGCTCTGGTCCGACATCGGTCGTTGGCTCGGCTACTATGCACTCGTCCGCGCTAAGAGCTTCTGGAATCTGATCACCTTCAAACGCGGCCCGCGCATCTGGTTCGCGCCGCACAGGCCGCGACCTTGGTACATCGTTTGGGCGGCGAGTGTTTGGAGCGGCGTCCGCTTCGCGCGTTCACCTGAGCGGGCCGACGCGGCCTTTTATTTTGAGGATCAGACTGTCGCCGCGCCGCCGCCGCCGCGCCATGTGCGGGCGTTCAATTTTGGTTGCGGCGATGTTTCAAAGTCCAAAGTGGCCGAAGTGATGGAGGCCGTGTTTGGCTATCCGCTCGCACTCGATCCGCGCACGCATCAGGGCGAGGCGGTTGAGAAGAGTGAGCTTAACGGCGTGCATGACGGGCGCGTTGTGCAGTGTCCGTGTGAGCCAGTGGCGGGCAAAGCGTATCAACGCGTGATCAAGACTGAGAATGCGTCTGGCGCCGCGCTTGATCTGCGTACCGCATGCGTTGGTGGGCGCGCTGTCGTTGTGTTCGTGAAAACGAAGCCTGCAGGCGCGCGGTTCTCTATTCAGAACACTTCCGTATCGGCGCAAAAGCCCGAAGATGTGTTCTCGCCATTCGAGCTCTCCGAGATCACGCGATTCTGCCAAGCGATGCAGCTTGACTGGGGCGGACTCGATGTTCTGCGCGAGCGCGCGAGCGGGCGGCTCTACATTGTTGACGTCAACAAGACCGACACCGGGCCTGCCGTAGTGCTCTCCTGGCGCGATCGGATTTTGGCCACGCGTTTGCTTGCCGATGCGCTGACTGCGATGATCCGGCGCTAGCGTTTTTTGATCGCGACTACGCCAATGACAGCAATGCGCTCCACGTCAGCATAATCCGCGCGCTCCAGCTCTTCGCCAAACACATCCGGATCGATCTCGCGGTAGGCGACATGGAAACGTGACAGCGCCTCATGCAACGCGGCCTTCAACGCATCTTGCCCGTCAACAATGGCGCTGCCCGTGTAGAGCGCGAACACGCCGCCGGGCTCTAGCCGCTCCGCCGCTTCACGCGCCCATCGTAGGGAGAGCGCTCCGCCATGCATGGCGCCGCCGTCGCGATAGAGGCGGTGATCGGGGTCGGCGATATAGGGCGGGTTAGCGATGATGCAGTCGATGGGGCGGTCGATCGCGGCCAGGCCGTCGCTCTCAACGAAAGAAAATTTTGCGTTGTGGAGCTGGCTGAGATTCGCGCGCGCGAAGTCCAATGCAGTTGGATTTATATCTGCTAGCGTGATCGCCGCGTCTGGAAAACACGTCGCCATCGCCATCGCCGCGCCAACGCCGCTGCCTGCGCCAATATCAACGACGTGATGGCGCGGCGCGGCCTTTGGCAGCTCAGTGATCAGAAAAGATGCGAAGCGATAGGAATCCGGCCCGAAGAACACTGAATCCGGCGACGTTGTCGGATAGGCAGAATGCATGAAGCGGAGTTCGCCCAGCGATGAGACGCGCACTGTGCTGACCCACGCCTCGCCGCGCCGAACCAAGGCGCCGGCGCGCTCAAGCAGATCAAAAATCTCTGGTTCGAGGACATCCGCATCAAACGGCAGACTCCAGCCGAACACGTCGCGGAGATCATGCGCGGTTCGCTTGCGAGCCACTACGCGTGCGTGCGTCGCCGGTGTCGGCGTAACAAAATGATAGCCGCGCGCCTTCAGTGCCGCGAGTAGGCGGCGTGAGGCGTCGATCTGCTCTGGCGTCACGAAGCGGGCGGCGCATCGACGCCCCAGAGATGAGCGCGATAAGCGTCGAAGCAGCGCGCACCGCAGGTGAGGCGCATCAGCGCGCCTTCGGCGATGAAGCGCGCGCAGCTCGCGTCTGCCGCTACCAGCGGACGAAGCACTTCGCGCACCCAAGCTTCTGCGTGGCGCACATCCAACGTCGCGTGCAGATCGAAATAGCGCCGTACAGCCGGCGGATATCCCAAGCGCTTCAATCCCGTCGCAACTTGGAGCGCGCGGCCCGGCGCAGTCAGCTCGATGACGCCGAGCGCGCCGATCGCGTGGTAAGAATAGCGCCGGTTCGTTGCGAAGCCGATCATAGTGACGCTCAACGCCAGCGGCGCTGCGAGCGTTGTCTCAATGTCGGCCTCAATATCGAAGGCCTCAGCCAAGCGTGCGAGCATCGGGCCGTGCATGCCTTTGGCGTTGCCGCGCCCCATCTCGTCCCAATAGTTGCGCGCGAGTTCGAGCTTGGGGCGCTCTGGCATTTTGATCTGCGTAAGCGCGACGAGATCGTCGAAGCCCGCTTCGCCGGCGACTTCTTGTTCGAGAAACCAACGCATCTCTTCGCGCGACGCATGCTCGGCAATCCACGGAAAGAGCGCATCGCCTTGGCCGGGGCCATTGTGCTCAAGCGCTTCGAACCAAGCCGCGAAGCCATCTTCATCGCGCGGCGCTGCTGAAGCCTCGTGCACTATGCCCAAGCGCATCTTCTCTATGACTTCGCCTTCGGCAAGCGCCATGGCGTGGTCGTGGCGAAGCTCGGCGCGCCATTCAGCGGAGGGTGGCCGCGGTCCGAGACGCGCGCGATTCCAATAGGAGAGCCGGCGCATAAGGCCGATGTCGCTGCAGAGATCGCGCGGAGCGGGCGCGATGTCATGTGTGGTCTGTTCCATGTGTTCACCCTGCCCGGGCATTGAACCGGGACGGCGCATCAACGCAAGTCAACTTCTCAGGGTTGCCTCAAACACTGCCAAGCGTGGTGTCGATGTCGAAGCCGGTCTTGAGCGCCAAGGTCACCGGGGTGCGCTCAACGATGTCGCGCAGCCGGGCGATCTGCTCTTCGGTCAACGGCCCGTTGGTAACGACCTTGCGCTCGATGCGCCGCTTTGGCTCGCCCGCGTGCAATGTGAGTTCGACGTCGAGGCCCTCCAGCGGCCAGCTCTTACGCTCCGCGTACATTTTGAGCGTAATCGCGGTGCAGCCGCTTAGACCCGAAAGCACCAGCGCGAACGGCGAAGGTCCAGCGTCAGCGCCGCCGTTCGATGGTGGCTCGTCGGCGATCAGCGCGTGACCGTTGGCGACAATGTCGGTTTTGTAGTTCGGCGTGCTGAGTGTCGCGTGGACGCGTGATCCGGCCATGATCGTCTCCTTGGTGGAGCATGCGCGCCGGGCAGAGGAAGCGTCAAAACAAAACGGCGGCCCTGCGAGCCGCCGTTTAATGTTCGGATGATGTCGCGCTTAGCGGACTTCTTCGACCTCGACATCGTCAGGCGCGGTTTGCACCGGCTCCGTGCGCGGCGGCGTCAGCACTGCAGCAGGCAGCGCCAGCACGGGGCCGAGCGCGTCATTGCCGCCGCGCTCCATGCGCGGGTGAACGAGCTGACCGCCATCGCCGAAGACATAGACCAGCCGCGACCAATCATTGTCGTCGTACATGAAGGCCGGGCCTTCCGGATCGAGATCCGACCAATCGGCTTCCCGCGGCGCGGCAGCGGCTTGCGCCAGCCACGTGCGCGCAGCGTTTTCATCGCCACGCCCGCGCGCGACTTGTGCGAACAGGATGCAGATGCGCGACGACGGATTTTCGCGATAGGCGTCTTCGAGGTGCGATTGAGCCGCGCCCCAATCGCCGCGCTCCATCGCGAGCTCGGCTTGGATGATCTTTGATTCACGATGGTCGCGGCGCTTTTCCGCCAGCGTGCGCATACGATCTGCGCGCTGTTCGCGTGTCTCGCCCGGTACCAAGTCGCGATAGGCATGCGCGAGCGCTGGGTGTGGACCGCTCTCCCATGCTTCCTCGATGATCGCAGCGGCGCGTTCGGCCTTGCCTTCACCAACCAGCAAGCGCGCGGCCATTGCACCGGCAGGCGCAAACGCCGGCGCCATGCGGAAGGCCTTCTGCGCCATGTCGGAAGCTTTATCGGCGCGGCGTTCGCGCTCAAGCTTCGCGGCTTGCGCCGTCATCAGCACGGCGCGGCGACGCTTGGCGATCTTGTCTTCGATCTGTTTGCGCTTGTCGCCGAAGTCGAGCGCTTCGAGTGCGTTTTCCCAATCGGCGGCCTGCACGGCGAGGTCGAACGCATATTGGAACGGCCACGTCGCAGTCTTCGACGCTTTCAACGCGGCCTCTGCATGTGCGCGGGCAGCTGTGCGATCGCCGCGCTTCAACGCTGCGGACATCAAGCCTTTGCGGCCGAGGACTTCAGTGTCTTCGTTTTGCAGCATGCCGGAATAGGCGCGCTCAGCCGCCGCCGTATCGCCCGAGACTTCAGCAGCGCGCGCTTGCAACAGCAGAGCGAGGCGCGGCTCATCGATCAGATCTTCGGCTTTGTCAGCGTGACGGCGTGCTTCTTCGAACTCGCCCGCTTCGGCTGCGATCAGGCCAAGCGCCAAAGCTTCTTGGCCGCGACGAACGCGTGCGCGCTGGCTGACTTTGCCGAGACGTCCTGGCGCATCCATCAAAAACATGACGAGGCGCAAGATCGGCAGCGCCACGGCGAGGATGAACACCAGAACCAGCAGCGCGAAGAGGCCGCTGGTTGTGATCTCCGTGCCGCCCCAAGCGATCTGAACGGTGCCTTGGTCCGTCGTGATGACTTGCCAAGACGCGAGTGCGGCCGCGACCGCGACAATGAGCAGGAGGGCGACGCGCAACATGACCGATTAGCTCCGCGACAATTCTTGTCGGATCGCCGCGATGCGCTGGTCGATTTCGAGCCGGCGCTGGGCGTCATTGATCCAAGCTTGCGCGACGCGCTTCGGCGCGGCGGGCAAACGGTTGAGTTCTTGAATGGCGTCGCCGAGGCGATCGGCGGCGAGATATTGTTCGGCGCGTTCGACAATGCCTTCTGGCGTGTCGCCCGTGCCGGTGCGGCGGATCACGATCCACTGCGCCAGAGCTGCTTGAATGCGACCCCAGAAACCTGCGCCCGCTTGGCTTTGCCGCGCGGCGCGTACGATTTCGTTGTCGATGCGGCCAAACTGATCGCGCAGTTCAACGCGTGTCGGCGCGCCGGTGCGTGAGAGCGGCTCAAGTGCGGCGACGTTTGGATCATCCGGCAGCAATGCAGCGAGCGCCGAGTGCGCTTGTTCGAACGGACCAGACGAGCGCGCTGCTTCCGATGCGGCGACAACCGCGTAAGACGCGCGCGCTGCTGTCGCGGCTGCACGCGCTTCGGCGGCAACCGCCGGCAACTCTTCCTGCAAGCGACGCACTTCGGCGACCAATGCAGTTACTTCTTGCGAAGACGGCATTTGCGTCAAACGCGTTTCAACATCGCGCAGGCCTGCTTGAATTGCGAACACGCGCGCCGCTGTGCCAGCGTCGCCGGCTTGATCGCTCGCAGCAACCGAGAGCGGCGTGTTGATCAGAGCTTCGATCGCATCGAGGCGTTGATCGAGCGAAGCTACGCCTTCAGTTGACGTCGCAACTGGAAGGCCGTCAGGGCCTTGCTCTGGAAAAGAAGAGTTGAGCGCTGATTGAACGCCCGGCAAACGCGGCGCGACGGCGCCGCCTGCTGCGCCAACACCTGCCGCGATGATCGCCAGAACAGCAGCTGTGCCGAAGCCAATGCCGCTGCGCCGCTCTTCGCGATAGGGCTCGTACTCAACGTCGATCGGCTCGCCGCGTCCGCGCTCGCCATCATCGTCGTCTCTGCTCATCGTATTCCCCAAGCCAACTTCCGCGACTTTTCCCAGACTTTTCCGCTATTTCGAACGGGCAACGAGTCGGGGCCGAACCGCGAACTTAAGGCCCACGCGCCAGCCGCTCAAGCGCTTGCGCCAGCAGGGGAGTTTTGCTCCCCAAGGGATGCGGCGAGAAGCGCCTCTTCGCGTGGCGCGGGCGCCACGATGATTTGTTTCCATGCGCTTTTCCGCGCCGCGTCCACCACATTCGGGCTGAGGCATCCAGCGATGCGCTCTGACGCGCTTGGTGCGCCCAAAGCCACATAGGTCTCAGCCGCGCGGGCGCTGTGGAAAAGCACGATGTCGATTGGCTGCAGCAGCGCTTCTGGAATGGCCGTTGCGGCGATCGAGTCGAATGCGATGCGGCGCTCGTAAGCAAAGCCGGCGCGCGTGAGTTCGCCAGCGAGATCGCCAGCGACGTGCGTGCCCGCCACATGCACGATTGGGCCTGTTGATGGATCAAGCGTTTGCGTGATGAGCGCTGTGAGCGCGTTCACATCGCCCGCTGCGGAGCGCACGGCGCGAAAGCCCGCTTCGCGCGCTGCATGCGCTGTTGCATCGCCGACTGTCAGCACATTGACGCCACGTGCGCTCGTTGCGCCGGCGAATGCGGCGACGCCATTGGTGCTGGTGAACACCAAAGCTTGCGCGACGTGCACATCAGTGTCGAACGCGCGGGGCTCAATTCTGATGAGCGGCGCCAGGATGGGTTCTGCGCCATAGGCGACGACACGTACGGCTGTCGCCTCCGCTTCCATCGCGGTGCGCGTGATGGCGACGCGGAGGGTCACGCCGTGTCCATGACAATCGCGTCGCCGGCCTCTTCGCGGATTTCGCCGCCAAGCCTGGCGCCCAGTTTTTGCGCTGTTTCCTGCGCATTGGCGCCGAGTTCTATGCTCTCGATCCGCCGCCAGCGCGCGCTTCCGTCCGGTGTGAGCGCTTCGCCGATAAAGCGCAGATTTGCGCCGTCAACGCGCGCCAACGCTGCAATCGGCGTGCGGCACGAGCCATCAAGCGCTGTCAGAAATGCGCGCTCAGCCTCGATTTCGATGCGCGCAGTCGCGTCTTCAAAGCCGGCGAGTTTATCGCGCGTCGCAACATCATTCGTCCGCGTTGTGATGGCGAGCGCGCCTTGGCAAGCGGCGGGCGGAACATCGTCTGGATCGACAAGGCTGGTAGCGTGGTCAGAAAGGCCTATGCGCTTCAAACCTGCGAGCGCGAGATAGGTTGCGTCGGCATCACCTGCTTCGAGCTTGCGCAAGCGCGTATCGACATTGCCGCGCAGCGTGACGATCTTGAGATCGCGGCGTGCGTGGAGCGTTTGTGCTTGGCGGCGCAAACTTGCCGTGCCGATGACAGCGCCACTCGGCAGATCGGCGAGCGTCTTTGCGTTGAGGCTGACAAACGCGTCGCGTGGATCTTCGCGCTCGGGAACGCAGGCGAGCACGATGTCGTCAGGCAGATGTGTCGGCAAATCTTTGAGCGAGTGGACGGCGAGATCGATGCGGCCCTCGCGCAGAGCTTCGTCCAGCTCCTTGGTGAAAAGGCCCTTGCCCCCGGCTTCGATAAGGCGCCCGTCCTGGAGGCGGTCGCCGGAGGTGGTGATCGGGACGATCTCTACCGTTTCGGCAGCAACCCCCAGCCGGGCCGCCAGCGAGGCTCGCACGAGGTTGGTCTGGGCCAGCGAGAGCTTGGAGCCGCGGGCGCCGATGCGGAGGAAGGGCGTAGTCACGCGGTCCTCATAGCGCACAAAAGCCCGCCGGGCAGGGCGGGCTTTTGGGAACGAAACCAGGTTTCGTTCAGGAGGCCATTCCGTCGCTAGCCAGGCGGGTACCGGGTTGCGACGGCGGCAGAGATCAGGCCACGACGCGCGCGGCGGCGAAAATCACCGGAGCCAGCGCGGTGGCGACCAATGCGATCGCGACCACAACGGAAAGGGCCCGGGCGGTGGCAGGCAGGTCATGCGCAGACATATGAAACTCTCTCTTGGTGCCAACGATGCTGCGGTTGCGAACATCGTGTGGACGCTAGATGCGCCTTTGTAATCACAGTGTGTAGCCGGTAAATCACGGGGCCAGGTATGCAGAAACGACACACCTAGGTTAATGTCGCTCCGTTAATGCAGGGAAAGAGCAGGCGCGAGGCTTTCGCCTTCGCGCCTGCACAAGGGCCAATGTGCTGGGAGGCGCGCTTTGGGCAGAGATTTAGGCGATCACTTGGACGGCGGTTTGAACCAGCGGCGCGGCGGCGGCGGCGAACAGCGCGGCGGCGGCGAGAACGAAGGCGGTCATGGTCAGGATCGAGGGGCGGGTGGCGGTCATGGCGGGCTCCAAAGGCTCGGGCTTCGATGACCTATGTGTAGCACTGCCCTGTATGGTGATCAATGAATAAAATCATTTTTGTTCACGCCGGCGGTGGATTTATGTAGCGACCGTTTCAGATTGGCGGACCCGAGCGCTTTTGGGGGCGCTCTCACGCGCATAAACGCCCTGCAGCAGCAGGTTAAGGACGCCCTCAAGCTCGCGCTCAAGCTTCGGCAGCGTCAGGCGCGACCACAATTGCGGGACGCTGAATTTCATCGTCGCCGACTGCATCATCTCGGCGGTGAAGCTGTGATCGCCCGGCGCGAAGAGGCCGGTCTTCTCGCCATCCTCCAGCACCGCGCTCAAGAAGACGCGCTCCAGCGCCATTTGCTCGTTGGAGAAGGTCGGACGCTCACGCGTCAAGACTTCAGCCACTTCAAGAATCTTGGCGTTTTCTTCGAACATGCAGAATGAATCCCGCATGCGCTTGAAGAAGATTTCGCGGATCCTCTTATCGGCCGGCCAATCCTTCTTGCGTGCGATCACCGAAAGCTCGGCACGCTCAGCTTCGTAGTGCTTGCGCGCCATTGCTTCGGCGATATCGATCTTGGCCTCGAAGAAGCGATAGATGTTGCCAGGCGACATGTCGCAATCGGCGGCGATCTCGGCCATGGTTGTTTTGCCGTAGCCGTAGTGCTTGATGCGGTTCATGGCCGCGTGAAGGATGCGGTCCCGGGTCGCGATTTTTTCGTCCATCCCTACAGGGTAGCGGGTTTTGGCTGAACGATCAATGAAGCATTCAGAATCGGAGGCCGCTGGCGCTTTCCGTAGCGTTACGGTGCTGGGCGGGGGCGCCTGGGGGACGGCGTTGGCCCAGGTGGCGGCGGCTGCGGGCCACAACGTGACGCTCTGGGCGCGGGAGCCTGAGGTGGTCGACGGGGTCAACCAGGGCCACGAGAACCCGCTCTTCCTGCCCGGCATCAGCCTGAGCCCGAATGTAAGCGCGACAAGCTCGATCGAACAGGCTGCGCAATCGGAGCTGATCCTGGCCGTGCCGCCGGCGCAGCACATGCGCTCGGTGCTGAAGAGCCTCCGCCCGCACCTAAAACCCGGCGCGCCTTTGGTGCTGTGCGCCAAGGGTGTCGAGCGCGGTTCGCTGGCGCTGATGACCGATGTGCTGGCCGATGAAATCCCTGAGGCGACGCCTGCGGTGCTCTCCGGCCCCGGCTTCGCCAAGGACGTCGCGCGCGGCCTGCCGACGGCGACGACCATCGCCAGCCCGGATAAAGCTTTCGCGCTGCGCATCGTCGCCACGATCGGCTTGCCAACCTTCCGCCCGTACGTCGCCGATGATCTGGTCGGCGCCGAGATTGGCGGTGCGGTGAAGAACGTGATCGCGATTGCCTGCGGTGTCGCCGAAGGCCGCAAGCTCGGCGACGGCGCGCGCGCAGCTCTGATCACGCGCGGCTTCGCGGAGCTGACGCGGCTTGGCTCGGCCATGGGCGCGAAGGCGGAAACGCTTTCTGGTTTGTGCGGGCTTGGCGACTTGGTGTTGACCTGCTGCTCGATGACCTCGCGCAATACGTCGCTCGGCGCAGCGCTCGGTGAAGGGCGCGCGTTGAAGGATATTCTGGGCGAGCGCCTTTCCGTGGCCGAAGGCGCGGAGAGTGCGCCCGCTGTTGTGGCGCTTGCGGCGAAGTACGGCGTTGAGATGCCGATCTGCGCCGCTGTCGATGCCATCATCGCCGAGCGCATCAATATTGACGAAGCGATCGTCGCGTTGCTCTCGCGGCCGTTCAAGGCTGAGCAGGCGTGACGTTCGCGTCCGGCCAAACTTTGGCGCGCGTCGATGATCTCGCAGATCCGAGCGCTGTCGTCGTTTACGTCGATGAGTACGCGTCTCTGCTGGTAACGCGGCGTGGCGATGCGATTGCCGCTTTTCGTAACAAATGTCCGCATGCTGGTTATCCGCTGCAGCGCGCCGATGGGCGCGTCATGGTGCAGGAGGGGCGCTATGTGGTGTGCGCTGCGCATGGCGCGAGCTTCGCGCTGGATGACGGCTCATGCGCAGGCGGGCCGTGCAATGGCGATGGACTTGAGCGCGTCGAGATCGTCGTGCGTGATGGACTTGTGTGCGTGGCCTAAGCCTTCGCCACATTCAGCCAGCCGAAGAACGTCGCCAGACACGCTCGCTGTTCCGGCGGCATGTATTCGAAATTGCGGCCGCGATCGATGACTTCCCAGAAATCCTTGTTTTCGACGGATTCAAGCTGGCGCTGAATGCTGCGTAACCGATCTTCGGGCTCGTTGCGCATGTCGTACGCGATCGACCGCGCGCGCTCTTCTTGTCCTGTTGCGATGTAGAAGGCGGCGAGCTTTGCCTGCGCGCGGCGGACGCCCATCAGCGCTTTCTCGTCGCCGCGAACGAAGGGCGCGCGATCGAGTTCGAGGAAGTCGGCGAGAATACCTTGCTCGGCCGGCGATTTTAGTTCGTTGGCGTGCTGAGCCAAGGATGAAAGATCGTAGGCCACGGTTTCAGTCACGAAGTGCAGGTCCAAGTCGAAGCTGACAAGGCCGTAGTACTTCATGTGCTTCACGCCATCGCATGCTGCTTTGGCTTGGCCGTGCTCGATCATCGACTCGATCAGCTTCCGGTATTGATTGAGCACGTTATAGGCGGTGCGCACGTCACGCGCGTTGAGAGCCGAGCGCAGATACGAGTTCAGGAAGCGGAACACGAGATGCATCAGCTCGTCGTCGCCGGCCTTCGCCGCTGCTTCGCCGATATAGCGGGTGTCGATCGCCACGACGTAGTTGATGTCGCGCATCGAGTTCAGCGCTTCATTGTAGATGCTCAAATACTGACGCATCACCTTCCATTCGACCCATGTGCGGCGCTCTTCGATGTCGGTGAGCGCTTCGGCGTCCATGGCGACGAAGTCAGGATTGGAGCGGATTTCCGGGCCGATCGAGAACCAGGCAGCGCTCGCCTGCGGCTTCACCTTCAAATACTCAAGGGCGAAATCCTTCAGCGCATCGACGGCCGAACTGGCGATGATTTTGTCTTTGCCGGAGATCGAGTTGTTGGTGATGTCGGTGAGTTCTTCGAGCGAGAAGAGCATCTGCGCTTGCGCTTCGAAGCAATTGTGCGGATCCGGCTTTAAGGCGCCGCTGCTGGCGCGTGCGATGGCGTCCTCGCGGATGTGGCGGATCAGGTTCTGCGGTTCGAGAAACCAGAACACGTAGCCGAAATACGGCATCATGATCACGAGCCCGCCCGTCGTCAGGCTGAGCATCACCGCGAGCGTTATGCGCGCGACGAATTCCGGATGGATCGAGGTCGACAACCACATGCCGACGACGCAGGTGATCACGTAATAAGCCGAGACGCGGACGTTCAACCGATCGCGCAAGAACATGCGCGCGACGCCGGTATAGCGGTCGGCCGTCAACTGCACGATGATGCTGACGACCGTGATGACGATGCCGAACACGGCGACGTTCACACCGGCGAGGCTCGCGACCGCGTTGGTGTCAGGTTGGAATGAGAAGAAGCGATCGAGCGGGTTGTTGTACTCAGCGCCGATGCCTGCGCCGCGCGCCAGGAAGTGGTCGATGCTGTAGAAAATCCAGAAGACGACCAGCGCCGACCAGGCGAGCAGCGCCATCCGCGATGCGAAGGTGCGGAACGTATCGGCGCGGGCGCTTGCTTCGGTCATGGCGCTGACCGCCCGGCGCGCGTCTGCGCGCGGCCCGTACGCTCATGCGCCATAGCTATCGCATAGCAGTGCCGTATCATTCGCTTCGCCGCCCTAAGCGCACATAGCTTGCGCGCGCGCGCGCTGCAATCAATCCCGTTCAACTGGCGCGCGCGGGTTAACCACGCGGCGCGTGCGCCGGTGGTGCTTTGGAGGGCGGAGACGCGAGAGGTTGCGTCTGAGATTGGTCTAGTGCGCCATTGCTGGCGCCGAACGCTTCTTCACGCGTCTCCGTGATCTGCTTCATCGGCTCGGAGCAGAGAGGTCTTTCACTCTCCTGACCGGTCGCCGATGGCGTGCTGGTCGGCGCTGTTCGCGCTGATCCCAGGTTCGTGCTCCGCACGGTTTTGATCCCGTGGGCTTCCGCAGCTCATGCGATGGCTTGCAAAGGCAGCATCACGCTCGATCACATCGCCCGCGCGTTAGCTGAACAGTGGCCAACTGCCCTCCATGCGAGGACGATGGGCGGATCATACGACGGTTTTCTATGCGGTCGGATTGAGGGTGATCTATCCTCGCTCTTACCCATCACCGGAGCGCGGCAAAGCCGCGAGTCCGCGATGGTTCAACGTGTTCTGTCCTCCGAATTTTGCGCGACGACCACCTCGTCATCCCGGGACAATGCGCAGCATTGAACCCGGGACCCAGGGGCAAACACTCTAGCTTGTCGCCCCTGGGTTCCGGGTCTCGCTACGCGATCCCGGAATGACGAATGAAGGGGTGCTCAGACGGTTTGAGAGTGCAATTCGCGAAGGTCCGCCTTTCGCCGCTAGCGGACTAACGCTGATAATCGCCACAGGGCGATGCCGAGCAAAATCGGAACGATGAAAATTGCCGCGAGCATCCACAATCCATTTGGGGCGACGACGGCGAGACTCGTTGTTCCGCTCAACGTGACAAGCCCGGCCAACACAAACGGCGCGGCGGCGATTACCACTGCGAGCAATTTCAGGAAGACTCTTAGAGCGCCTGCCATCCGCTTTACCTAGCCCAGTTGCGTTAGTCGGATGAATTGGAGCTTGTTGAGATCGATGCCTTCAAGCGGGTTTTCATCGACGGTGCAGCCTTCGATGGTTTCGAGATAGCCGTCGCCATCAGTGTCCCAAAGGACGATGCCGAGGCCGTGTTCGATCCCATCGACCTCGAAATGTGCGCCTTGATGGCTCAGCGGCACGGGCGAGCATTTGGGCGGTCCACCCGCACCCTCGTGTAGAAGCCGACAATGGTGTTGATGCGGTCCACAACTTCGGCAGACGCCACCTGTTCACGGAATGCTTCCGCCTTGTCTCCAAATAGCGGCGCGGTGCTGTCCAGCGCACGCCGCTCAAAGTCCGTGAACGTAGGAAACGGCGGACAAGCGGGCGCGTCCGCCAGTGCCCCCGTCATCCAGCCATCTCGGTTGGGTTTCGGCGTGCTCATGGAGACAACCTACGTTTGCCTTCGTCACGAGCCAATGTCCGCTTCGGGCCAACAGCGGACCGGCGCGCTCGCGCAACCGGTCCGCATTAGCTCAAGCTTCTTCTTCGTCCTCATCGCGACGTTTGCGTAGCATGAGGAAGCCGGCGATCGCGAGCAGGATTACGCCGAGTGCTACCCACGGAAACCAGCCGGCGAGGCCGCCGAATGCGGTTTGGCTCGTGCCGCCCGCTGCGGCGGGATCGGCGACGGCTTGCGGGTCTTGCGCGGCGACGCCGGTGACGAGGCCGGGGACGGAATAGGCGCTGACCGTATCGCTCGCCGGTTGGAAGTCGGCGTGACGCTCGCCTTCGGCGAAGCTCAGCATGCCGGCGATTTCGGCGGCGGCGGTGGTGATCTCCGGCGCTTGGTCGGCGGTGCCGATTGAAGTGAGGCCAGCGACGCCGCGGCGGCCGAGCTCTTTGAGTTCGTAGCGATAGTCTTTGCCGCGCGAACCGGGCGACAAGATGCGCTCAGCCCATGCGAGCGAGGGATCTTCGGCGGTGAAGGCAGGCGGTGTGGCGAAACCTTCGAAGGTGCGGTTCTGCGTTTGGCGCGCGGCGCGCACGTCGCGTTCGAAATTGGCGTCGCTCAAGCCTGAAGCGGTGGCCGGCTGCACGTAGCCGATCGAGTCATACGAGATGACGGTGGCCCATGTGTCCGGTGCGTTGATGTCGGCGTCGGCGCGGGCGACCATGCCGTAGATGGCGCCAGGCGGGACGGCGGCGTTGTTGCGGTTCAAATACGCGCGCGCTTCGGGCTCGCCATAATAGCGATAGCCTTGCGGCACGTTGATCGAGAGGCCGTTGCTGAGCGGGATCAGGCCGGTGCGGCCTTCGGCGGCGGCGGGCTGAGCGGCGGGCTGCGGTTGCGCGGGCGCAGGTTGCGGCGCTGCGCGCACTGGTGGAGCTGCAACGTCAGGACCGGCTTCACCAGGTCCGTCAGCGAAAGCTGGCGCGGCGACGAAAAGCATCGCGATTGCGGCCAGAGCGTGCGTCAGATTCTTGCGCATGGATCATCTCCCTCGCCTTGCGGCGCGTCACCCGACTCGGGGAGTAGCGAATTTGGACGGGCTTGTCGCCCTTATGGGGCGCAAGCGGCGCGGAGTTCCGCTGCGGCGGCGGCCATGGCTTCGTTGATGGCGGCGCGCCAATCGTTCAGGTTTGTCGCGGCTTGCGCGGCTGGTGGGTAACTGACGGCGCGCGACGAGCTGACGACACCGCCCTCCAAACCCTTCGCATTTTTCACAAATCCAGCGACCGCATCGGCGGCCGATGCGCCTTGCGCGCCATAGCCGGGAACAAGGAAGAGCGAGTGCGGCAGCGCCTCGCGGAGCGCGCGCGCTTCTGTAGGATAGGTCGCGCCAGCGACAGCCATCAGGCCGGACCAATTTGAGCTGCCCGCGAGACGTGCCTGTAGCGGTGAAAGCATTTCGGCCACGCGCTGCCAAACCGGCGCGCCGCCGACTTGCAGATCCTGCACGTCGCCAGCGCCTGGGTTCGACGTGCGCACCAAGATCGCGACACCTTTGGCGTTGGCTTGAGCGGTGGCGATGAAAGGCTCGAGCGTGTCGAGGCCCATATACGGATTGATGGTGACGCAATCGGCGTTGAAGCCGGGCGGTGCGCCGAGCGTAGCGCGTGCGTAGCCCTCGGCGGTGGTGCCGATGTCGCCGCGCTTGGCGTCGAGGATGACGATGAGCCCTTGGGCGCGCGCTTGTTCGGTGACGAGGCGCGCGATGGCGTAGCCCATTTCACCGAACTGCTCGAACAACCCAAGCTGCGGCTTCACCACCGCGCAATGATTGCGCGCAACTTCGATGATCGAGGCGCAGAACTTCAGCACGGCTGATGTGTCTTCGCGTGCGTTGCCGAACAGGGCCGGGATTTTGTCAGCGAAGGGGTCGAGGCCGACGCAGAGTGGCGTGTCTTTGGCGCGGACACCTTCGATCAAACGATCGGCAAAACTCATGAGGGCTCACTCGCGACGCAGACCACTTGCGCAACCGCAAGCTCGCGCCGGAGGTTATCTGATTCCTGGCCGTAATTGTCGGCGGTGAGGCGCGGCGCCGGCGTGCCGTTGGCCTCAACGCGCTCGACGCGGAGGTGACGCAGGATGGTTGAGGGCGCCGCTGTGTAGATGCGTCCGCGGCGCGCGGATTCCGCGATGGTGACGCCGATGACTTGGCCATTCGCCGCAAGTGCGGGTCCGCCACTAATGCCCGCGAGCGAGCCGCGCAAATTGCCTGTGCGGCCAAGTTCTGCCCAAGCGAGCACAGGTTCTTGAAATTCGTAGCGGCCCGTGGCGACGAGCGTCTCGCGGCCGATCAGACGCGAATAGGCTTCGCCTGGGCGGCCCTGCGGGAAGCCGACGTGAAAAGCGCGTTGGCCGATTTGAAACTGCCGCTCGGTCGTGTCGATGGCGAGCGCGGTCGGCGCCCTGTCGGTGCGGAGCAAAGCGAGATCGGCGAAGAGGGCTACTCTGACTTCGAGCACCGGCGTCGCTGCGCCGTGGCTGACGATGAGGCCGACGCGGTCGCAGGCATCGACGACATGGCGCGCTGTGACCCACCAGCCTTCCTCGGAAATCGCAAATGCGCTGCCGAGTCCCGACGAGACCGGGCCAACCTCGACCAAAACTTCGGGATCGTAGATCGAAGGCGGTGGCAGAAATGCACCGGCCTCAGTCTCGCGGCCAGGCAATGCTTCGGGCGCATCGGCGCGGTCGTCGATGCGGAACAGCACGAACACCACCGCCGCGATGACGATGATGTAGAGCAACCAGTCCGGGATGAGCCGGATCATTCCTTAGCCCATCCGATACACGGACATGCTCGGATCAGCGATAGCGCCCGAGATGATGAGTGCGATGCCGATCTTCACGCTCATCAGAAAGACGGCGGCGGCGACATCGCCTTCAGCGATGCGGCGCGGAAGGCCGCGCAAGAACATGTCGGCGAAACGGAAGGTGAGCAGCTGCAAGAGCAGCGTGACGATGCCCCAGATCACCAGATCCCAGAGACCGAACGCGTAAGCGAGGCACGATCCCAGCGGAATGGCGAGGCCGACGACAACGCCAGCAAAAGCCAGAGCCGCAGAAGGGTTGCCTGCGCGGATCAGCGCCAGCTCTTTGTGCGGCGTCATGATCACGTAGATGATCAAGGATGTGACGAAGAGTCCGAGTGCTACGCCCAATTGCAGGATGAAGTCTGGAAATCCGGCCACGAAGGCGCTGAGCGGCGCGGTGAAATCCATGTGCGGGCATCCCTCATTGGCCGCGTCGCGGCTATATGGAGGCTTGCGCTAGCGGTTCCGGCGCGGCGGCGCAAGACAAGCGGCAGGAAGGGAAGCAGATGAGCGAACGTAAAGCGGCTTTGGTGACGGGCTCAACCAGCGGCATTGGGCTGGGGATAGCCACGGCATTGGCCAAAGCTGGCATGAATGTGACGCTCAATGGCCTGGGCGACGCGGCTGAGATCGAAGAGATCCGCTCCGGGCTGGAAAGCGAGACCGGCGTGTCTGTCCGTTATGACGGCGCCAATCTGATGCAAGCTGAGGCATGCGCTGCATTGGTTTCCGGCGCCGAAGCTGCGCACGGGCGGCTCGATGTCCTGGTCAACAATGCCGGCATTCAGTTCGTGTCGCCGATCGAGGATTTCCCGGTCGACAAGTACAACGCCATAATCGCGCTCAATCTCTCGTCCGCGTTCCACACCATCCGCGCCGCCATGCGCGGGATGAAGGAGCGCAAGTATGGCCGCATCATCAATATCGCTTCGGCGCACGGTCATGTCGCCTCGGCGTTCAAGTCGGCTTACGTCGCGGCGAAGCACGGCATTGTCGGTCTTACCAAAACCGTCGCGCTCGAGGGCGCGAGGCTCAACGTGCGCTGCAACGCGATCTCGCCTGGCTACGTGTTCACGACTTTGGTCGAGGGCCAAATCCCGGACACGATGAAGGCGCGCGGTCTGACGCGTGAGCAGGTCATCAATGACGTGTTGCTGGCGGCGCAGCCGACGAAGCAGTTCGTGAAGGTCGAGCAGGTCGCGGGGCTCGCGCTGTTTCTCACCACGCCGGCGGCGGATGAGATCAATGGCGCAGCGCTCAATATCGACGGCGGCTGGACCGCTCAGTGACGAAGAAGAACGCGAAGAAACGCATCTCGCTTGCGCTGCAAGGCGGCGGCGCGCTCGGGGCTTACACTTGGGGCGCGCTTGATCGCTTGTTGGAAGACGAGCGCATCGAGTTCGCCGCGGCGTCGGGGACATCCGCGGGCGCCATGTGCGCGGTGGTGTTGGCGGACGGCCTGCACGAAGGCGGGCGCGACGGCGCGCGCGCGAAGTTGCGAAGCTTCTGGGAGAATGTCGCCAAGGCCGGTGAGGCGAGCCCCTATCGGCGCACGCCGATGATGGCGTTTCTGAACGGCTTCAAGCCGGGCTGGGCGGCGGAGTCTTACGTGGCGCTTTGGGCCGATGTAGCCTCGAAGTTTGCGTCGCCCTACGATTTCAATCCGCTCAATATCAATCCGCTGCGCGATGTGCTGAATGAGCTCGTCGATTTCGAGCGCGTGCGCGCGTGCGATAAGATCGAGCTCTTCATCGCCGCCACGAATGTCGAGACCGGGCGCGTGCGCGTGTTCGAGCATAAGGAGCTGACGGCCGATCATTTGATGGCGTCGGCGTGCTTGCCGCAGCTTTTCCAAGCGGTCGAAATCGACGGCGCCCCCTATTGGGATGGCGGCTACACCGGCAATCCGGCGCTGTTTCCGCTCTTCGGCGTAGAGGACACGCGCGACATCGTCATCGTGCAGACACATCCGATCGAGCGCGATGGCGTGCCCCGCACGGCGACAGACATCACTGCGCGCATTAACGAGATCAACTTCAACGCTAGCTTGCTCGCCGAACTGCGCGCCATCGATTTCGTCGTTCGGCTGATGGATGAGAGCCGGCTGCCTGATAACCGCTATCGCAAGATGCTCGTTCATAATGTCAGCGAGGGCCAGGCGCTGACGCCCTTGGGCGTGGGCGTCGATCTCAACACCGATCTTGGCTTCTTTACGGAGCTGTTCGACACCGGCCGCGCCGCCGCCGATCGCTGGCTCGCAATGCATTTTGATGCGCTCGGCGAGCGCTCGACCGTCGATCTTGGCGCAATGTTTCGCGCTGAGCCAGCGCCGGATGATAGCGAGCCGTTGCGCTAACGCTTCTTTTAGTGAGTCGGGCGGAATGCTGAGACATGCGTCTCCTCGCCACCTTCGCTGTGCTTGCGCTCGCGGCGGCCCTTGCTGGGCCGGCGTCAGCGTCTGGCGGCGGCGGATCGAGCAGTTCGACTGCGCAACAACCGGCGACGCGTCAAGAACGCCTCACCAGCGCTGAATCCTTCGTGCCGATGCCGACGTTTTCTGCCGGTGTGCTTCAACGAAACGCCAGCCACGGCACCATCGTGCTCGATATGGGCCTCGACGTGCCGGATGAAGCCTTGCGTCGGCGCGCCGTCTTGAATGCGCCACGCATCCGCGATGCGTTGCGCACGGCGTTGGCGACCTATTCATCGACCTATTATCGTGACCGTACAGCACCCAGCCCGGCAGAACTTACGCGCCTGCTGCAGCAATCGGTCGACCGCACGCTTGGCGCTTCCGGCGCGCGTGTGCTGCTGGTCAACATTATCTACCAGCGCCGTCAGTCTTAAAATTTACGGGACCAGCGAACCGCCGCGACACGCGACCGGCAGCGCAAGTGCGACCGCGCTCCAGCGTTGCGGCGCGCGGAAGATTTCCGGCGGATTCTCACGCTGCAGCACGGTGTCGTTCGAACCGAGGATTTGGCGCTCGACGATGGTGAAGGTCTCGTCGGTGCAGCGGAGGCGATAGTGAAGCCGGGTGCGCGTGTAGCGCACGGTGATGACGCTGCTGTCGGTCTCGCCGGTGAAGAGCTGTGGCGCGCCGTGGTCGGTTTGGATCCAGATATTGGCGATGGTCCCGTCAACGCTGCGGGTGATGGTGCGTTGGTTGTAGAACACCTCGCCGTACGGGCAGCGCTCGCCCTCATCCTCAGTGCCGGTGCAGTCACGTTGGCGGGCGATCGAGAGCCAATCTGGGCTCATGCGCGAGGTCGGGATGACGACGCGAACCTGCGCCGCCGGATCGGTCGGCAGCGGCACGGCAGGCGCCGCAGGTTCCGGCTCGCTGCAAGCGGCGAGGGTGAAGAGCGCGATGAAGGCAGCGAGGAAGCGCATGGGTCGGAACATGAACTCAATGTTGGGCGAGGGAGAAGCGTCGGCAAATCACATAGCTGAGATGCCGCCGTCCACTTTCAGTTCCGCGCCGGTCATGAAGCGGCTTTCGTCCGACAAGAGATAGAGCGCAGCTGCAGCAATCTCTTCCGGCTTGCCGATGCGGCCGAGCGGCACTTGGCGGCCGAGCTTGGCCTCGGCTTCGTCCTTGCCGAACATGTTGCGGATCGGGTCGAGGATCGGCGTGTCGATGAAGGTCGGGTGGATGGAGTTGGAGCGGACGTCCAAGCCCTTCTTGGCGCAATAGAGCGCGATGTTCTTGGAGAGCAGCCAGACCGCCGCCTTCGAAGCGTTGTAGCCGGGCGAAGTGTGGTTCGCGATGAGGCCGGCGATAGAGCTGATGTTCACGATCGAGCCGGGCTGGTTCTTGGCCAGATATTTGATGCCGTGCTTGGCGCCGAGGAAGACAGAGTCGACGTTCACGCTCATTAGCTTGCGGAAGCCCTCGAGCGACAATTCCTCGATGCCGCCTTCGCGCGACGAGATGCCCGCATTGTTCACGAGCCCGGAGATGCCGCCCATCGCGCCGTTGGCGCCTTCAAGCGCTGCGATCCAATGATCTTCGTTGGTGACATCGAGCGCGTAAGCGAACGCCGTGCCTTCGCCGTGCTTCGCGTTGATTGCCGCGGCGCGTTCTTCGACGCCATCGACATTGATGTCCGAGAGCGCGACCTTTGCGCCTTCCGCTGCGCAAGCTTGCGCCATGGCAAGGCCTAAGCCCTGCGCTGCGCCGGTGATGAAGATCTTCTTGCCCGCAACGCGACCGCTCATTGTCGTTCTCCCTATCGTCACAGCATGCGTCGGGACGACGCGCGTTGGAAGCGCGCAAGCGAAGTGTGTGCGCGTTCCCGCCGCAGAGACTTCGGACGCAATTTGGATTACCTTAAAAATAATATTGAAATAGCCGAACGCGCGCAATTCGCTTTGCGTAGGGGCCAGCTCAATTCCTATGAGGAGAGTGAGCGATGGAATGGGACGCGCTGCTGCTCTCGCGGCTGCAATTCGCTTTCACGATCGGCTTTCACATCATCTTCCCGGCCTTCACGATCGGGTTGGCGTCGTTTCTGGCTGTGCTTGAAGGCTTGTGGCTCTTCACCAAGAAGCCGGTCTTCAAAAATCTCTATCTCTTCTGGGTGAAGATCTTCGCGCTGTCGTTCGGCATGGGCGTCGTGTCGGGCGTGGTGATGTCCTACCAGTTCGGCACGAACTGGAGCGTCTTCTCGGCGATGACCGGCAGCGTCATCGGCCCGCTGCTCGCGTACGAAGTGCTGACCGCGTTTTTCCTAGAAGCTTCGTTTCTCGGCATCATGCTGTTCGGTTGGAAGCGCGTCGGGCCGGGCTTGCACTTCTTTTCAACCTGCATGGTCGCCATCGGCACGCTGATGAGCGCGTTCTGGATTCTCGCCGCCAATTCCTGGATGCAAACGCCACAAGGCTGGGAGTGGGCCGCTGACGGCACGATGGTCGCGACGAGCTTTTGGGAAGTGATCTTCACGCCCTCCATGCCCAGCCGCTTCGCACACATGGTGCTCGCCGCATTCTTGACGACAGCGATGGTGGTGGCTGGCGTTTCCGCGTTCGCGTTGCTGAAGAACAAAGCGCTGCCGGAGAGCCGCACGGGTCTGCGCATGGCCGTTTTGATGATGGCGATCGTAGCACCCTTGCAAGTCATGGTCGGCCACGAGAGCGGCATCGTCGCTGGTCATCATCAGCCCGCCAAAGTCGCAGCACTTGAAGGCTGGTGGACGACACGCACCGAGCAACCGACGGTGCTTATCGGTTGGCCCGATGAAGAAGCTGAGACCAATCACTTTGAGATCGCCATTCCAGGCTTCGGCTCGACAGTGAACAATGCCGGGCCGGATGTCGTGCTGCCGGGCTTGGATTCTTTCGCAGAAGAAGATCGTCCGCCGGTTTGGATCGTGTTCTGGGCGTTCCGCGTCATGGTCGCGATGGGCATGGCGATGGTGGCGCTTGGGATTTGGGGCGCGGCGGCTTGGGCGTTGAAGAAACTTGATGCGTCGCGCTGGTATCACCGCGCGCTCGTCCTCGCTGCGCCGAGCGGCTTCATCGCCGTGCTCGCGGGATGGATCACGGCTGAAGTCGGGCGCCAGCCTTTCGTCGTCTATGGCGTGATCCGCACCGCTGACGCGGCTTCGCCGGTGAGCGCCGCGTCGGTGGCGACGTCGTTGCTCTTCTTTATCGTCGTGTACTCGATCGTGTTCAGCGCGGGGGCGCTCTACATCCTGCGCCTGATGGCGAAGGGGCCGGAGTCCGACGAGGCGCCGCCGAAGGATACCAATGAACCGCCAGGCACGCCGCTCGCGGCTGGCGTGAAGGAGGCGAGCTGATGTTTGGCATCGAGCTTTCCATGATCTGGGCGGTGCTGATCGCCGTCGCGGTCTTTCTCTATGTTGCGCTCGACGGTTTCGATCTCGGCGTCGGCATTCTGTTTCCCTTCGCCAAGGACGCGCGCGAGCGTGACCACATGCAGGCCGCCATCGCGCCGGTCTGGGATGGCAACGAGACGTGGCTCGTGCTGGGCGGCGGCGGCTTGTTCGCGGCGTTTCCGAAGGCGTATGCGGCTTTGATGCCGGC
>CAYZIJ010000025.1:0-34909 GCA_964478365.1 uncultured Terricaulis sp.
CGAATCGGGCCGGATTCTAGTTCCGCCTGGAGGAGTTTTCGGGGGTCACGTCACCTTCTCGCGCGCAATAGCGGACGCCATGTCGCTCTGCTGCTCCCACCAAACGAGGAGCTTGCAGCCGTGCCTCTTAGAGAAACCAGGAACGCGGCCTTCCCTGTGATCTAGACCGCGCGTGAGCATATCGCTCGTCACGCCGAGATAGAGCGTGCCGTTGCGCCTACTCGCGACCAGATAAACCGCGATCAGGTCGTACCGCGCCATGCGCTCACACTACACGCACCATTAAGCTCCGTCATGGCGCGATAAACTCCGTCATTCCGGGGCGGCCGAAGGCCGAGCCCGGAACCCAGGGGCAAACGAAGTGCCCGCAGCCCCTGGGTTCCGGCCCGCGCTTCGCGCGACCGGAATGACGGAGTTATGTTTGTTGCTCGGAGAACAGTTTAGCGGCGACGATATCGTCCGCTTCGAGAAACGGAAACTCCTCCAACAACTCCGCCTCGGACGTGCCCGCGCGCAGATAGCCAAGCAAATGCTCCACCGCGAAGCGATGTCCGCGAATGATCGGCTTGCCGCCGAAAATGGCGGGATCAGAGGTGATGCGGGAGAGGAGCGCGTTGGTCATGCGTAGTGCGCCGGTCGCAACTTACACTCGACACCACCATCCGTCATTCCGGACGCGCGAAGCGCAATCCGGAATCCAGGAGGTGCGAACAGGATTCTCACGAGCGCGCAGAAACAACCTCGAGGGCGGCTGACAGAACGCTATTTCGACCGTTGAGATCTGCCAGTTGCTGCTTTGCGATTTTTGCCGACCCAGGATGCAAGATAAATACGCACGCGCGTTCGTCGATCGGTGGCAGTTCGATGCCTAGCTGCCCGACGGCCTTCTTCGTCCGATCAAATACAACCGAAGCGGCTTCGTCGAAGTGATATGAGAAATGCGAAATAGGTGGCACCAGAAAAACTGTCCTCTGAACCAGTTGAGACCGGAGCAATAGCTCCAGCTCCCACAGCAAACCGCATGAACCACCTAGCACGAAGACAATTGCTTTTGCGTCCGCGCACAGCTCCGAAATCACTTGCCTCCATTCTTGGTCATCGGCCGCGACCTGCGCGGGACCAAGAAATGCGCTTGGTCCCGCAAGACCAATAACCGTCATGCGACCTAGGGCTCGTTGCGACGAAACCTCGACATAGTCAGAAATCGCTGACCCGGGAGCAAATTGACCGACATCTTGTACTCGCGCCGCGAGTGAACTGAGGCTGAGGTGAAGGCCGGGATATGCGACGGCATGATCGGTCTCAAATGAGCGAAGGAAGAGAACAAACTTTCCTGCTCGCCTCTCGGACAGGAGCACCGAATACGCTTTGCGATTGCGGTTAGCCTGCAAAGCACGCATCGCGGCTACTAGGCCGCTGACCACTAGTGAGCAGACCAGGGCAGCAAAGACCAACAACAAAAGGAAAGCGCCGCGAGATCCCGCAGCGGACGCACCACCGGCGCCCAGAACAACCAAGATCAGGCCTAGGACGAGTCGCCACATGACATTCTCTCATCCGCTTGCGTGGCGCGTCCGAGTTGTCGGCGGACCTGTATCAATCCTCATCCATCTTCAACGCCGCGATGAAGGCTTCCTGCGGGATCTCTACTTTCCCGAACTGGCGCATCTTTTTCTTACCGGCCTTCTGCTTGTCCAAGAGCTTGCGTTTGCGGCTGGCGTCGCCGCCGTAGCACTTGGCCGTCACGTCTTTGCGCAAAGCAGAAATGGTTTCGCGGGCGATGATGCGGCCGCCGATGGCGGCTTGGATCGGAATTTTGAACAAGTGCTGCGGGATCAGCTCTTTCAGCTTCTCACACATGGCGCGGCCGCGTGATTCAGCGCGGCCGGCGTGCACCAGCATAGAGAGCGCGTCGACCGGTTCATCGTTCACCAGGATCGACATCTTCACCAGATCGCCGACGCGATGGCCGATGATCTGATAATCGAAACTGGCATAGCCTTTCGAAATGCTCTTCAGCCGGTCGTAGAAATCGAACACGACTTCGTTGAGCGGCAGCTCATAGACCAGCATCGCGCGCGAGCCGACGTAAGAGAGATCTTTCTGGATGCCGCGGCGATCCTGGCAGAGCTTGATGATCGGGCCGAGATATTCGTCGGGCGTGAGCAGCGTGGCTTTGATCCACGGCTCTTCGATTTCCTTGATGTAGACGACGTCCGGCAGATCGGCGGGATTGTGAAGCTCCTTCACTTCGCCGCTGTTCATGTGGACTTTGTAGACGACGCTCGGCGCCGTCGCGATGAGATCGAGATTGAACTCGCGGCTCAAGCGCTCCTGAATGATTTCGAGGTGCAAGAGCCCAAGGAAGCCGCAGCGGAAGCCGAAGCCGAGGGCGGCACTCGATTCCATCTCGAAGGAGAAGCTGGCGTCGTTGAGGCGCAGACGGCTCATCGCCGCGCGCAAATCTTCGAAGTTCGCCGCGTCTTGCGGGAAGAGACCGCAGAAGACGACAGGCTGCGCCGGCTTGAAGCCCGGCAGCGCTTTGGCGGTCTCGCGTTTGTTCTCGGTGATGGTGTCGCCGACGCGCGCGTCGCCGACTTCCTTGATCGAGCCGGTGAGGATGCCGATTTCGCCGGGGCCAAGCTCGGCCACCTCTTCGCGGCGCGGACGCAGCACGCCGAGGGTGTCGACGTTATAATCGGCGCCGGTCTGCATCAGCTTAATGCGCATGCCCTTCTTCACCACGCCATCGATGACGCGGAAGAGCACGACGACGCCGAGATAAGCGTCGTACCAAGCATCGACCAGCATGGCTTTGAGCGGCGCTGACGGATCGCCGGACTTCGGCGGCGGCAAGCGCGTGACGATGGCCTCTAACAGCTCGTTGATGCCCTCGCCGGTTTTGCCGGACGCGAGGATGGCTTCGGATGCGTCGAGGCCGATGACGTCTTCGATCTGCTGCTTGACGCGATCAGGTTCAGCGGCGGGCAAGTCGATCTTGTTCAGCACCGGCACGATCTCGAGATCGAGATCGAGCGCTTGATAGACGTTGGCCAGCGTCTGCGCTTCGACGCCTTGGCTCGCGTCCACGATCAGGAGCGCGCCTTCGCAGGCGGCGAGTGAGCGGCTGACCTCGTAGGCGAAGTCGACGTGGCCGGGCGTGTCCATCAAATTGAGGACGTAATCCTTTCCGTCCTTTGCTTTGTAATCGAGGCGCACGGTCTGCGCCTTGATGGTGATGCCCCGCTCCTTCTCGATGTCCATGTTGTCGAGGACTTGCTCGGTCATCTCGCGCGCGGTGAGGCCGCCGGTCGTCTGGATGAGACGGTCGGACAGGGTCGATTTGCCGTGGTCGATATGAGCCACGATCGAGAAATTGCGGATAAGGTCGCGGGGAGTCATTGCGGCGTGTGGGTATATCAGCCCGTGCGCCGGGCCAAGCGCTGGCCCTGCATAGGAGGGCTCAGGACGGCATCAGGCTGAAAAATAGGACGTAAAACGCGATCCAACAGCCGGCCAGGATGCCCATAATGGTGCGCTCCGGCAGGTTCTGGCGGCGGAGGTATCCGGCGATCAGGGCTGAGCCGATGCCGACGCCCAGGAAGCGCGGCAGCCGCGCGATGATCGAGGCCAGCGCAAAGCTCCAGATCGGCACGCCGTTCTGCGGGGCGAGGATGGCGAAGACTTTGTAGGGCGTGGAGGTCAACGGGCCGAAGAAGGTGGCGCCGAACCAGTCGCTGCGCATGGCGTCATGGGCGCGGTTGATCATGTCAGCGCTGATGGCGGGGACGGCTTCGACGGCTTGGCGCGCGGCGAAGGGATCGGACTGGCTCCAGAGGTACATAAGGATGCCACCTGTCGCAGCGCCCGCGGCGGCGATGAGCGACGCCTTCGCCGCTGCGCGCGGGCCTTGGCGGACGCCGATGTAAGAGAGGATCACGTCAGGGACGAAGAAGAACAACGTCGCCTCCGCCACGCCCCAGAGGAACGCGGCGAGCATGAGGGCGTGTTTGCGGAGCGTTTCCATCAGCCTTCCATCGGCGGCAAATCTAGGCGCACGCCGAAGTGCGCGCGGTCTCCGTCTGCGGTTTCGAAGCCGCCGACAATGCGGGCCTTGCAGCGGACGGTCGCTTGCGGCTGGCCGGCGGCGGCGAGATCGGCGCGATAGCATGGAGCGTTGTCGCGGCTGAGATAGCCGATCAGCGCGCCGTTGATCTCGACGCGGACGGCGTTGGCGTCGTGTGGGTTTGTGTTTTCGAGCACGAGCGCGGCGTCGACGGTCAGCGTGCGTCCGCTCCGTCCGTGCCGGTCAACGATTGCCGCGATCGCGTCCTGCCGCCGGGAAACGCCGACGACCTCCACCGCGAATTGGCCGGGACCGGTGATCTCCAAATCCATGACCTGAGCCTACACCATCCGACGCGGTGGATTGCGGCATCTGAAGGCGCACGCCCCGCATTGACGCCGCTTGGCCCCTCCCTTACACCCCGCCCTCTTCTACCCTCAGTGCCCGGATGGCGGAATTGGTAGACGCACCAGCTTCAGGTGCTGGCGCTCGTAAGGGCGTGGAGGTTCGAGTCCTCTTCCGGGCACCAAGCCTTTTCGTTAAGGCGTTCTTACTCTTGGATTTTCAAGTGCCCTAACCGGGGGCGTTTGCTCTTACCCACTACTCTACCCACATTTCGATGCGGCGACGTTCGTGACCTCACGTCACAACGTGCTTGGCTCTTGGGAGAGAAAGAGGCGCGTATCGCGTCGAGTTTCGATCCTAGAAATGCTTGCCGCCGACAATGCACACTGCGCTTCTGCTCACCACGGCGACGAGACATGAAACGCGACAAAACTCCGCCCACAACTCTGCACCATTTTTTGGACCTGTACGACATCAACGAAGCCCAGCTTCGGCGTCTCGTCGATAAAGGTGTCGTGCGCACCTTTGACGCGGGAGACGATCTCTTTGCGTGGGCAACCAGTGACGAGGCCGCCGCGATACGCCCACTCGTCGAAACCTTGAAAAGGATGCGCTTGCGTCATGCGAAAGTGAAGCGCGCACTCCTCGGCTGAAGACCTCATGAGCAGGCGTAAGACCTTTTCCACTCCGGTGGTCTTAACCATTTAGCAGCCTCTATGACCTTTCAATTACCTGGCAAGTTCACCGAACTCACGGTAGCAGAATTGAGCTGGCCATAGCGCGAACCGCGCGATGCCGGCAGGCGGGTAATTGGTGTACGTTAGCTTCGACGAATTTACAGGCCATCGCCGTATTGCCACGCTGGGCACCAATGCGGGGGCAACGTCGTCGTTGCCATTTCAAGCATGGCGTAAGTTCAAAGAAGCGTTCGCGCCCGAGTTGATCCAGCGAGCTATTTCGGAGAGCAAAATTGACGTCGCTCGCTGTGTCGATCCGTTCGGCGGCTCGGGGACAACCTCGTTAGCGTGTCAGTTCTTAGGCGTTCAACCTACAACTGTCGAAGTGAACCCCTTCCTCGCTGATCTCATCGAAGCGAAACTTTCAAACTACAACGCGGACAACATCGCGTCTGACCTCGGGGTTGTTTTAAGAAAAGCAAATCGACGCAAGGGCGGAGTTGCAACCGCGTTCAAAGGAGCACCGCCGACATTTGTCGAACCCGGCAAGGAGGGTCGTTGGATTTTTGACGCATCGGTGGCCGCGCGAATTGCGGCTATCCGTTCCGCGATTGATGATCTGCCCTCCGCCAAGCATCGACGCCTGTTTAGGGTTCTGCTCGGCGGGATACTGACCGACGTTAGCAACGTCATCGTGAGTGGCAAAGGACGCCGCTATCGCAGAGCCTGGCAAGAACTGGACCGTGATCCTCGAAGCGTCGATCATAAATTTAGCGAGGCAGTGAAGTTCGCAGTCGCTGAAATCCACGCATTTGGTCGTCGTTCTTGCCTGTCCTATGACCTCTTACGCGGTGACGCACGCGCGGTCGATTTCGCCGGCGAGAAGTTCGACTTGGCCGTATTTTCTCCGCCGTATCCCAACTCGTTCGACTACACGGACGTCTACAATGTTGAACTATGGGGATTGGGCTATCTCAGTGATAGCGCCTCGAATGCACACTTGCGACGCTCGACCTTGTCATCGCATGTGCAGATCAAGCGGGAATTCGCTCCGCCTCCCACCGGATCGAGCAAACTGACGCGCGCGGTCGTAAGACTTCGGGCGCGCCGCGAAGACCTCTGGAACCCGCACATTCCAGAGATGGTCGGCGCATACTTCTCTGACATGCTCGCTGTGCTCGCGAATTTGAGGCGAGCTATGCGTAAGCGAAGCATGGTCTGGATGATCGTCGGGGACAGCAAATATAACGACGTGCATGTCCGTGTCGCCGACATACTGGCTGACTTAGTTGAAATGCGCGGTTGGAAGGTTACCGAGCTTGAGGCGTGCCGCTCGATGCGAGCGTCTGCACAACAGGGCGGGAAGCCGCAACTTCGAGAGACGTTGTTAGTGCTAACTCGCACCTAGAGCGGCTTGCGCTGCTTCGTAAGAACGATATTCCTTCGCGCTGGCAAACAGATACCAACGGCGCAACTCCACTTTGAGTGAACTCGCCATTTGCGCAACGTGCTGGAAGCACTCTGCCGATAACGTTTTTCGCATGTCAAAGCAGCAGAGGGCCGCCGCTCTGACGCCGCGCTGGTCGCGATAAGAGGCCGCTTGCTCGACCCCAGTCTTTATCCATTCCGCTGTATCGTTATCGGATCGAGTGATGCCGGTACTGCCGAAACTTCTGAGAACCTTCAATTCCAACACGGCGTGCCTAGTGATCGTGGTGCCGTCGCTCGGATCGCGTTCTTCGATCTCCAAATCCAAACGCCCCGTTACGTCCGGTTGTTCGTGCCGCACCGTGCAATGCGGAAAGGCCATCGTTAGTCCCACGCTGAGATAGAGCTGCACAGTGTCCTCAGCGTTTTTCGAGACCCACCACTTGTCACTGTCACTCCATAGCTTTCCTGCTTTCTGCTGAGCATCGGGTGTGACCAATGCCGTCTCGTAGATAAGATCAATCGCCGAGAAGACAGCATCCAAGGTGACGTTCGCCGTTAGCTCCAAAGAGCTTACAACCTCCACGTCCTCTAGACCGTTTGGGTAATAGCGGATCGACGCGGGCGTTGTTCGAGGGTCGTACACAATGGCGCGGGCGTTCTTCGTCTCTTCCTTGCCAGCAACTAACGCGAATATCTCGTCGTCAGTCGCGGTTGGGAGATCGATGAAATGACCGGCGACAACCGCTGCGCTTACGGCCCATAGGCGTCCCGCAAGAGGTGTGAGCGCGTTGTTGAGCATCGGAACGCGTTTTGCGGAAGTTAGACCCTTGGGGCCCTCGCTGGACAACAGAAAGATCGCAAGCGCGTTAGGGTCACCGGCATGGGTTGGATGAGCGCGGCGACGCGCTATGAGCTTGATCATGCCGGATATAAATCGCACGTGGTCGGGCAAATCCGCATCGGCTCCGAGGCCGACGTTAGCGGCGGCGACAACGCTAAGGTCGTCTCCGGCCCATGCGCCAACGCGTTGTTCTTCAGACTGCAATTGCGGCACGCTGCAATCTCGATTGAAGGTGTCTCATGTAGAAGTGCAATTTTTCCCCCGGTGTCGGTGAAAACTGTCCGCGCTCAGATTTAAGCGAGAAGGCCGCCGCAGCGTTCGCGCTATAATTTTTCTCCCTCCATTCGGCGAAGTCCACGACACCACCGAAGTCCGTTCTAAGATCGGCATAAGTCGCGTCTTCAACCATGGCGGAAGAAAGCTCGTCATCATCCAGTGACGAAAGCGCGAACGCCAACTCTCTCAAGAAGTTCGCGAGCTGCCTCTCTTGTGCGTACTCCGCGACTTGCTCCAAAATTCGGTGCGAGAACTCTTTATTGAGTAAGTAGCTACCCTCCAAACGCCAGCGATTGTCTTCGTCACGCTGGTAGCTGACTGATGAAATCAGAACGGTCCCTTGGCCGACAAGCGCGTCTAACTCCGCCTGAAGCGATGGGTAAAACGGACCACCACGTCGCTTCAAAACTTTGCCTTCTAAGATCGGCATGTCCCACACAGGAGCCAGAACATTCGAAAGATATGCGAGCATGTGAAGCGGAAGAATTGAAACCGGCGCGAAGCCTGCGCGCTGTGCTGCGTCGATCAGCAGTACAAGCCTCAATCGACGGCGAAGCACATTCGCTTCGACCACAAGGCGCTGTTCGCCGGTCATGCCGCAGCCGCCGCGAGAATACTTGCTTTGATCCGGTCATACTCGCCACGCATTTCTCTCACGGCAGCCGTTGGTGCGGCAATTGAGAGAAGGTCGACTATTCTTTTGCTTCGCTCGGTGTCTTTGATGCTTCGAGAGATCAAGCTCGGGATGAGACTTCCTTCGACCAAGTTCGACGTGATCAGCAGGCGATTTTGGCCGTCTGGTGCTGCAAATCGCGAAAGCACATCAGCCGCGCGCGTAACAAATACTGCGTCGAGCGATGCCTCTGGCGCGTCGATAATCAGAGTGCCACCGGAATTTTCCCCGGCCACATCCATCAGAGCCATTCGAAATGCGAGATCAATGAATTCGCGCTGGCTCTCAGATACCTGTTCGGGACCGCTCCGGCGAACAGGTGAAGTGAACGCTGCTCCCGTCATTTCCAGCTCAAATCCTGGAAAATCTATTGTTTCCCCGGACTGTCCCACGCTCGCGGGTTGAGGTGACCAGACGAGATTGCAGTCTTCGAGCAAAAAGCCGTGAGCGAAAAAGTCGAAGCGCTCCTTTATCTTCTCAGACTTGCTCGCCAGATCGATGGTGACGCCATCCACGAATTCACGGAACGCCTTGCGCTTTTCGACCAGCAGCTTTCGCTGTGCCTCAACTCGACCACGCATAGTCGCAAGCTCCGACCGCTGCTGGTGCATATCCGCCTCAGCAGGCGGGAGACGATGCACGAGCGACTGAATTCGCCAGGTGCGGTCAGCGATGCGTGTATTAGCCTCGTGAATTTCGGTCACCGCACTGTCAAATGCCATCGCGGCTTCTTCCGCACTCCGCGTGGCGTTCGCCAACTCCTCCTCTGATTTCTCAAAATCCGTCTCAGCCCGCGCCGCGCGTTTATCGGCCACGTCGACCTCAGGAACTATGTCGGTTTCCTCAGAAAGGTCGGTGTCACACACAACACAGTGCTTATGATCGAGGCGAACGGCGTAGTGCGAGGCGGCATCAGGAGCATCGTGATTGCACACGACACAGTGCGCCTCAGTCATAAGCTGAGCGAGGATGAACCGACCTGTTTCAGATCGGTTGGGAAATCTAGCGCTGATCGCCATCAATCGAGCACGCTCCAACTCCCGAAAATGGCTCTCCCGATCCTGCTCGGCCTTGAGTTGGCGTAGGCGAGCATGCTGACGCATGGCGTCAAGTTCCGGCAGTTCGTCTTCCAGCTTTTCCAGCTGTGCCCTGTCGATATCCTGCAAAGGTTGCAGCGTTTTCAACTCACCGCGCACGTCTACCGCCTGATCAGATCGTGCCTCATTTGAAAGGAGCGCCCTTTCTTCTCTCGTCAATGCACTCTGCAAATTGCGCATTCGGCTATCGAGTTCGAGGATCGCGCGCTCGTCCTCTGTCCACTTGCGAGCTACGTCGACGGGGAGAAACAAAAATCGCAGGACCTGCCGCTGCGCTGACGCATCCCAAACCAGCGCGCGCCGATCTTCGAAGTAGAACGTGAGATGGCGGAGAAGCAGCACCCAGTCACCGAATGACCAGACGCCTACAGCAAGCAATACCTGATGCTGAAAGCTCTCTTTCTCTTGAAGAGGTTGCTCTTTGCCGTCGATGGCAAATCTCAGGAGGGCCAAATCACTTAGTCGGCGCTCGATTGTGAACTGACGCTTGCCAATCGACAGCGTTAACTTTGCGACTGCGCTGCGGGCATCGTCCGCCACGCGCTGACCCAGCATTTTTTTCAGCGACGACGTGATTTCCGTCGTTTCTAATTTCATGCTTCCAAGATCGGAGCGCGTGATCAGGCCGGGAATGTCGTACGGCCCGGTCAGAAGGCGGTAGAGTATCCAAACGAGCGTTGATTTTCCCAGACCATTGGCACCCAACACCAGCGTGAGGCCTGGAAGCAAATCGACATGGAGGCCTGTTGGGCCGCCATCTGGTCCTGGGTACAATCCGTACCCATCAACGTGCAGCTCTTTGAGAACTGGAAAATTGATCATTTCAGATTTCGCCCCGCTGCACACATCTACTCACGGAAACAAAATAGCTCAACCTGGCCGTGCCTAAGAGTTGAAGAGGGGCTCACGCGCTGTCGGATGACGATCTTAGAGCGCGGTAGACACTTGCGCGCCCGATCCTCAGGCGTCGAGCGATGTCGACCGGTCGCTCGCCGGCACCGTGCAGACGGCGCACATGTTCAAAATCAATCGACTGCTTTCTGCCGCTATACTTGCCTTCCGCTTTCGCCTTTGCGATGCCTTCTAGCTGCCGCTCGCGACGCAGGTTGGTTTCGAACTCCGCAAACACCCCCAGCATGTCGAGAAACGCCTTACCGGCTGCGGTGCTCGTGTCGATTGGCTGTTCCGTGGCTTGAAGCTTCGCACCGCGCTCAGTGAGCTGGCGGACGATCACTTGAAGATCAGCAATGGAGCGCGCCAACCGGTCGATCCGAGTGACGACTAACGTGTCGCCTTCCCGAATGAACTCCATAATGGCCGCCAGCTCCGCACGGCCCCGCAAGCTCGTTCCAGACACCTTCTCGCGCCGGATCACGGTGCAACCTACACGCTCCAACGCCTCGACCTGAATGGCAGTGTCCTGATCGTCCGTGCTGACGCGGGCGTATCCGATCTTCGCGCTGGCCATCGTCTCCCTCCATGTCTCATTTGGGTTTAGAGATGATGGCGCATCATCTCATAATCAGCAATAGGACCTATCTGAGACACGAAAACTGTCTCACGGGGCCGCCCTATTGGGGTGTAGCCAAATGAGGCGCGGAGGTTTGGGTGCACATATGTGCAGACCGGGTACAAACGACCCGAAGCGCCAAAATAAGGGGGTGCAGGTGCGAAGCGCTCGGCGAGCGATGCCAAGTCGCGCCCAAGCCTCCCCGAAATCTCACCAGGAATTTTTTGGAGCTGACACGCGCCTGTAGAAGTCGGGTGGGGGATGATTTTCGCGGCTTTAGGCCGTCATGAATTTTCTAGTCCCCACCCCTGCCTTTGCGGTGCAGGTCGGCCAGTAGCTGGGCCACAGCGGGTCCGGGCTTCAATCCCAGTGCGACGATCCAATCAACCAGCTCGACGATATCCAGGCGACGTTGCACGCTCTCCACCTTGCCTACATAGCTCGGTGGTCGTTTCAGGCGCGCGGCCAGCTCCCGTTGTGTAAGGCCAGCCGTATCGCGAGCGGCGACAAGCGCGGCGACCAGCCGACGGTACCTTGGTTCATGCAGCGATCCGGCCACCGGTCCCGCTCCGACGCACCCATGCGTCGGCAGTCGAGCTAAACCGCGTCCCTGTTGCTCCCGAATTAGGAGCAGTCGATAGTGCCCACTCTTGAACTGCGTAAATATGGACTAGGAGCGTGAGATGTGGCGAAGGGATGATTACTCACCGACCGTCCGCTGGATGATGACGGCGATTTCGTTCGTGATCCTCATGTTCTTTCTGGCGCAGTGCGCCTCATTGTTTTCTAGCCCCCGTGAACGGAGAGACCCGTGGGCCGAACAATCGCGCGAGCGATCTCCCGAGTGGAGGGCGGACAGCGCTGCGCGTGAGTATCAGTGGCAGCGAGAAAATGCAGAACATTGCCTAGCAGGCACTCGCGACACGAATGGGTCTGAAATGTGCTCTACACCGAGCGATCCAATCGGAGCGGACTGACCTCTAGTCGATGGCGTCGGCGAAAGGGTCCACGAAGCAATATGCGGGCAGTTCGCCTCTCCGCTCTAGCTCGCCAAATTCCGCCATACTTTGCTCCATCCAACTGTCTAGCGCGCGAGCTATTCGTTTCTTCGATGCGCGACTGAGATGCGCATCTTCAGGTGCTCGCACGGTCGCGTTCGGATGCGACGACAGGAGATACGCATCTAGATAGGTCCGCTCTTCTGGTCGCAGCGCGCCAAGCGGAGACGCAGCCAGGAGCGTGCTGCGTTCTATACGTCGCAGTCGCCTATCAACGGCCTTGGACATACGCCGCCTCCAATGCGTTGAGCCGACGCTCGATCTCAGCGCTGTCGAAAGCTCGCCGGAAGCAATCCATCATCCGCAACAGCGCCTCACCTTCCGAGAGACCCAGTTCGCCGCTAGCGACCGCGCCAATAATCGCGCCGGTGGCCTCTGGTAAGTCGTCGGCGCTCTCCAGAGGAGGAAGCGTGAAATCCAAACGGCGCTCGCGAGATGGGGGGCTAATCCTATCAAGGCACAATCGCAGCGCGGTCACATCCCCGGCAAGCGCGCGCTCAATCGCTTTCTTGGTGAGCTTGGTCGCATCCCCGTCTAGCAGCGCTTCAACAGCAAGCGTCGTTCGATTGCGCGAGCCTTTTGGTCGCCCAGCGGGATTGCCTGACTTCCCCTTGACGAATTTGCCATTCTTCGCCTGTTTCACCCCTGCTTTTTCAGGCATTTTAATCGTCGTCCTCATCGAATGAAAATTCGATTTTTGATTGTTTCTTCTTTTCCCATGCGGCTTGCTCTTCCCACCGCGAAAGAGCATCAGCCGCGCACATGCCCAAGAGAATTTGATTGGGTTGCGGTGATCCTTGATCTTTCCGTTTTCCCAAGATCGGCGCGATGTAATCGACGTCATACGTCTTGGCGAAGTAGCGCGCCACGTCGGCAGCATCTTCGAGGGTTACTGAACGCCTCTTCATGGCCCACCAAAACCTGCGAATGCCGCGCACTGGCGTAAGGTGATCTAGCTCCGGCGCGCGATATGGCGTCATGCGCTCGCGGCATCCCTTATCGAAGCCGGCTTGAATGAATGCCTCTTCTTCGGAGACCTCCACTCTCGCATCAGCTAGCTTGGGTCCCGCCCTCTCCTCTCTGACGTTGAATGTCGCATTGTTTGTTTTACTGCGTGTCTCTTGTTCATAGAGGCGGCGGCTATTGCCGGGTTGATACGGCATCTCCGACCGCTTTGATCCGGCATTTGTATCCGCTTCGATGCGGCGTTGAGCGCCTACGCTTCCGCGCTCGCGCGACACTTCTTCGAGTTCATCGAAAAGGGTGTCATCGATCCGAAGGAAGCGTGCGTTCGACAATCGACGGTTCGGATGAGGCCCGCGCGTCCGTGTTAGTATGCCAAGCTTATCCAGGCGCGCGATTGCGTCTCGAATAGCTCGCTCCGAGTAAGTGACGCCCTCGTCTTGAAGCTCCTTGTCTGTCTTGACCACCCAAGTCTGACCATCGCGGGTCACTCGGGCGTATGGACGCCAACGCCAGACCACCCACACGACATGCGCTTGGATCGCATTGCCGAGCTTCCGATGCAGATGGCTCAGCACACGCTTGTCATCTCGAAAGGTGCTCATGCCTTATGCTTTGTGGTGCGGCACGACACTGGTCCTGACGGTTGCCACGGGTCGCTCGCGAGCCATTCGAGCCCGCGTTGCACGTCAATCAGCGTACGACGCCCTAATTTAACGCCTCGGAGTTCGCCGCTTTTGAGCCGCTGGTAGATAGAGCCGACTGCCATTCCGCTGCGCTTGCTCCACGCGGCGATGCTTTCGTACTGCACCGGCACACTTTCCGTCTGTTCTTTCCGCATCGCGTCTGCCTTCTGTTTCGAAGGCACAGAACACGTCGAATGGGTGTCGAGATAGGACTTTAACTACCACCCATTTCGAAGAGCAATCCCTACTTGTATCGATGGTGTGCGTGCTTGAACGCGGCAAACGAGAATGCGCTGCGTGCCTTACTGTCCATGTCTAAGGCCACGCGCTCAATTGCGTTGAACAAGGGCGATTTCGTATCGCTGCTGAAAGGCGGGGCGCAGTGAAATCGCGACTTCCAAATTTTGCATGCCACCAAAAACACGGCCATCGCCGACCTTGGTCGCCTCGCGCGCCTGTTTAGCTCCGCTGCCACTTGGTCTAGTTCACGGTCCAATTCTCTAAGCGCCGGAAGATATCGACCGATGCGCCCAATTTCCTCGCTCGCGAACGGTGTTTCATCGACCAGCTCCGGGTCCAACACGATCACTGCCGCGAGCCGCTCCATCAGGGCGCGCAATTCTGCCTTTGAGGATGCGACCGCGTGTACGATCTGAGTGCGGAGAGCGGCGTCATTCAAGCGTTGGTGCGAGCCAGCGAGGTGCCGAGCTGTCCATACAACAATCCGTTGAACATCTTCATCGAACGAAGCTGGCTCGACATCGCGGTCGGCGCTTGCTTGAAGAAAAACCTGCGCAAGTGCTTCGCGCGCTTCCGGCGTTACTTTGCCAATCAACTCGGCAAGATTATCGGGAAGCTCCTGCAATCTCACAGGCGATCTCCATCGGACTGCAATAGTCTGCCCAGTCCTGCATCAGCTTACGTCTCTTTTCAAACAGATCGCCGCGCCTGTATGCAGCCTCAGTCTTGTCGGCCACTGCGTGCGCCAGAGCTGCCTCAGCGACTTCGCTTGAGTGCTCCGTGCACTCCGACACCCAATCGCGGAATGTCGATCTGAAGCCGTGGGGAACGAACTCGCCCATTTCCATGCGCCGCATAGTCATGAGGAACACCATGTTAGAAAGAGGTCGATCACGTTTCCGGCTCGGAAATACGAATTCATCGGGCGCACCCGGCTCACGGTCGCTTAGAAGTGCAAGTGCCTGCGCGGATAACGGGACGCGGTGAATGCGCCCCGCCTTCATGCGCTCTGCTGGCCTGGTCCACACACCGGCACCCAGGTCGATCTCACACCAGCGTGCACCGAGTGTTTCATTGGTACGTGAGGCAGTCAGCACATTGAAGCAAAACGCGCGCGCGCCCACGCCCCCACGTAAGGCCAGTTGGGCCATGAAGTCTTTGGCCTCAGCGAACGGCACCGCTGGATGGTGCTCAACTGGCGCAATTCTGTGTGGAGATGGAAAAACCTTGGCGAGGTGGCCACGCCACCGTGCAGGATTATCACCTTCGCGATAACGGTGCACCGTCGCCCAATCGAGAACGTTCTCGATGCGACTTCGTAGCTTCTTTGCGGTCTCTGTCTTTGTCGACCAAATTGGCTGCAGAAGATCGATAATAGCCTGAACATCGATGGCACCGACACTCTGGGTGCCGAACGCTGGGTAAGCGTAGCGTTCGAGCCGCGCAACCCAATGCTGCTCCAACTTCTCCGTTCGCCACGAACCCTTGTTTGCGGCGACGTACCCTTCGACGCATTCCTTGAAACTCTTCGAGATTTGCTTATCCACCCGCGCGTGCGCACGCTCCTCCTTCCGCGAGGCTATCGGGTCGAGCCCGTCGCGCACCTGCCTCCGCGCTTCCTCTGCTGCGATGCGGGCAACGGCTAGGCTAATGTCCAACGCGGACCCGAGACCCATCTCTCTTAAGCGCCCACTCTTCAGACGAATTCTGAGCAACCACGACTTGTTCACACGGCCATCGGTTGACTGCGTTGCTTGCAAATAGAGGCCGCCGCCGTCGTGCAACATGCACGGGCGTTTCAGCTTGCTCACCTGCATGACCGTCAATCGGTTTCGGAGGCGGCTGCGCGCCATTTCCACCCACTTCTGTACCCACTTCGCGGACGGCGCTTTTAGAGGAAACAGACGAAGGTGCGCAAATGCAGATTTTTCGTGCGAGCGTGTACTGGGTTGAAGTGGAAGTGTTTTTCGCGGCGTTGACGAAGGCACACCAAGATGGACAGAGTTGAAGTTCTATTCCTCTTCCGGGCACCATTCTTCGCGCTACGCGCCACGCCTGGCGCTCCAGGCTGAAATCTTAGACGCGCAATTACAGAGCAGCGCTCACCGCTTGGCGTGAAAATCGAACCAGTTGTCCATGACCATGTCGGCGTCGGCGGCTTTCAAACGGGCGAAGTCGAGCCAGCGTTGCGCGGCGTCTTGAAAGTTGAGCCACGGACCTTCGACGTCTTCGCCGAACGGACCGCTTGAGTGTGAGCCGAAGCGCCAGTCGATCTCCTTGCCATCGGCGGTGAAGCGGATCGACGGCGTCAGGCGCCGGATCTTGGCTTGGTTCGACAGCTTGAAATGGGTGTATCCAGCGGCGCGCAGCATCGCCAACCAGTCGATCGAGATGCCCTCGACGGAGACGTATGGCGGCTTCTCGGGCGCGTGGACGAGTTGACGACAGAAGATGCCGTCGGCGCCTTCGATGTCGCATTTAATAAAGAAGGGTTGGCCGAAGCGGCCAGTCAGGTGTGCGAGCGTCGTGGTTGGCACAGTGAGCTGCTGGCCCTCGCCCGCGCGCCACGATTCAAAGCTGCTCCATTCATCGTTCTTGGCGCTGATGAAAAACGACGCTTCGCCGACAGCGTCAGCAAGCGCCTCGCGCAAAATCACCAGCTGCCCAGCCGCGATTGCGTCACGCATTTCGCTTTCGACGCGCGCGGCGAGCACCGGATTTGGCTCTAACGCCACGACGCGATAGCCACGCGCCAGATAGTAGGCGGTGTCTTCACCAACGTGCATGCCGAGGTCGAAAACCGTTTTCATCGCGCATGCTAGCCCGGATGATTGCAGGCTACCAGCGATTGCAGCTAACGCGGCGGACGTTCCAGAGGTTGTCCGTAGAATTCTTCCAAGCCGAACTCGAACGGAGTCCAGCCTTTGCGCAGGACGACGTAGAATTCGCCCCAGTTTGACTTTGGTACGTACTCGGCAAGCGAGAAGTCGACCACACGTGTGTAGAGCATCGGCTTCATGATGCGCTCAAGGAACGTTGTGCCGAGAAAGACGTGACAGTGCACGCCGGGGTGATGACGCGCCTTCTTGATGTTATCGACGTTGAGCAATTGCTGCGGCGTGATCGTTAAATTGGCGGCAGCGCGGTCGTAGTAGAGATTGGTCTCGACGGCGTGGACCCAGGCTTTTTGCTCGTGCGTCAGATCGGAGAGATAGTCCCACATTAGATGCGCGAATGAGGTCGTGTCACGGAAGCGATCGAAGCAGCGCGGCGTGCGGTCCGGAATGGTCAGCAGCAAATGACCTTCCGGTTCGAGCAGATCGCACAGCATTTGCAACCACGGGATCGGGTTCACGATGTGCTCGAAGACGTGGTTGGCGATGATGAAGTCGAACTTGCGGTCGATGGCGCTGCGATAATCTTCGCCGGCGACGACATAATCGACCTGCATCACGCCAATCGGATCATCGCCGTTCTTCTGGGCCTGTTCGCGCAATTGCTCGGTGGTGAAGAAATCGAGGTAGCGCATCTCGACGCCGGGATCGCTCACTCCGCTCACTGTCGGGCGCATGAACGCGCCGAGTTCCAGGCCGACGCCGCGAATGCCGCCAACGCGTTCGAGACAGGCTCGTCTGGTTTCGATCATCTTATCCATTGGCGGCGAGGATAGAGCGATGGCGGTTTTGGGTCCATGGCGTCGTCCATCGCGACGTTCCGTGCCGGAGGTCGCACAATTGTTGGGCAAGGCGCGCATGCGTGCTAGTTCACGCCCATGCGTATCCTTCTTACTGTCCTCGCTTTTTCCCTAACCGCGTGTGCGACCGCCACTGCGCCTATCTCCACCGCCGGCATCGGCCCGACCTGGGAGGATGCGCGGATCGAGCAGATTTTGTCGCGCACGCAACGCACGCATTTGGCGCCCGATCTCTCAGCGCTGAGCGCAGGCGAACGCGCGGCGGTGACGGAGCTTTTGGCGGCGGGCGAGATTTTGCATCGGCTCTATCTCGATCAGCGCCATCCGCAGGCTGTCGCGGCGGCGGCGTACCTGGAGGCGCATCCTGGGCTGACGTTGGAGCGCGATCTCTTTCGTTTGAATGCGGGCCCGGTCGCATCGACGCTCGACAACACGCGCGAGCCTTTCCTGGCGGGCATTCAGCCGGACGCGCCTGCGCGCAATGTCTATCCGGCCGGCACGACGCGCGAGACGTTCGATGCCTTCTTCGCCGCCCATCCGGAGCGGCGCGAAGAGCTGCTCGACGATCGCGGCGTTGTGTGGGCGGCGACGCCGGAGAACCGCCGCCGCGCGTTGGCGGCGCTCGATCGCTACGCGGCGCTCGATACACTGCATCCGGGCTTGCGCGAACGTTTGCGGACAAACGCTGATTATCTCGCCGTGCCCTACTCGGTCGCGTACGCGGATGATTTGATGGCCGTCTATGCGCACCTGAATGCTGCGGCGGACGATGTTGAAAGCGGCGATGCGGCGTTTGCACGCTATCTGCGCCTGCGCGCACGTGACTTGATCTCCGACGATTATGAGGGCGGCGATGCGGCCTGGGTGACCAGCACCTTCACCGGCAATCTCAACGCGCAGATCGGATCGTACGAGACGTATGACGACGCGCTCTTTGGCGTGAAGTCGTTCTTCTCGCTTTCGCTGATGGTGCGCGATCGCCCGCGCAGCGATGAGCTGCAATCTGCATTGCAGGATATTCAGACTGTCGAAGACGCGCTGCCCTATGAGAGCGACCGCGAGGTGCGCTCGAACATTCCGGTTGGCGTTTACAATGTGATCGCCGATTTCGGCCAAGCGCGCGGCGCTAACACAGCGACGATCCTGCCGAACGAAGCCTATCTCGCGCGCCAGTACGGCCGCACCATCCTGATGCGCGGCAATATCCTGCTGAACGACGAACTGTTCCAGGAAACCAACCGCGCCTATCAAGCGGCGATGATTGCATCGCAAGCGGGCGATCTCACGCCGGAGGGCGGTTTCTATCGCACGCTCTGGCATGAGATCGGCCACTATCTCGGCGTCGATCAAACCGCCGATGGCCGCGATCTCGATGCGGCGCTGGAAGACACGGCGGATCTCTTGGAAGAGATGAAGGCCGATCTCGTCTCATTGACCGCAGCGCGTCTTCTGCGCGAGCGCGGACGCATTACCGAAGCGCAATTGCAGGCGATCTATGCGTCAGGCATCCGTCGCGTGCTGCAGAAGAACCGGCCGCGTCGCGAGCAGCCCTATCAGACCATGCAGCTGATCCAATGGAATTGGTTCATGGAGCACGGCGCGTTGCGCTTCGAGAACGGCCAATTGCGCATCGATCAGCGGCGCTATGCGGCGGCAGTGACATCGCTTCTACGCGAGACGCTGGCGATCCAGCGCAATGGCGACCGCGCCGCTGCAAACGCGTTCGTCGATCGCTGGACGACGTGGCGGCCAGACCTGCACGAAGTGATCGCCGAACGCATGCGCGCAAGTGAGCGCACGCGCTTTACGCTGGTGACGTATGAGGCGCTCGACGGGGCGGAGTAGTGTTCAGATCGTCATTCCGGGGCAATGCGCAGCATTGAGCCCGGAACCCCGGGGGCAAACGACGTGCATGTGGCCCCTGGGTTCCGGATCGCGCTTCGCGCGTCCGGAATGACGAGTTAGGTAAGGGACCAATGGACACCTCTTCCGAAGAAGTCGTTGTCGTCGCCCCTCGTCTGCCTGAGGCTGCGGGAGAGCAAACCTACTCGGCATTCGCCATCGATCCGGTGTTGATTGAAAACGCGGTGCGTTTGGATGAGGCGCTGCGCGTGGTGCCGGGTGTGGCGCTGTTTCGGCGCAATGATAGCGCCGCGGCCAATCCGACAATCCAGGGACTCTCCGTGCGCGCGATCGCACCATCCGGTGCGGGGCGCGCGCTGGTGACGCTCGATGGTCAGCCGATGAACGATCCGTTCGGCGGCTGGGTGATCTGGGGCGCGTTGCCGACGGAGACGATTCACGGCGCCGATGTGTTGCGCGGCGCGGGCGCTGGACCGTACGGCGCGGGCGCGTTGACCGGCAGCGTGCGCTTGCGCGAGCGGCGCGGACCGGGCGCTGTGTTGAACGCGGAAGCTGGCGAACTGGGATACGCGCGCTTCTCCGGTGTTGGCGAAGCGGAGAGCGGTGCGTTTTCGCTCATGCTTGGCGGCTCGGCGCAAGTCAGCGACGGCTGGATCGCGGTGCACGACGGGCGCGGCGCGGCGGATGTAGCGCTCGCATCGGACTCAGTTGCAGGCGTGGCGCGCGCAGAATGGCGCGGCCAGAGCTTGGTGCTTTCAGCGCGTCTCGGCGCTTACTCCGAATGGCGCAGCGCCGGATTGGTGGGCGCGGAGTCAACGTCCGAAGGCACGAGCTTTAGCGTGACCTTGGCCGAACCGCGCGGCGATTTTGCTTGGCGCGTCCAAGCTTGGGCGATGCAATCTGATCTCGCCAACACATCCGTCGCGGTCGCGCCGGGGCGCAACACCACGACGCCGGCGAACAATCAATATGAAACGCCGGCGCTCGGTTGGGGCGCGAATGCGGCCGTGCGCTGGAGCGACGCAGACGGTGGACTCGAACTCGGCGCCGATCTGCGCGCGGCGGATGGCGAAACACGCGAGCTCTTCTCGTTCATGGGCGGCGCGTTCACCCGCTCACGCATCGCCGGCGGGCGCACACTGACGGGCGGAGTGTATGCCGAAGGCTGGCGCGATCTGGGCGAATGGCTGCTCACTGGTGGCGTCCGCGTTGATGTGACCCGCGCCGAAGATGGCGAGCGCATTGAGCGGTTGCTCTCAACCGGCGTGCCGACTTTGGTATTCACGCCGGAAGACACAGAAACCGTCGCGCCAACGGCACGCATCGGCGCGCGACGCGATTTCGGCGATCTCTTCGTGCGCGGCGCAGCCTATGCGGGCTTTCGCCCGCCAACGTTGAACGAACTCCACCGCCCCTTCCGTGTCGGGAATGACGTCACCGAAGCGAACGCATCGCTCGAACCCGAGCGCTTGCTCGGCGCCGACGCTGCGATTGGCGGCGAGTATCGCGCGTGGTCGTGGAGTGCGGGCGTGTTCGCGACGCAGCTCGAAGACGCGATCGTCAATGTCACACTTGGCGCAGGGCCTGGCACGTTTCCGCCGGGCGTGTTTGTGCCGGCCGGCGGCGCTTACCGGCAACGGCAGAACGCTGGATTGATCGAAGCGCTCGGCGTCGAGGCCGAGGCGCAGGGCGTATTGCGCGATCGCTTGAGCTGGCGCGCAGCCTTTGCCTACACGCATGCGCGCTTCGACAGCGGACCGCTCGAAGGCCTGCGTCCGGCACAGGCGCCCGAATGGAGCGCGAGCGCTGGTCTCGACTGGCGCGTCGCGGACGCAACCACGCTTTCCGCTGCGCTCGTTTATGAGAGCGGCCGCTTCGAGGACGACCTCAATTCGCGCGTACTGGACGGCGCGGCGTCTTTGGATATGGGCATCGAGCAGAGGCTAACGGAGACGCTCGCCATCTATGCGGCGCTCGACAATGCGTTGGACGGGGACGTCGAGACTGCGGAAACGGCGGACGGGATTGAGAGTTTCGGGCCGCCTCGCGCGTTCCGCCTCGGGCTCAGGCTGCGGACCGGGCGCTAGCGCGCGGCAGAGAATTGGACTAAGCCCGCGCCCCATGACACGCAAACTTTCCCTGACCGCCGACGGGCGCAACATCGTCGTTCACTTGCACCAGGGCGACCTGCCCGCCGACGTGACGTTCAACGGACACATCGCCGTCGATAGCGAGACGATGGGGCTCTCGCTGGTCCGCGATCCGCTCTGCCTGGTGCAGCTCTCCGATGGCGGTTCTGAAATCCATCTCGTGCAGCTCGATCGCACCAGCTATGACGCACCGAACCTGAAGCGCGCCCTCACCGACCCGAACAAGCTGAAGCTCTTCCACTTCGCGCGCTTCGATGTGGCGATGTTCATGCGCGATCTTTCGATCGTGTGCGCGCCGATCTACTGCACCAAGATCGCCTCGAAACTGGTGCGCACCTACACGGATCGTCACGGCCTCAAAGATCTGACCAAAGAAGTGCTCGGCCGCGATATCTCCAAAGAGCAACAATCGAGCGATTGGGGCGCTGCCGAACTCACCGATGCGCAGCTCGCCTATGCGGCGTCGGACGTGCTTTACCTTCACCAACTCAAAGATCGCCTCGACGTCATGCTCGCGCGCGAGAGCCGCGTCGAGATCGCGCAATCGTGCTTCGACTTCCTGCCGACACGCGCCGCACTCGACCTCGCCGGCTGGGAAGAGACCGACATCTTCGCGCACTCATGAACAACGCCATCAATCTCGGCGAGAAGCTCTCGCTGTTTGAAGGCCATTGGCAGCCACGCGTCGTCGGCGGCTTCAATGGCCATGATTTGATGGTGGTGAAGCTGCAGGGGCAGTTTCCCTGGCACAAGCACGACGACACGGATGATTTCTTTCTGGTCGTCAAAGGCGAGATGATCATTCGTCTGCGCGACCGCGACGTGCCGCTGAAGCAAGGCGAAGTGTTCGTTGTCCCAAAAGGCGTCGAGCACGCGCCCTATGCTGAGCACGAAGCGCATGTGCTGTTGATCGAACCGAAGGGCACGCCGAACACCGGCGATCCCGCGACTGCCGCGCCACGGAGAGAGATTTGAACCTGGACGTGTTCACCCCCGTTCCCGAAATCATGCGCGCGTTCGCGGCGGCCAACCCCGACAAGATCGCGCTGATTCAAGACGAACGACAGCTCTCCTATGGCGCACTAGATGCAGTGATGGATCGTGTGGCTGCTGCTTTGCAGCGCGAAGGTGTCTCGCCGGGCGAGAGCGTCGCGATCTGCGCCGGCACGTCAATTGAGTACGCATGCGCGTTTCTGGGCGGCTTGCGCGCGGGCGCTGCAGTGGCGCCGATCGCGCCGTCTTCGACGGCTGAGAGCATCGTCGACATGGTCGCAGATTGCGGCGCGAAGGTCTTCTTCGTCGATAAGAGCGTGGCTGACGCGCTTGGCGGTTTGCTCGCGAAGATCAAAGCGAAATTGGTTGGCTTGGACGACGGCGCTCCAGGCACGCCGCACGCGCAGTTCATCGCGCCGGAAGACGCGAAACCCACGCCGGTGAACATCTCCGAAGAGATGCCGTTCAACATCATCTATTCATCAGGCACGACCGGCACGCCGAAGGGTATCGTGCAGAGCCATGGCATGCGCTTCGGCCATGTCGCCCGCGCGGTGAGCATGGGCTACGGCCCCGGCGCGGTGACACTGCTCTCGACGCCGCTCTATTCGAACACGACGCTCGTTAGCTTCTTCCCGACCTTGGCGCTCGGCGGCACGGCTGTGCTGATGAAGAAGTTTGAAGCCGGCGCGTTTCTCCAGCTCGCGCAGAAGCATCGCGTCACGCACACAATGCTGGTGCCGGTTCAGTATAGCCGCATCATGGTGCGCGAGGATTTCGAGAGTTACGACCTTTCAAGCTTCGTGATGAAGTTCTGCACCTCGGCGCCGTTCGCTGCCGCGTTGAAGGCCGATATTGTCAAACGCTGGCCGGGTGGCTTGATCGAGTATTTCGGCATGACCGAAGGCGGCGGCACGTGCGTGCTGGCAGCGCATCTCTTTCCGGACAAGCTTCACACTGTCGGCATGCCGGCGCCGGGGCACGACATTCGTGTCATTGATGAGGACGGCAAAGAATTGCCACGCGGCGAAGTCGGCGAACTCGTCGGCCGCTCCGACATCATGATGAGCGGCTATCACAACCGCAAAGAACAGACCGATGCGGCGATCTGGGTTTCGCCCGACGGCCTGCCCTTTATTCGCACCGGCGATGTTGGCCGCTTCGATGCGGATGGCTTCGTCGAACTCATGGACCGCAAGAAGGACATGATCATTTCCGGCGGCTTCAACATTTATCCGAGCGATCTCGAAGCGGTGTTGCGGCAGCATCCTGAGGTCGCGGATGTCGCCGTCGTCGGCGTGGCGAGCACGGAATGGGGCGAGACGCCAGTGGCGTTTGTCGTGTCACGCGGTGCGGATGCGATGGCGCTCAAGGCGTTTGCGAATGAGCGGCTCGGCAAGATGCAGCGCATCTCGGCGGTGCAACTCATCGATGAACTGCCGCGCAGCCACATCGGCAAAATTCTGAAACGCGAATTGCGTGACGCTTACGCCGTAACGGCCTAACGCTTCGCCTCGGCGCGGCAACGATCGGAGCAGAATCGCACGCTCTCCCAATCGCGCGCCCATTTCTTGCGCCATGTAAACGGGCGCCCGCATGCCGCGCAGATTTTCTGCGGCAGGTCAGCTTTGTCCATACGTGGACCGTTGGCGTTCTTGGCCATAGTCCAACCCTAGCGCAGCTGTGTGGCGTGATCCATTGCTCGGGTGTCTGCGTACCTGCGCGTGACCAAAGCTCTGCGCCTCGTCTTAGGCGATCAACTCAGTCCGCACATCGCCGCGCTGCGCGATCTTGATAAGGCACGCGACGTCGTTTTGATGGCGGAGGTGGGGGACGAGGCGACTTACGTGCGCCACCACAAAAAGAAGATCGCCTTTGTCTTCGCCGCCATGCGCGCATTCGCGGCAAAATTGCGCGCTGAGGGCGTGACCGTCCGCTACATCAGACTCGATGACCCAGAGAACACGAACACACTGGGAGGCGAAGCCAAGCGCGCGATCGACGAGCTCGATCTGGACGAATTGATCGTGACGGAAGCCGGCGAGCATCGGCTCGCGACCGACATGGAGAGCTGGGGGGCTACGTTCGGCATCCCCGTCGAGATCCGCGAAGACACCCGCTTCATCTGCTCACACGCGGCGTTCAGGACGTGGGCACACGGCCGCAAGCAGCTGCGCATGGAATACTTCTACCGCCAAATGCGATCACACACTGGCCTCTTGATGGACGGGGACACACCTGCCGGCGGTCGCTGGAACTTTGACGCAGAGAACCGCAAACCCGCAAAAGCCGATCTCTTCATGCCGCGCCCGCCGCGCTTTGCGCCTGATGCCGAAACACAAAGCGTGCTGGACCTGGTGGAAGCGCGCTTCGCCGATCATTTCGGTGATCTGACCCCCTTCTGGTTCGGCGTCACGCACGATGCAGCCGAGCGCGCGTTGGAGCATTTCCTGAGTGAGGCGCTGCCGCACTTCGGCGACTATCAGGATGCGATGCTTAAGGACGAGCCGTTTCTCTATCACTCCATCATCTCGATGTACCTCAATGTCGGCTTGCTCGACGCACACGATATCTGCGCGCGAGCGGAGCAAGAATATCGCAGCGGGCGCGCGCCGCTGAATGCGGTCGAAGGCTTCATCCGGCAAATCCTCGGTTGGCGCGAATATGTGCGCGGAATCTATTGGCGCGAAGGGCCGGACTATCTGCGCCGCAACGCGCTCGGTGCGACGCGCAATCTGCCGTGGTTCTATTGGTCCGCCGAGACCGACATGGCTTGCATGGCCGCAGCACTCGGACAAACGAAGACTGAGGCTTACGCTCACCACATTCAGCGACTCATGGTGACCGGCAATTTCGCGCTACTCGCGGGCATTGATCCGTTTCAAGTGCATGAATGGTATCTCGCCGTGTACGCGGATGCGTATGAGTGGGTCGAAGCGCCGAACTCAATCGGCATGAGCCAGTTCGCCGACGGCGGGTTGCTTGCATCGAAACCCTACGCTGCGAGCGGCGCATACATCGATCGCATGTCAGATTATTGCAAAGGATGTGCATACGACGTGAAACTGAAGAGCGGCGCGAAGGCTTGCCCCTTCAACTATCTCTATTGGGATTTCCTCGCGCGCAATCGTGCCAAGCTGAGCGGCAATCCGCGTATCGCGCCGATGTATAAAATGCTGGAGCGCATGAGCGATGAACGGCGCGCTGAGATTGCACACGATGCCGCCGCGTTTCTGGAGACGCTGACTTGACGGCGCTCTCAAGCTTTAACGCACCCATGCGCGTTGCGCTGTTTGGCGCCTCCGGTGGCATCGGCGCGGCGATGCTTGATCTGCTCACGGCCGACGAGCGTGTCGGCGCGATCTTTGCCGGTGCGCGATCTTCAGTGGGCGCCGCTCACGCAAAGGTGGTCCCGTTCCAGCTTGATCTCACGCACGAAGACACGATGGCTGACGCAGCGTCGCGCATCAGCTTTGATGGGCCACTTGATCTGGTGCTGGTCACGACGGGCATGCTGCACTCAGCATCAATCCACCCCGAGAAAACCTGGCGCGAGTTTTCGGCGGAAAGCTTTGCCCAAGCGTTCGCCATCAACGCAACCGGGCCTGCGTTGATCGCCAAGCACATGCTGCCGCTACTGGCGCGAGATCATAAGAGCGTATTTGCGGTACTTTCTGCGCGCGTCGGCTCGATCGAAGACAATCGCTTGGGCGGCTGGGCGTCCTACCGGGCATCGAAAGCGGCGCTTCATCAAATCGTGCGCACCTGTGCGATCGAATTGGCGCGCAAGAACGAGGCTGCGATCTGTGTGGCGCTCCATCCCGGCACGGTGGACACCTCCCTCTCTGCGCCGTTCCAGCGTGGCGTTGCTGCAGAGAAGCTGTTCACACCCGCGTACAGCGCAGAACGATTGTTCACAGTGATCGACACGCTCACACCAGACCAAACCGGCCAAGCCTTCGCGTGGGATGGCGCGAGGATTCCGTCTTAGGCTTTGTTGATGTCCTGCTCGATACGGCCGAAGATCGAGTGGTTCTTTGCGTCGCGCATTTCGATCTCGATGCGATCGCCGTGCTTGAGGAAGTTAGTGCTTGGCTTGCCGCTTTGGATCGTCTCGATCATGCGTTGCTCGGCGATGCAGGAATAACCGCGCCCGCCTTCGCTCACAGGTTTGCCGGGGCCGCCGTCTTCGCCGCGGTTCGAGACTGTGCCGGAGCCGATGATCGTGCCGGCGGCGAGTTCGCGCGTCTTTGCCGCGTGGGCGATGAGCTGACCGAAGTCGAAAGTCATGTCTTCGCCGGCGTCGGCGGCGCCGAAGGCTTTGCCGTTGAGCGCCACATGCATCGGCAAATGCAATTTTCCGTCGCGCCACGCATCGCCAAGCGCGTCGGGCGTTACCGCGACGGGTGAAAAGGCGGACGATGGCTTCGATTGGAAGAAGCCGAAGCCCTTCTCCAACTCTGCCGGAATGAGATTGCGCAGGCTAACGTCGTTGACGAGCATGACGAGGCGGATGCGCTTCTTTGCTTCGGCTGCGCTGATGCCGGCTTCGCAATCATCGACGATGACGGCGACTTCTGCTTCGAAATCGCAACCCCATGCTTCGTCTTTCAGCGGGATCGCGTCGCGCGGGCCGAGGAAGACGTCGCTGCCGCCTTGGTACATGAGTGGGTCGGTCCAGAAGGTGTCCGGCATTTTGGCGTTGCGCGCTTGGCGTACGAGCGCGACGTGGTTCACGTAGGCGGAGCCATCGGCCCATTGGTATGCGCGCGGCAGCGGCGACGCGGCTTCACGTTCGTGGAAGCGTTCGCGCAGGATCGTGCCGTTGTTCACGCCTTCGGCGACGGAGCGCAAGCGCGGCTCGGCGTGCGTCCAATCATCGAGTGCTGCCTGCATCGTGGGCACTTCCGGGCCGGAGTGCGCGAACCAAGCGAGATCGTCGGAGACGACGACGAGTTTGCCGTCACGGCCATGGCGGAGCGATGCGAGTTTCATGGCTTCACGGCGTCCTTTTGGTTTTCCGGCGCGGCTTTGATGAAGGCGGGATGCTTGCGGGCGTTTTCGTCCCAGGCGACGAGGCGCGGGAATGGCGTGAGATCGGTCTTGAAGCGGCGCGCATTGGCCATTTGCGGGACGAGCATCACGTCGGCGAGCGTCGGTTCGTCGCCGAACACGTAAGCCGTGTCTGCATGCTTCGCGACTTGATGCTCAAGCGCGTTGAAGCCGAGCTTGATCCAGTGCCGATACCATTCGCCGACATGATCATCGTCAGCGCTGAACTCAAGCTTGATGCGGGTGAGCACGCTTGTGTTGTTGAGCGGATGAATATCGGTGGCGATCGTGGTTGCGAACGAGCGTACTTGCGCGCCGAGCCATGGATCGGCGGGCATCAGGCGCGGATTTGGACAAGTTTGATCGAGCCACACAAGGATCGAGAGCGATTGGGTGATGATGCCCTGCTCGGTTTCGAGCGCAGGCACGCGCATTTGCGGGTTCTTGGAGCGATACGGCTCGCGCATCTGCTCGTCCGTCCCCGGCGCGATGTTGATTGGGACGCTCTCGTATTCGACGTTCTTGAGATGGAGCCCGATGCGGACGCGATAGGCGGCGGATGAGCGCCAGTAATCGTAGAGCTTCAACATGACAACCGACTACTCCATTCGCGACTTCAACTCCACCCATTCCCGGGGCGTCGCGACGCGGCGAGTCCGGGACCCATAAACGCAACTACCCGCAAGTTACTCCGAGACAGAAGTGTTTATGGACCCCGGACTGCGCTGCGCACATCCGGGGATGGGGTTTAGCTATTCGCCGATCCGCGACTTCGCATTGTGCGCGGCGCGCGCCTTCTCGTGGAGCCAGGCCGCGTGTTGTGGCGCTTTCTTGGTTTGGCTCCATTCTTCGAGCATGGCGGGCGCGACACGTTTGAGTTCCGCGTACTCTTCCGCCGTGCCGGTGTCGGCCGTGAGTTCGAGGCGGTGGCCGTTTGGGTCGAAGAAGTAGATCGATTTGAAGATGCCATGATCGGTTGGGCCGAGAACGTCGAGGCCTTTGGACTCAGCGCGCGCCTTCGCGGCCATCAGTGCGTCCAGGTTCTCGACCTTAAACGCAATGTGCTGCACCCAGGCCGGCGTATTTTCATCGCGGCCCATGTCTTTCTGGTTCGGCAATTCGAAGAACGCCAGCACGTTGCCATTACCTGCGTCAAGGAAGACGTGCATATAGGGGTCATATTCGCCCGTGGACGGGACATGGTCTTCTGCGAACGCCGTTGTGTAATCCATGTCGAACACATCGCGATAGAACTCGACGGTTTGCTTCGCGTCTTTACAGCGATAAGCCACGTGATGAATGCCGTTGGTGATGGACATGTGAACGCTTCTCCTAATCCACCTCGTCATTCCGGACGCGCGAAGCGCGATCCGGAACCCAGGGGCCAACACGCAGCTGGCGGCCCCTAGGTTCCGGGTTCATCGCTGGCGCGATGCCCCGGAATGACGAGTTAACTCATTCTTCATCGGCAAAAATCTGTACGACCGGTTCTTCACCAGCACTGACCCAAGCGCGGTACATGCCGGACGTATTCATCGCCCAGGCGGGACGACCTCGGCCATCGAGCACGATGACGCCGCCATCACCGGCCGCGCCCTGATTGTTCAGCATCGCGCCGACTTCGGCGATGACGTTGTCGGCCGCGTGCTGGCCGTCTTCTCCGTTGAATTCCATGCGCGCGCAGATCATGCGCGCCACGCTCACGCGAATGAAGAACTCGCCCGTCCCCGTGGCGGAGACGCCGCAGACGCCATTTTGCGCGTAGGTGCCGGCGCCGATGATCGGCGCATCGCCGACGCGGCCCCAACGTTTGCCGGTGGTGCCGCCGGTTGATGTGCCGGCTGCGATGTCGCCATTCGTATCGAACGCGACCACGCCGACGGTGCCGAACTGGTGATCATCCGGCCAAGTGAGATACGCGCGCGGTGCTGGTGGTGCGCCGGCGGGACGCTCAGGGATTGGCAGATTGTTGGCGCGCAGATTGTCTTGGAGCTGCTGCCAGCGGCGCTCGGTGAAGAAGTAGGACGGGTCGACTTCTTCGAGGTTTTGCGTGCGCGCGAATGTCTCGGCGCCCTCGCCGATCAGCATCACATGCCGCGAGTTTTGCATCACGGCGCGCGCGGCGCTGATCGGGTGGCGCGTGCGCGTGAGGCCAGCAACAGCGCCGGCGGCGCGGGTGCGGCCGTCCATGATAGAAGCATCGAGTTCGTTGCGGCCTTCGGCGGTGAAGACAGCGCCGCGGCCCGCATTGAAGAGCGGATCGTCTTCCATTTCGCGGATAACGGCTTCGACCGCGTCCAGCGATGAGCCACCGCGATCGAGAATGGCGCCGCCTGTCGTCAGCGCGCGCTGCATGGCGGCGCGGTATTGCGCTTCGACTTCAGGGGTCAGGTTCGCACGCTCGATAACGCCCGCGCCGCCGTGGACGATGATCGACCAGCGCGGCGCGGGTTCAGGCGCGGTGGCGCAGGCTGAGAGAGCTAGTACCGCTATAAATGCAGCGATCACTTTCACGGCTCCACGCTCCCAACGCGACGAACAGAAATCATTGGCTCACCATCATCATTCCGCTGATACGCGATGACCTCGATTTCTATGAGATCGCTTTGTGCTCGATAGTTCATCTCGATTTCAACGCTGGGCTGGTCCGACTTCGCATCTATCGATGTGGTCTCGCCTTTGAGATTGGACGCCGACAGCTTGTCCCACCCACTGCTGAGTTGGCCAGCGAGAAACTCGTCAGCCAGCTCGGCAAGATAGGCCTCGCTAGCGATCATCCCGCCTTCAGCACGCCGCGGCGAATTTGGTCGAGTTCGATCGACTCGAACAAGGCTTTGAAATTGCCTTCGCCGAAGCCTTCATTGCCTTTGCGCTGGATGAACTCGAAGAAGATCGGACCGATCGCGTCTTTGCCGAAGATCTGCAGCAGCAAGCCTTGGCCTTCGCTCGGTGCGCCATCGATAAGGATGCGGCGCTTGCGGAGGTCGTCGACAGGCTCGCCATGGCCAGGCAAACGCGTGTCGATGAGATCGAAATAGGTTTCGATCGTGTCTTGCAGCTCGACATTGCGCGCGCGCAGGCGATCGACGACTTCGTAGAGATTGTTGGTGCCGAAGGCGAGGTGTTGGATGCCCTCACCTTGGTAGCGCTGCAGATATTCCTGGATCTGATCGACCTTGCCTTCCTCGCCCTTCGATTCATTGAGCGGGATGCGGATCTTACCGTCGGGGCTCGTCATCGCTTTAGAGAAGAGGCCGGTGACTTTGCCTTCGATGTCGAAATAGCGGATTTCGCGGAAGTTGAAGATGCGCTCGTAGTAGTCTGCCCACGTCGCCATGTTGCCGCGGAAGACGTTGTGCGTGAGGTGATCGAGATAGGTGAGGCCGATGCCGTTCTTCGATTCATCGGCGCCGGGGATTGGGTCGAAGTCGATGTCGTAGATCGTGTCGTCGCCATAGCGATCGACAAGATAAATGTAAGCGCCGCCAATGCCTTTGATGGCGGGGATGTGTAGCTCACCAGGGCCGACGGGCGACGTCACCGCTTCGGCGCCGCGCTTCACGGCTTCTTCGAGCGCGAACTTCGCGTCCTTCACACGGAACGCCATCGCGTTTGCGCTCGGGCCGTGGGCGGAGCGAAAGTCAGCGGCGTGACCGGACGGCTCCATGTTTAGGATGAAGTTGATGTCGTTCTGCTTGTAGCGGACGACATTCTTGCTCTTGTGCTTGCTGACGGCGGTGAAACCGATCTGTTCGAAATATTGAGCAAGCTGTGCGGGCTCGGGCGAGGTGAACTCGACGAACTCGAAACCATCGGTGCCTAGCGGATTTTCGAACAGGTCGGCCATGGTGCGTTTCCTCAGGCTTGATCTTTTCCCAGATTTAGTTTCATCTGAAACCAATGGCAAGCGCAAAGCGGAAACTGAGCCCAGCCGAATTGCTGGTTCTGGAGGATTTCCTCCCCTATCGGCTCTCGATTCTGTCGAACCGCGTCTCGCGCGCGATCGCGGCGCGTTATGCGACGGCGTTCGATCTGACCATTCCGGAGTGGCGGATCATAGCGGTGCTTGGCCGCCGGCCGGGGCTGACGGCCAAGGAGATCGCGGAAGCGACGGAGATGGATAAGGTCGCGGTGTCGCGTGCTGTGGCGCGGCTAGTGGCGGCCAAGCGCGTACACGCACGCGCCGATGCAGATGATGCGCGGCGCCAAATTCTTTCGCTAACTTCACAAGGCGAGAGCGTGCATGCACGCATCGCACCGATCGCCTTAGCGGCGGAGGAAAAGTTGCTACGCACGCTAAATGAACGCGAGCGGCGAGACCTCGACGCGCTGCTCGATCGCCTGCTCGCGGCAACCAAGGACCTCTGATTTACGCGCGCGGAGTCAGGCGAATAACGCGGCCATTGTCTTCGTCGGTGACGATGTAGATCGCGCCGTCGGCTGCTTCGGCGAGATCGCGGATACGACCAACGCCTAGAGCAAAGCGCTCTTCACCCACGACGCGATCGCCATCGAGACGCACGCGAATGAGTGAGCGCGTGTTGAGGCCGGCGATCACGATGTCGCCGCGCCATGGAAAGAGCGAGCCGCGATAGAAATCCATGTCGCCCGGCGCGATTACAGGGTCCCAATAATAGACCGGCTGCTCCAAGCCCTCTTGCACGGCGATGCCGCCCGTGACCTGTGCGCCGCGATACTCGATGCCGTATGAGATCACCGGCCAGCCATAGTTGAGGCCGGGGCGATCAAGGTTGAGTTCGTCGCCGCCGCGCGGGCCATGCTCGAGCGTCCAGAGCGCGCCGGTGTCGGGATGGAAGTCGGCGCCCTGCACGTTGCGGTGACCATAGGACCAAATCTCCGGCGCAACGCCGGCTTGGCCGACAAACGGATTGTCACTCGGCACCGTGCCATCGGCATTGATCCGCACGACTTTTCCGATCGTGTTGGAGCGATCCTGCGCGAAGCCGCGTGAGTCATCGCCTTGGCGATCGCCAAGCGTGATGTAGAGGCGGCCTTCGCGATCAAACGTGAGACGCGAGCCGAAGTGGCCATTCGACGCCCAGGCCGGATTTTGCTGGAAGATGCGCTGCGCATTCTCGACGGCAGTGGCGTTCGCGTTCAAGCGCCCACGTGCAACACTCGTCGAGTTGGTGTCGCCGCCGCGCGGTTCCGCATAAGACCAGTAGATCAAACGATCGCTCGCGAAGTTCGGCGAGAGTGCGACGTCGAGCAAGCCGCCCTGTCCGCGCGCGAACACTTCCGGCAGGCCGGCGATTGGGTCTGAGATTTGACCACCGGGCGTGATGAGTCGCAGGCGTCCTGCGCGTTCAGTCACAAGCAAATTGCCATCAGGCAACACGGCGACGCTCCACGGATGATTGAGCCCGGTGGCGATCTCGCGCGTTTCAATGGTTACGTTGCTGCGCTGTTCGGGCGCGCGCGTTTGGCCAGCGAAGGCCGGTTGGAACGGCGCGTTGGCGCGGCCTTGCTCGACCGGTGCGCCGCTCGTCGCTTGAGGCTGTCCACCCGATGGCGCGCCGTTGCATGCGGCGAAGACGAGCACGCCCAAGAAGATCACCTGTCGCATGCGTGAGGTCCCTGTGATTTTCCCGAGCTTCGCATTTAGGTCAGCCGTTACGTACGACCAGACGTTTTCGACCAATGCACCCCGCGCACGCCTCGCCTTGCTTCCGCCCCCCCTCTGGGCGAAAAGCCAGAGCCAAACGCATGGGGAACATGACCGCAACTGCTCACTACGCGACGTTCGACTGGGAGCCCAAGCGCGCCCAGACGCTGCGCAAGGCGCGGCGGCGGTCGCGGCTGATCGGAGCGCTGCGGCGCTTCTTCGTGGCGGCGGCGGGCGCCTCGTTCGCGGCGGTTTTCGTCTTCATGACGCTTCACGCCATCGAAGGCGGCTTCAACGCCGGCCAGTACGCGGCCCAAGAGCCGCTCCGGATGATCAACCCACGGTTCATTGGCCGGACGGAAAATGGCGGCCCCTACCAGCTCTCGGCCGAGGTGGCCGAGCGGCAACCTGGGGAAAACCAGCCGATCGAGCTGGTCGCGCCGGTTTATCGGACCGATGCCGGAACGATCATGCTCGCCCCACGGGGGATTTATGACGAGGGCGCTCAAACCGTCGTTTTCGATGGCGAGGTGCTATTTTCTGACGCTGGCGGCAACCGGTTCACCACCCCCAACATGATGGTCGACTTGGACGCCGGCACTCTGACCGGCCGTGGCGGGGTCACCGGTGCAGGGCCCCTTGGCGTGCTCCAGGCCGACAGTTATGAATTGCGGGACAGCGACCGTGCTTTGGTGCTTCGGGGCGGGGTCCGCGGCCAGATTCCTGACCGCAGTGCGCAGACGGGGAGCGATAGCCCATGAGGCCCGCAGGTATTCTGATCGCCGCCGGCGCATTTTTGCTGGGCGCATTCGCGGCTGCTCCGGCGCAAGCTCAATTGAGCGAAGGCGGCGGACCGGTGTCGTACTCAGCTGACAATCTCGAATATTTCGATGGCGAGCGCCGCCTCGTGCTCGTGGGTGATGTCGATATTGTCCAGAACGACGCGCGTTTGCGCGCCGATCGCATCACGCTCTTCTTTAGCTCGTCATCAGGCGCCGCCACGAACGCGCAAGGCCTGGGCTCTGGCGACATCGAGCGCATGATCGCAGAGGGCGAAGTGTATTATGTACGGCCGTCGCAATCTGCGCGCGGCAATCGCGCCGTCTACGAGATCTCGCAGGATAGCGTGACCTTCTCGGGCAATGTCGTGGTGGCGTCGGATGAGAACGTCATTCGCGGCGAAACCCTGGTGCTGAACATCGGAAATCGCCGGACGGTCATCCGTCCGCAGGGCGGCGGGCGCGTCCGCGGGGTGTTTGTCCCCAGCGAAGGCGGGCAAAATCCGGGCCAACCGCGCCAGTGAGTGCCCAATCGTTACGAAATCTTAGCCGCGCGTGGTGCATATGAGCACTCAGGGCGCAGCAAGCCGTTCGGCTGATACCCAAACCGCGCAAGGCGGGCTTGGGGCGGTTTCGATCGGGAAATCTTATCGCGGCCGCCGCGTGGTCAAAGACGTGTCCGTTCACGTCAACCGCGGCGAAGTCGTTGGTTTGTTGGGCCCCAACGGAGCAGGGAAAACCACCTGCTTCTATATGATTACGGGGCTTGTACGCGTGGACCAGGGGCAAATCTTGTTGGACGGCCAGGACGTCACAACACTGCCTATGTATCAGCGCGCAAGGCTTGGCGTGGGCTATCTCCCACAAGAGCCGTCGATCTTCCGTGGTC
>CAYZIJ010000026.1:0-34565 GCA_964478365.1 uncultured Terricaulis sp.
GATCTCAATCTGTAAGTCAGTTATAGTTCCAGAAAACACATAACGTCAGCGTCGTTGCGGCTTGCGATTACTCGCTCGCCCGCAGCACGCCGCCGCCTGCGTTTCCCTTCTCCAAAATCACAATGTCAAAGAGCACCGCACAAAAAGCTGCCTTTAGGAGGCAATTCTCTGAGCCCGCCCACGCTATGCCGAAGCCCGGCGCGTGCGGGCCGAAACCGTTAGTGGTCCCGGCGGGAAGGCGCGGTTTCTATGCGCGCCCCTAATGGTTGTCAACGACCTTTTCGCCAAATCTTCGCTTTTCGCAGCAGCCCTAAAAACCACTGATAAAACAAAGAGATATTGGCGCACCCTGAGCCAGCGCAGTCCGCGCATGACATTTGGGAGTCGCAACGACCTCAACCTACCGATTCCCCTCACAAGCATCAAGCTTCGTGAGGCCGGCGAAAGTTAAGATTTCCACAGCAGCGACATGGGCTGGCGTGGTCGCCCTAAATGGCCGGCATTACAGCCGTTTCAAGGGCTAGTGCGCGGCGATATAGGCCTGCATGGCGGCCGCTTCGGCTTCGACGGCGGCAATCCGATGCTTCACCAGATCGCCGATCGAAACGACCCCAATCAGGCGACCGCTGTCGAGCACCGGCAGATGACGAATGCGCCGTTCAGTCATACGCCCCAATCCTTCATCAACGGTTTCCGTCGGATCGGCGGTGACGACGTCGCGGCTCATGATCGTCGCAACCGTGTCACTCAAGGATTTTCCGCCATTTCGCGCAATTTCACGCACGATATCGCGCTCTGACATGACGCCTGAAATCGCGCCGTCTTCGGCAATCACCACCAGCGCGCCGACTTTCTTTTCGTTGAGAATGCGTGCGGCCTCCTCGAGCGTTTGCTCGGCGCGCACCGTGTAAACAACCGCGCCTTTATCGCGCAGTACGTGGGCGATCAGCATCGCGTCTGCCTCCTGACGCTGTTGACAGGAACGAGCATGCGCCCCTCTTTCCAGCTCATCAAGCTAGAACGCCTACCCGCCGGCATCAGCCCCAAGGGCCGGCGCGCACCGTGCGCGGCGCCATTGCGAGATAGGAAAGCGCACCGGCGAAGAAGCCGCCCAAGTGCGCTTCCCATGCGATCGGCAGCGGCAGCACAGCCATCAACACCACGTTGATCGCCAAGAAGCTGAGCATCGCATTGCGTACTTGCGGATCCGCGAACGCTTCTCGCGGTGTGGGGCGGACAGCGAGAAAGTAAGCGCCAAAAAGCCCGCAAATAGCGCCGGACGCGCCGACTGCCCCGGTCTGCGAGTGAGGATTGATTAAGATAAACGCGAGCGCGCCACCGAGCGCCGAGATGAAGAAGATCGCAACAAATCGCACGTTGCCAAGACGCGCTGAGAGGTACGGAGCGACCTGCACATACGCCATGCCGTTCATTACGAGGTGGAAGAGCCCATAGTGAAAGAATACGTGGCCGAGCAACGGCAACACAGCGTCGGTGAGATTCTGGTAGGCGCCCGCTGCGCCGAAATCGAACCGCGCCGGCACTATCGCGAATTGATCGAACAGCGCCGGCTGTTCCTGCGGCGCCCACTGCCCGAGCAACAGAAACGCCGCGAGGATCGCTAATCCGAGCACCAAAGCAGCAGGTGAAAGTCTCAAAGCCGTCTCCGCCTCACGAGCACGATATGGCGCTTCATGCCTGCTTAACCAAGAACACCCGCTCGCGCCAAGCGTGGCACGCGCATTGCTTTCTCGCTTGGGACACGAATTCCCACGGGGACCATTCAATGCGTATCGGCACATTTACTCTAGCGGCTGTTGCAGCGCTCTGCGTTGCGAGTGCTGCCGCCGCTGACCCGATCCCAGGCACGAGCGACGTCGAGCGTCCGTTCGGCATGGGCTACGACAGTTTCGATCGTCCGATCGAAACGTCGACGCGCGATGCGAACGGCAACCGAGTCATCATCAATGGTCGCATGGAAATCGAAGGCACGCTCTCGGGCGGCCTGATGGACAATTACGCCACTGGCTTTGGAAGCGCCCAAGCCATCGGCAACCAACTGAACGTCGTCACCACCGGCAACTACAATACGGTGATTGTCGACTCTACCCAAATCAACAACGGCGACGTCAGCGCCGATGCCGGCCGAGGAGAATAAGATAATGCGTGCGCTGAAAGCTCTCGTCGTTCTTGCGACCACTACTGCGCTCACCGCGTGCGTCACGCCGTATTCCGGCAATGACGGCATGTATGCGCTGCCGATCGGCGACGCGCCGGTCACGGCCAACCCCACCGCCTATTCGCCGGCGCTCGATTGCTTGAACGCTTATGCGCGCGGCAACAACGTCGCCGCACCGCGCATCGCCGTGGGCCGCATCCTCGACTACACTGGCGCCGTTTCGGAAGAAGGCGGCCGCCGCATTACGCAAGGCGCCTCCTTGATGGCGATGTCGGCTTTCGCGAAAGCCGGCGCACGTCTTGTCGAGCGCTTCGACACGTCGGTCTCGGAACTTGAGCTGCGCTACGCCAACAACCGTCTGATCGGACAAGAAGGCGACGAAAACGTCCGCCGCATCTATGCCGGCCAAATGCCGGGCTCCGACTATTACTTCGTCGGCGGCATCACCGAACTGAACTACAATATCCGCTCGGTTGGTGTTGACGCCCAAGGCGGCCACACCAACGCCCGTGACGGTGTCGGCAACGTCGGCGGACGTCTCTATGTGATGAACATCGCGCTCGACTTCCGCGTCATCGACACACGCACGCTCGAGGTTGTCGACGTGATTTCGTACCAAAAGCAGATTATCGGCCGCGAAGTCCGCGCCGGCGTGTTCTCGTTCTTCGACGATACGCTGCTCGACATCGCCGCCGGCGAACGCGCTCTTGAGCCGGTTCAACTGGCGGTTCGCGCCGGTGTGGAACGCGCTGTCGTCCAAGTGATGAGCCGCTTCTACAACGTGCAAAACAGCGACGTTTGCCAAGCGGAAATCATGGCCGAAGGCGATCCGATGGGTCCGGGCGCGGTTGCTGCAACGCAAAGCCAAGCCAGCGTTGCTATCGACGAAGCACGCGCCAATCCGGACGCGTGGAACGCCCGCCGCGACGACAACTTTGACCTCCGCGGCCGCTCGTAAGCGGTCGCCACGGAGCACACCCATGAAGCGCGCCGCCCTTCTCTTCACCGCCGCGCTGATCGCAGCCCCTTGCGCCTTGGCGCAAGAATACACGCTCGATCAGTACCAATCTGGCGATGTATCGGCTGAAACGACGGTTGATGTCGGCCATGCGCGCGATGTCGGTGCGACGGCCGTCGCCAGCGGCGCCGTCGCCAACGGCACGCACAACGATCACGATGTGTACGTCGAAAACACCCAGCACATGGATGGCGACACGAGCGCTTCCGTCGACGCCACCGTCTGGCACGCGCGCGGCGCAATTGCGCTGAACGCCACCGCGCTGGGCAACGGCGGCACGTCGGAAGCTTACGGCGTGAACCAAGACATCCGCTCAGAACAGCTCGCACACGGCGACGTGGACGCTGCAGTTCGCTTCACCGGAAGCAACGCGGGCGACGCGGGTACTTCGGCCACCGCAAGCGGCAATACTGGCGCTATTTCGCAGGAATACGGCCAAACACGCTTCGTCGGCGCGCAAGATTCGGCCGGCTCGATCAGCGCTTCGGTCGAAGCCGATCATTGCTGCGTCTCCGGCCAAGTGGTTTCCGGCGCGATCGCCAGCGCCAACAATCTGAGCTTCGGCGGCGATACCGCGACGATCCTCACCGACACGCAACAAACCGCGAGCGGCGATGTCTCGGCGCGCGTTGATCTCTATGCCGGCTATGCGACGGACGCCTCGGGCAACGCCACGGCCAACGCCAATGCGGTCACCATCGACAATCGGTGGGGCTATGTGAACGCACGCGTTGCGCAGAACTCGTCAGCTGCAGTCAGCGCTGACAGCTACGTCACGATTGGCGGCGACTTTCTGGGCTTCGGCTCGGCTGGTGCATACGGCGTCGGCAACCAGGCGGTCGTCTCGAACGTCGGCTCTAACACGGACATCAATGTCACGCAGAATAATTCCGGCGATATCTCCGCCAATGCGGCGTTCTCTGGCGAGGGCGGCGTCTCAGCGCTCGCGTCGTCGGCGGCCTACGGCAACTACGTCAACGCCTCGCTCTGCGCCTATTGCGACGCCAACGTGCCGTCGATGACGGCGAGCAACAGCCAAACGAATTCCGGCGATGTGCGCTCTACGGCAACGATTGTCACGCCAAACGCCGGCACTGTCGCGACGACCTCTACCGCAGTCGGCAACGCGGCGACGTATCAGACGCGCGGCCCAGGCGGCTAAGCCTCGTCGAGCGTCTGATCCATTTCTTCTGCGGGCGTCTTGCCGCCGCTGCACGGCCCACCGATCGGACGTGCAGGCACACCCGCGACGGTGCAGCGTGCAGGCACTGAGTCGAGCACGACCGAACCCGCAGCGATGCGCGCGTCTTCACCAACTTCGATATTGCCAAGCACGGCCGCGCCAGCGCCGATCATGACGCCCCGTCGTATCTTCGGATGGCGATCGCCGCCCGCTTTACCGGTGCCGCCGAGCGTCACCGAATGCAGCATTGAAACGTCGTCTTCAACGATCGCTGTCTCACCGATAACAATGCCGTGTGCGTGATCGATGAATACACCCGAACCGATCGCGGCGGCGGGATGGATGTCGACGGCGAAGAGCTCAGAAACGCGACTTTGCAGGTGATAAGCGAGGATCTGGCGCTCCTGCCCCCAAAGCCAATTGGCGATGCGATAGGATTGGAGTCCGCCGAAGCCTTTGAAATAGAGGAACGGCTGCAAGTAGGTTCTGCATGCCGGATCGCGCTCGCGCACGGCGCGCATATCGCGCATGGCGATGCGCGCCATCTCTGGATCAGAGACGTACGCTTCGCGAATGACTTCGCGCAATTGCAGCGCCGGCAGATCACCGTGCCCGAGTTTTTGCGCCAGGTGATACGAGAGCGCGTCTTCGATGCGATCGTGATGCAGGATCGAGGCGTGAAGGTATGACGCCAGCAACGGCTCTTCCGCAGCCGCCTGCATCGCCTCGACGCGCAGCTGCGCCCAGACACCGCCGGACGCTTCAAACAGGCGCGCATTGGCCTCCGCCATCGTCACTCTCCCGAGCCGAGCATTGCGCTTGCAAGCGCCGCCGGCAGTTTCCCTGTCACCGCCATGTGGTAGGCGCGCAGCACTGCGGCAACCGTCATGGCGTCATGAATGCGACCATCGGTGACCCGCGTCAGCACCTCGGAGAAATGCGCGCGGCGACGCTGCAGCACTTCGGTACCCTCAGGGTGCGCCTCGCCGGGCGTCAAATCGGTCGCAAGAAAAAGCACGGCGCGCTCGTCGGTCAGAGAATTGGAGAGATCTAGCTCCAATATTTGCTGATACGCGCCGGCGCTTAATCCGGTTTCTTCCCCCATTTCGCGTTTGGCGCATTCAAGCGCATCCTCGCCTGGTTCGCCGCCACCCTCGGGCATCTCCCAGGAATAACGACCCAGTGGAAAGCGCCACTGGCCGACCAGATGAACGTAGCCGCCGTCATCGATCGGCAGCACCCCTACGGCCAGCCGACGAATACGCACGACGCTATAGACACCAGGCTTGCCGTCCGGATGAATGACCTCGGAACTCTCGATCGTCAGCCACGCATTGCAAAATGGCGTGCTGATGCCCGTAACGCGCCAGGGGTTTTCGTCGTCGCTCCAATCGTTCTCGGTGTCGTTTTGCATGCGTCACCTCTAGCGCCACGCGCGCGGCTGCGCCATGTGGGGCGCATGGTTCTTCCGCTTTCCGCAATCCCCGCAGCGCCCCAAGAAGGCGAACCCGCCAACGCCATTCTTGAGAGTGCTGAGACGCTGCGTCTGCTGGCGCGGCGGCGCTCCAGCAAGGTTATGAATTTGATCGAGCCCGCGCCTACGAGCGCAGAGATCGATGCCCTCATCAACCTCGCGGCGCGCGTGCCCGATCACGGCAAACTTGGCCCCTGGCGCTTTGTCGTGTTCGAGGGCGAGGCGCGCGCACGCGCCAGCGAAGCGTTGGCGCAAGTGATCGCCAATGATGCCGGCGTCGATGACTCACGTCTGGCGCACACGCGCAACCTACTGCAGCGCGCGCCTGCATGCGTGATGGTCGTCTCCACCGCTACGCCGCACGCGAAGATACCGCCGTGGGAGCAAGTGCTCTCCGCTGGCGCTGTTTGCTTTTCGTTGCTCGTTTCCGCGCATGCACTCGGCTATGGCGGTTGCTGGCTCACAGAGTGGCCGGCCTATGACGCGCGCGCGCGTGCGGTACTTGGCTTGAGCGAGCACGAACGCATTGCCGGCATCGTCTATCTCGGCACGCCGAAAGAGCCGCCGACAGAGCGCGTCCGCGCTGGCGCGTCGACGCGCATTTCGCGATTCTAGCAAAGAAGAAGGACCGCCGCGTCGCCGCGACGGCCCAGTTTCTGGGACGCGATATCCTTAGAGTTCGCGGCCGATGGTGAACACGAAGGCTGAGTCATAGCTGGACTCGCCGTACGTGTAGTACGCGATGTCGGCATCTTCATCGATGTCGGTGTCGTGATAGCGGAGGTCGAGCGAGAAGCCGTGAAAGGCGTATGTCGCGCCGAGATTCCAGGTGTTGTAATCGTCTTCTTCGGTGACCGCGCCGCCGTCCTCACCATCGGCGTCTTCGATCGACTGATTGCCGTAGGCGGCGGTGAATTCGAGCGCGTCGCTGAACGCGTATGTGCCGTTGATCTCGTAATAAACGGACTCGCCGGTCTCGCCGTAATTGTCGGGCGCAAAGTAGACCGCGCCACCGATTGTGAACTGTTCGGTCAGACCCCAAGCAGCGCCGGCGAGAAGGTCGTAATAATTGAACTCGGCGTCGTCATCGTCAGCGCCCGGATAGAAGTAGCCGACGACGCCGAAGTCGAACTCAACCGGACCCAGCGTCGGCGTGTAGCCGGCGTAAAGATCGATCTCTGTGCCTTGTCTAAGGCTGGAGCCCCAGACGCCAGCGTAGAAGCTGTCGTTCGACCAATCGAAGCCGCCCTGGATCACCGGGCTATTGTCCGACAGTGAAATGCCGCGATAAACGTAATCGCTTGCAAGGCTGATATTGGCCGAGGTCTCGGCGTTCGCAGCGCCGACACCGGCTATGGTCGCGCTTGCGGCAATCGCCGCGCCGATCAGCTTCTTCATTGTACGCATCCCTTTTTCCCCGCAGTTCTCGCCGCGCTAGCGGCGAGGCTCACGCTTTAGGCGTGAACGTTTGGTTAAGCATGCCGACCCTGAAGGGAGTCAGGGCCGGAATGAAAGTCGACCGTCACGGACGAGTGACATGCGACAGCCTGCGCCTCTTTCGTAGGCGAGGTAAATCCAAACCGCTGCAGGTTTGCGCAGAATTTGGACTTGCAACACCAGGCCACTGACTGGGAATGCTGGCGCCCACACGCTGCTCCGATCGCGGCGATGCAATTTTCTGATCGTCTGCAATAGCTTGCGTTTGCCTCACGCCGCCAAGGCAGGTACTTGGCGGCCATGAGCGACGATCTCACCCAACTCGGCCACGCCGCGCCGATTCCATCGAGCCCCGACCAGGCAAAGCTCGAGCGCGCCGCCAACCCCCATCCCGGTACGCTCTATCTGGCCCGCTTCACCGCACCGGAGTTCACGTCGATCTGCCCGGTCACCGGCCAACCAGATTTCGGCGTTCTCGTCATCGACTACGCGCCGAAGGATTGGATCGTCGAATCCAAGAGCCTCAAGCTCTTTCTGCAGAGCTTCCGCAATCACGGCGCTTTCCACGAAGATTGCACGATTGGCGTCGCCAAGCGGATTGTTGCAGCGATCGCCCCGATTTGGCTGCGCATTGGCGGCTACTGGAATCCGCGCGGCGGCATGCCGATCGACGTTTTCTGGCAAACTGGCGACGCCCCATCCGGCCTGTGGCTGCCGGACCAGGGCGTCGCAACGTATCGCGCGCGCGGTTAAGCGGCTGAACGATCACCGCCGAACATCGGCCGGCACGCACGCAGTGACAGCGACACGCGGCGATGACCGCGATAGGCAACGCGACGCGCGCAATTGTTGCTCAAGCTTGGGCCACCCAACGTGTCGCCATCAACCGCTGCACAGCCGCGCATGAACGCCATACGTCCGGGGCGGCGGCGGCAATCTTGCGCGATCGGCGCCTCAATCGGCGCTTCGTCCACCATTGCTTGAAGCGGCGCAGACGTCTGCATGTCTGCAGCGGATGCGCTAGGCGCCATCACGGCCGCGCCCATCAGGCACAAAAAAGCAAACACAAACTTGGTCATCGATTTCCCCGCGTCAGCGACCAAACCGTCGCCATGAGCAGTGTTATCCGATGACCACATTCACGCGGATGACGCAGGTCACACTGCGCGCGGGCGCAAACCAAGATAAAGCCCGCACGCGACGACCCAGCTAATCATGCTGGCTTCCAGCACGCGCTGATAAAGGCCGACAGTGGGCGAGTTCGGATCCATCAAACCACCAACGCCAACAAGCGCGCCCGCCGCAGCGATGAACGCAAAGATCGAAAGCCATTGCGCGCGCGGCCAACGCCAAGCGGCGATGCCAAGCAGCAGCAAAGTGATCGGCGCGAGCAGATAGCCAGCGAGGCCGACAAGTTCGTGCATCACTTGCGAGAAGCTTGGCTCATCGGGCCGGCATCCATAGTCGCACGGAAAGACCGCTGAGCCGACATAGCCAATGGCGAAGAGAAACACGCCGACGAAGCCAAGCGCCGCGAGCACAGATCCTGGCGCAGCACGCCATGCGAATACCGAGAAGGCGCAGATCAGAATGCCAATCGGTAGGAAGCCGAGCCAGCTCACCGCCCAGCCTTGCGGCGCGCCGGTGGCGCCGAGCTCGGAAATGTACTGCGACACGTGATCGTAGCCGTCGAAACCGGCGCCGCCGATCAACACCATCGCCACAAGCCATGCTGCGCCGAGCACGGCGGTGATCATTGCAAGCTTCCCGCTCATGATGGCCACTTCGGTGCGCGGCTGACCATGCCTGGCGTCTTGCGGCCGAGCACGCCGCCGATGAATTGCGCAGCCTCGATTGCGGCGTCGAGATCAACGCCAGTGTCGAAGCCCATGCGGTTGAACATGTAAAGCAGATCCTCTGTCGGCACGTTGCCCGCGGCGCCGGGCGCGAACGGACAGCCGCCAATGCCGGCAAGCGAGCCATCGAGCACTCGTACGCCCCCTTCAACCGCTGCGACAGCGTTGGCGAGCGCGGTGTTGCGCGTGTTGTGAAAGTGCGCGCGCAATTGCACATGCGCCGGGATCGCAGCTTTCACCGCCCGCACGCGCTCATGCACATCGCTCGGCGCGCCCACGCCGATCGTGTCGGCGAGTGCGAGTTCGAAGATATCTTCCGCGACGCAACGCTCTGCAACTTGCACGACGCGCGATACCGCGACTTCGCCATCGAAAGGGCAGCCGAAAGCAGTTGAAATAGTAGCGCTGATCCGCGCCCCGCCGGCCTTTGCGGTTGCGACAACATCGGGCCAAACAGCGAAAGTTTCTTCGACGGTCCCGCCATTGTTGCGGATGGAAAATCCATCGGAGGCGCAGAAGACGTAGTTGATCTCTTTCGCGCCTGCGGCGAGCGCGCGTTCGACGCCGCGCAAATTGAGCGCAAGCGCGATGTAGGTGACGTCATCACGCTTCGGCACGCCGGCGAAGATTGCATCGCCGTCCGCCATCTGCGGCACCTTCTTCGGGTTGACGAAGCTGCCCGCTTCCAAGCGGCGAAAGCCAGCGCGCGTGATGTGTTCGATCAGCGCGAGCTTGTTTTCGGTGGAAACAATGTCCGGCTCGTTCTGCAACCCGTCGCGCGGGCTGACTTCGACGAGCTCAAGTTTCTCGCGGCTCACGCTTTGCTCCAAACGCCGGCAACGCCCAGCCATAATGTATGGCCCCGGCGCGCAAACCGAAACCCAGGATCGCGCCGGCAATGCCCGCGATCGCAGGCGACAGGCCGGCCAGATCGAGCGCCACATAGCTCGCGGCAGCCAGGAGAGCTGCGGATATCGTGATTTCGCGTTTCAACAGGGCGGATGGCTGCACCGCCAACACGTCGCGGATAACGCCGCCGAAGCACGCCGTCAGCACGCCCATGGCGATGGAGACGAACGGATTGACGCCAAGCGCCATCGCTTTACCCGCGCCGATCACCGCATAACCGCCGAGCCCGATGGCATCGAGCCAGATCAGCGTCTTCGCGCGCTCCAAATGCGGCGCGAGGAACCACACCGCAACCGCCGCGGCGAGACCGATGCCCAGGTAGGCGGGATCGCCTATCCAAAACACCGGCGCACCAATCAAGAGGTCGCGCAGCGTGCCGCCGCCGATGCCGGTGACGACGGCAAAGAACCAGAAGGTGATGATGTCATGCCGATCGCGCGCGGCGGCCAGAGCCCCGGTCAACGCAAAGACGGCCACGCCGAAATAGTCGAACGCCGGCGGCAGCGTGGGTAGGGCTTCGGGACTCACCATCGCAGCTTACTCCCAGCAAATAGCGGCGTAAGCCATTCGGAACTCGCGTGCGGCCTCTTCGCCGAGGCTTCGAAGGATGGTGCGAGCGGCGGGAATTGAACCCGCACCGCCTTGCGGCGAACGGATTTTAAGTCCGCTGCGTCTACCAGTTTCGCCACGCTCGCGTCAGACGCGGGCATAGCGGCGATGGATGGCGATAGGCAAGCCATCTCCGGCTCCGTACAATCTCGCCATGCGATCACACCCGCTCGATTGCCCGATTTGGAGCGCGCTCGGTTCGCGCCAAAGCGCTTTCGGGGACGACGGTTCGCTCGCACGACGGTTCAACGAGGATATTAGCCCGTTCGCTGCTTGTGTGGGCGCTTCGGCTGAAGCCGTCGCAGCGCTTGGCGCGCTTGCGCATGGCGATGACGACATGTCGTTGCTGGAACGAGATCCGCCTCCGCCGCCGCAAGGCGTGGCGCTCAAGATGAGCGCCACTGGCGTGCAGATGATGCTGACAACGCTGACGCCAGGCGCCGACATTGCGTGCGATCATCTTGGCGATGCCGACGCACCCGACATGCTGGCGCTGGCGACACTTACCAAGCCCGGTCCGTTCCGCGCGCGCACGCACAAGCTTGGGCGCTTCATCGGCGTGCGCGAGAACGGCGTCCTGATTGCGATGGCGGGCGAGCGGCTGCAGATGGATGAGTTCGCCGAGGTGAGCGGTATTTGCACGCATCCCGATCATCGCGGACGCGGGCTGGCGGCTGCGCTGACGCGTGTCGTCGCGGCGCGCCTCGTTGAGGAAGGCCGCACGCCCTTTCTGCACGCTTACGCCAGCAACACAGGCGCGATCTCAGTCTATCGCAAGCTCGGCTTTGCGCATCGTTGCGACGTAACCCACGCCATGTGGTCGCGCGACTAGGCCGCGTCGGTCACCACTTCAGGTTCACCGCCGCGCGCGCGGATTAGCGCTTGTAGATCTTCGCCGGCTTTGGCGAGCGCCGCCAAATCGGATGTGCGTGCGACCAAGTGCACGCCAAAATCGCCGGGCAAGAACCACGGATAGGAGCCGAAACTCACGCCGGGCGCGGCTTCTTCAAGCTTCTGCAAACCTTCGGCGATCTCGCCCTCTGGTACGCCCTTAGCGCGCACCGTCACCGATCGCACCACAGCGCCGCCTTCGATGCGGTGCGCGACGTCTTGCAGCATACCGCGCATGATCGACGGCACGCCGGCCATGACGAAGACATTGCCGATCTGGAATCCCGGCGCCTTCGACACGGGGTTCGCGATCAGTGATGCACCATCGGGAATGCGCGCCATGCGCAGGCGCGCTTCGTTGATCGGCGTTGCGGCTTTGTAGTGCGCCCGAAGAATGGCGAGCGCATCTTCGCGCACGTCGATGTTCACACCAAACGCCGCTGCCACGGCGTCGGCGGTTTTGTCGTCGTGGGTTGGGCCGATGCCGCCAGTGGTGAAGACATAATCGTACTTAGCCCGCAGCGCGTTGAGTGCGGCGATCATCTCGTCCGGGACATCAGGCACGACACGCGCTTCCGCGACCTGCACGCCGAGCGGCGCCAAGAACTTTGCGATCGTCTGCAGGTTGATGTCCTGCGTACGACCGGACAGCAATTCGTCGCCGATCAGCAGGACGGCGGCTTTGACTTGGCGTTGGGTCATGGGTGTTAGATAGCGTCGAAACGCGAGGCGCCCAATGTCTGAAATCGATTTCGTCACGCCTTTGACCGAGCGTCAGGCCGGCAAACTTCCCGGCATTCTCGGCTTTGAATGGATAGAGGCGCGCAAGGGCTTCGTGCGCGGCCGCTTCACCGTCGCCGAGCATCACATGGCGCCGAACGGGTTTCTGCACGCCGGCAGCATCGTCACGCTCGCGGATTCCGCCTGCGGCTATGGCTGCGTGATCTCGCTTCCAGAGGGCGGCGCGAGCTTCACGACGATCGAACTGAAGAGCAACTTTCTCGGCACCGCCAAGCTCGGCGAAATCGTCTCCACCGAAGCACGGCTCGTGCACGGCGGGCGCATGACGCAGGTGTGGGACGCCGAAGTGAAGAACGAGACGACGGCCAAGACGGCGGCCCTCTTCCGCTGCACGCAAATGGTGCTCTATCCTAAGTAAGTGCATGCGTTTGCATCGGCGCGCTTCGAATTGAAACGCAGCCGGAGGGCGGAACGCTGAGCTGACGCGCTAAGGCGCCAGGAATAAAATGTGAGAACTGCGCGTTTCGCTCAGCGTCCCCGCGATGCTGACGTCCGCGCAAGAGATGAGGAGCTGTTCACTCCGGGCCCTGTGCGCCAACGGCGAGCGGGTCGATCCACCATCGATCCCCGGTCCGCGACGGTTTCAATCCCCGCCGCCTATCCTCACTCATCACGGTCCGCGTCACACCGGGCTGGATCCGAATGCCCCTCCGTTGATGCGGACGGGGAGATGATAGGCGTCTTTGGGAGTGGGTCGGATAAGGTCTGATCTATCCCGCACTCACGAAACGCGACGCCGCACACACTCTACGCCCGATCAAGCTTTATCCTCCGATTTGCGGCGCACGATGGCGCTCCCCAATCCGATATGTCCGCTTGACCAGACACATTGTCCGCTATACAGGACTTTCGCGACAGCGGGAGGTTCTCTTTGCTCAAGGTCACCGGGTTTTTGGCGATCGCCTTGGCTTTGGGCTGGGCGTTGTCGTGGACCACCATCCAATTCGGCATCTCGACCGGTTGGCTCGGCGCGAGCGCGCTGCTCGCTTGGGCCATCGCCGCACGCTGGCGCTGGGAGCGATTGAAGGCGCGCGGCGCAGATCCCAGCGGCCCGGAGCGCGTCGTCTGGCACCGCCTCGCCAGCGCTGCGATCGGCTGCGGCCACCTCATCACCTCACTCGCGCATCCACAAATCGATCTTCATCTCGGCAGCGGCAATTCGCTGGCGACTGATTCATGGACGATCCTCGCTGCCATCATCGTCAGCGCCTTTCTCTTCCATAGCGGCGATCAGGAACGCGACGAGCGTGACCGCGGCATTGCTGCGCTGGGTGTGCGCGTCGGCTACGCCACGCTCATCGCGCAGCTCTTTATTCTGCTCTTCTTCCTGGGCTTTGCGCCGCCCGACGTGCTGGCGCCGTTCACCCAGTTCTTCATTGCCAATCTGCTGATTGCGCTGATCGTAATCGCGACGCTGGCGCAATACTTCGTGCAACTCCTCGCCTACGCGCGCGACCACGCAATGGCGGACGCAGAGCAATGACGACGCCGCCGATCGGCAATCATTTGCGGCGCATGCGTTTCGATCATGGGCAGATGACGCAGCAAACACTTGCGAAAGCCGTGGGCGTTACGCGCCAGACCATCGTTGCGCTCGAAACCGGCCGCTACGCACCATCGCTCGAGCTCGCGATGCGACTCGCTACCGTCTTCAGCTGCGGCGTCGACGATCTCTTCTTTTGGAACGAACCGCCCGCAGAGGGCGCAATCGGGAAAGACCAATGACCGCATCTAAATCGAAGCGCGGCTGGCTCGTGCCGGCGCTGATCCTTGGCGTACTGACCGTCGCGTCGCCGCTCATTTTCAAACTGTTTGAGCCGGTTTTTGTCTATCGCCTCGATTGGTCAGCGCTGCCGGACGGCGAATATCCGGCGCAAACCGAACTCGCCAACCCGCAATACGTCGAACAAGCGCGCGCAGCGCAGGCAGCGCTCGAAGCCGCGCGCGCCGAATTGCAAGCGCCCGCACTTTCAGCCGCCGTCTCGATCAATGGCGAACTCGTCTGGCGTTCGGTCGTCGGCTACGCCGATGTGGAAACGCTACGTCCCGCTGATTTCAACACGCGCTTCCGCCTTGGCAGCACGTCGAAAGCCGTCACCGCCGTCGCGGCAGGCACGCTGCTAGATCAACAGCGCCTTGATCTCGATGCGCCAATCCAAACCTATGTCGCGCGCTTTCCCGCGCAGCGCTGGCCGGTCACGCTGCGCCAAGTGATGAGCCATCGCGCTGGTTTGCGCGACTACGGCATGTGCTTCTGCTTTCCCGCGTGGGAGCATCTCAATCAACGCCGCTTCGCCAATGTCGATGCGGAAGTTGATCTGATCGCGCGTTCGCCGCTTTTGTTCGAACCGGACACAAGCTTTGCCTACACCAGCCTCGGCTACAATCTGACCGGCGCCGCCATCGAAGGCGCGAGCGGCGAAGCGTTCGGCGCTTATCTACAAGGCGCCGTCTTCACGCCCCTTGGCATGACACATAGCGGGCTCGACTCTGCGGTTGGCGCCGAGACTGATCGCGCTGCGTTCTACGAGGTCGAGAGCGGCAACTATAAGCGCGCGTTTCCCGTCGATAACAGCATTCGCTGGCCGTCCGGCGGCATCCTCTCAACGCCGAGCGACATGGCGCGCTTGGGCGCGGCCATGCTCGATGATCGCCTGCTCTCCGCCGCAACCAGAGCGACACTGGTGACCGTGCCGGAAGGCGGACGTGATGCGCGTGGCGGTAGCATCTACGCGCTCGGCTGGCGCACCGGCGAATGGACGCTCTATGACGGCGCGCTCTCAACGATCGCGCACCATCACGCCGGCACCGCAGTCGGCAGCAGCTCGGTCTTCGTCGTCTTCCCGGAATACGGGATGGTCATCTCGCTGATGATGAACAAGGGCGGCACCAATGTGGACGGACTGGCGCTCGCGACGGATCAGGTCGCGCAAGCCTTCATCCCGCCGCCAGCAACAGCGCAGTAAGCGCATCGCAAATGCAAAAACAAAAGGCGGCGGACCCAAGGTCCGCCGCCTTTATCTTGTCGTAGCTCGCGAGTGACGCGCGCTTACTTAATTTTGCCTTCGACGAACTCGACGTGCTTCTTCGCAACCGGGTCGTACTTGTTGAACTTGAGCTTTTCCGTCTTGGTGCGCGGGTTCTTCTTCGTGACGTAGAAGAAGCCAGTGTCAGCCGTCGAGTTCAGACGGATCTTGATAGTTGCTGGCTTTGCCATGACGCGGGACCGGATTTCTCAGAGGTTTGAAGAGCGCGCGAAAATACGGACCGCGGACTTAAAGTCAACGCTTTAGGCGCTCCAAAGTATGCGATCCCCGGCTCCATTTCAGGAAAGGTGGGTCCACGGGCTGGCCATCGAGCCTGGTCCGGACCTCTTTCAGCACGAACCGGGTGATGGACGGGAGGTCCAAGGCCTCGGCTTCTTCGAGGCTAAACCACCGTGTGTGCAGCAATTCTTCGTCCCCGGACTGGGGCTCGTCATGGGCCAAGACCGCCTCGGCGTCGGCCAGGAAGAAGCGCGCGTCGAACCGGCGGGGCCGGTATGGCGGGGTGATCGCCCGAGCCACGAATTGAAGCTTGGAGAGGTCTGGGCCCTGGTCATCGCCTAGGACCAAACCAGCCTCCTCTCGGGTCTCCCGGACCGCCGCCAGGGCGAAGGCGCGTGGCGGGCGGCGGATAAGGCCGCCGCACTTTAGAAGCGCCTCGGTCTCCTCATTGAGCTCCACGGCGGCTTTGAGTTTGGCGTCGCCAGGATCGACCCGGCCGCCGGGAAAAACCCATTTATCGGGCATGAAGACGTGGCCCTTGGCGCGCTGGCCCATCATCACTTCGCGCCGGCCGCGCACCAGGATCAAAGTCGCCGCGTCGCGCGGGCGCGTCGCCTTGGGCTTGTCGCCGCCCGGTGGGTCGAACGGCTTTTCGTCAGCGTTGAGCTTGAACTCGTTGTCTGCGGCCATGGTCTTCTTCTAGCACGCGGACCCTATCGCCTTGGAACCCGGAACAGACGCGCTTAACGTCGTAGCCACGGAGGAACACCACATGGCGCGACGTAAACCTGGCGACGGACAGACGGCTTTGGTCACCGGGGCCTCTGCCGGCATCGGCATCGATCTCGCCGAATGCTTCGCGCGCGACGGCTATGATCTGATCCTTACCGCCCGCAGCGAAAGGCCGCTTACGGAAGTCGCCAATCGGCTGGCCGCCGCGCACGGCGTCAAGGCCACGGCGATCGCGCAAGATCTCGGCGCATATGGCGGCGGCTCAGCACTGGCGCAGGCGATTGCGCAGCGCGGTTTGAATGTCGATGCGCTGGTGAACAATGCAGGATACGGCCACGCGGGCGCGCTGACATCATCCGATCTGCCGACGCAGCTCGGCATGATCGATCTCAACGTGCGGGCGCTCGTCGAACTCACCTATCTCTATTGGGACCGCATGATCGCCAACAAGCGCGGCGGCGTGATCAATGTTGCCTCGACTGCCGCGTTTCAGCCGGGACCACTGATGGCGAACTATTATGCGTCGAAGGCCTATGTGCTCTCCTTCTCGGAAGCGATGTGGGAGGAAGCGCGCGAGACGGGCGTGCACGTGAGCTGCCTCTGCCCTGGGCCGACGACGTCGAAGTTCCGCGAGCGTGCGGGCACCGACAAAACGAAGCTCGCCCAGGCGAGCAAGGTGATGGGCTCGGCGCCGGTGGCGCGCATGGGTTACGAGGCGTGGAAGCGCAATCAGCGCGTCAAAGTGACGGGCGGACGCAACGCTTTCCAAGCGGGTTTGGTGAAGCATATTCCGCGCGAGACGCTCCTTAAGATGGTGCGCAATATCCAATCACCAGCAACTTGAGGATTAGATGAGCCTTCACGGAAAATACGACGACGATAACCTCTTCGCGAAAATCCTGCGCGGCGAGATTCCGGCTGTGAAAGTCTATGAGGACAGCGACGTGCTCGCCTTCATGGACATCTTCCCGCAAGCGCGCGGACATCTGTTGGTCGTGCCGAAGAACGTGAAGGCGCAGAATTTTCTCGAACTGCCCGCCGAACGCGTCGCGCCGCTAATGGCGGCAGTGCACAAGCTCGCGATCGCCACTGAGAAAGCGCTGAAGCCCGATGGCGTAACCATCACGCAGTTCAGCGGCGCCGACGCAGGCCAAACCATCTTCCACCTGCACTTCCACATCATCCCGCGATATGCCGGCAAACGGCTGGCAGGTCACGATCACGGCGTGAAGGCGGACATTGCGGAGTTGGAAGCGATCGCGAAACAGATCGGCGCCGCACTCTAATTTGCGCACAGGCCAGGCGCCACGGCGCTTTGTGGGCGTTCGTCAGCATATTTCTTCTCGACGATGAGATAGGTCATCGTCTCCGAGCCGATGTTTAGCGGTTCGTGGATCACCTCGCGATCGTTGCTGAACGTTTGCCCGGCGCGGACGGGTCGATCGACCGTGCCATCGGCGGTGCGGATCCGCATGACGCTATCGCCGGAGAGCACGTAGCCGAAGTGCGGCGGGTGGTAGTGCAACTCGTGGCCGACGCCGGGCGGGAAACTGCAGCGCAGGATGCGCGTCTGCACGTCTTCGGTCAGTAGCTCGCAGGTGCGCTCGCCCTGCCAGCCGGCACATAGCGCCATCGGCAACGGCGCGAGCTGCGCCGAGGCGGTCGCACAGGCGCCGATCAAAACAGCTGCGAGCGCTGCAAGGCGTTTCACGACTGCTCCTTAGCGTAGTGCTCGACAAAACCGCAGCGCGTGCAGCGCCACGACTTAATGTCGATCGGCTTCTTGCCATCGAGCTTCACGCCGACCCAGACACTCTTTTGTGGCTCGCCCTCGATCCATGAGCTTACGGCGCGCCCGCCATGCGTGCTGTCGAGCGTCCAACCTTCCTGCATCGAGGATTGGCATTTCGGGCACGAATGATGAGCCATTTGATCTTCCTCCTGATGCGCAGCATAGCAAAACGGCGGCCCTTGCGAGCCGCCGTTTCGTTATTCCTACGCGTTTCGGCGACTTAAGCCTTCTCCGGCTTCTTACCGAAAGAGGAAAGCAAGCCGCGCTGTTCTTGGCTGTAAGCGAACTTCAGCTTGTCTTTGTCGGCCGGGTCGATGTCGATCCGGACGATGCCGCCATTCTTCAACTTGCCGAACAAGAGTTCGTCGGCCATCGGCTTTTTCACGTGCTCACTGATCAGACGCGCGAGCGGACGTGCGCCGAAGTTTTCATCGTAGCCGCGCGTCGCCAACCAATCGGCCGCCTTGTCGGTGATCTCGATCTGGACGTTGCGCTCGGCGAGCTGGCCTTCAAGCTGGATAATGAACTTTTGCACGACATTGCGAACGACTTCGGGCGGCAGACCGGCGAAGCTGATGGTGGCGTCGAGGCGGTTGCGGAACTCCGGCGAAAATAGGTTTTTGATCGCCTCTTCGTTCGCGTGCCCCTTCTTGCCCACGCCGAAGCCGATGCCCTGCTTCGAAGCTTCCGATGCGCCGGCATTGGTGGTCATGATCAGAATGACGTTCCTGAAATCGACCTTCTTGCCGTTCGAATCCGTGAGGGTTCCGTTGTCCATCACCTGCAACAGGATGTTGAACAGATCCGGGTGCGCCTTCTCGATTTCATCGAGCAACAGCACCGAGTGCGGATGCTGATCGACGCCATCGGTCAGCAAGCCGCCCTGATCAAAACCAACGTAGCCAGGAGGCGCGCCGATAAGGCGCGAGACCGTGTGCTTTTCCATATATTCAGACATGTCGAAGCGCAGCAGTTCGATGCCCATGATGTTCGCGAGCGAACGGGCGACCTCGGTCTTGCCGACGCCCGTCGGGCCGGCGAACAAATAGCAGCCGATCGGCTTTTGCGGTTCGCGCAGACCCGCGCGCGCCATCCTGATCGCCGACGAGAGCTGATCGATCGCATCGTTTTGACCGAACACCACGCGCTTCAAATCGTCAGGCAAGGACGCCAGCATTTCGCTGTCGTTCTTCGAGACCGACTTCGCCGGGATGCGCGCCATGCGCGACACAACCTCTTCGACCTCGGCCGTATCGATCATCTCTTTGCGCTGGCCTTGCGGCAACAGCATCATCGAGGCGCCGCTTTCGTCGATCACGTCGATCGCCTTATCCGGCAACTTGCGATCGTTCATGTGACGCGCCGAAAGCTCGACCGCCGATTTGATCGCGTCGTCTGTGTACTTCACCTTGTGGAACTCTTCGAAGTACGGCTTCAAACCCATCAGGATCTTGATCGTGTCCGGGATCGACGGTTCGTTGACGTCGATCTTCTGGAAGCGTCGTGCGAGCGCGCGATCCTTTTCGAAGTGCTGGCGATATTCCTTGTACGTCGTCGAGCCCATGCAACGGAGTTGGCCGCTTTGCAGGGCCGGCTTCAGCAGGTTCGACGCATCCATGGCGCCGCCGCTCGTTGCGCCCGCGCCAATAACGGTGTGGATTTCGTCGATGAAGAGGATCGCGTTCTTGTGGCTCTCAAGCTCCTTCATCACGCTCTTCAAGCGCTCTTCGAAGTCGCCGCGATAGCGCGTGCCGGCGAGCAGCGAGCCCATGTCGAGCGAGAAGATGGTGGCGTCGGCCAACACTTCTGGGACTTGCTTCTCGTTGATCTTGCGCGCCAGGCCTTCGGCGATCGCCGTCTTGCCGACGCCCGGATCGCCGACGAGCAGCGGGTTGTTCTTGTTGCGGCGGCAAAGTATTTGGATTGCGCGCAGCACTTCGGCTTCGCGTCCGATCAGCGGATCGATCTTGCCTTCCTTAGCCTTTTTGTTGAGGTTCACGCAGTAGGCGGCGAGCGCCTCGCTGCCCTGCTTCACAACGCGCTCGCCTTCTTCTTCGCTCGCGCCACGCACCGGTCGCGGTTGGGCTGCGCCTGCGCGCTTCGGCAAGCCGTGCGCGATGAAGTTGACAGCATCATAGCGTGTCATGTCCTGCTCTTGCAGGAAGTAAGCGGCATGGCTCTCGCGTTCGCTGAACAGCGCCACGAGAACATTGGCGCCGGAGACTTCGCGGCCGCCGCTTGAATCGACATGCAGCATCGCGCGCTGCAACACGCGCTGGAAGCCGGCGGTCGGGCGCGGCTCTTCGTGCTCTCGGTTCGGCACGACGAGGCTGTCGAGTTCGGTTTCGAGATAAGATTCAAGATTGCCCTTGAGCTTATCGAGATCGACCTTGCAGGCGTGCATGACGCCGGCGGCGTCATCGTCGTCGATCAGCGACAGAAGCAAGTGCTCGAGCGTCACGAACTCATGCTGATGTTCGCCCGCGAGCGAGAGCGCGCGGCGCAGCGTGTGTTCGAGCGTGCGGGAGAACGTCGCCATCTTATTCCTTTTCCATCGTGCATTGCAGCGGATGCTCCGACCGCCGCGCGAGATCGAGAACCTGAGCGACCTTCGTCTCAGCGACCTCGTAAGTGAAAATCCCACACACGCCGACGCCATTTTGATGCACGTGCAGCATGATCGTGGTGGCCTCTTCCCTGGACTTATTGAAGAAGCGCTCCAGGACGTAGACCACGAACTCCATGGGCGTGTAGTCGTCGTTCAGGATCAGAACACGGTAGAGCGATGGCTTTTTCGTGCGGGTGATGGTCTGCGTGCCGAGACGGCCTTCACCGCCCGGATCGCCGTCCTCATCCCACTGATCGCCGCCGCCACTCATTCGCCGTCTGAATCCCCTGACCCAAGAAACTTGGACCGACTCGTCCGTCCATGACCCTTCGCTCACTTGCTGAACAATTTATGGATCAACGTCGCAATGGGAAGGGCTTGCGCAGCTACAGTTCGCAGCCCATGCGCCTCGACGGCGGGCAAAATGAAACGGGCCCGGCTCGTGAGAGCCAGGCCCGTTCATTTTCAGCCCCACGGGTCGAAACCCGAAGTTCGATGTCTTAGCGCTGGACGTTCGTCTGGATCAGGTGGCCAACGGCGTTCACGCGATCGTTGATCGGCGCGGCAGCTTCCTTGGCGACGCCTTGGACGAGGTCAGAAACCGACGTCAGCTCAGCGACATAGGCCTCGAACGAGGTCTTGGCGTAGTCGTTTTGCTTTTCGACGAACTCTTGGACGCTCTTCGAGGTCATCAGCGCCTTGGTGGCGGCGACGTGCTTCTCGAGGGCTTCCTTCTGGAAAGCGACGGTGCGCGCAGAAATGGCTTCAAAGCCTTTTTGGGCGACGGCGGCCGAGGCCAACCAAGCTTCAATGTTCTGTTTGCCGAACGAAGAAGCCTCCGAAATCGCAGCCAGGCTGCGGTCGATGTTCTCACGCACGGCTTCGTTGGCGCCGGCGCTGACTTGTTCGAATGCTTCGGTCGCCGTCTTGGTGGCGCGGGCGGCGGTCTTAGGTGCGGTAGCCATGATCGGTCTCCTTTAAATTCTAGGCCGGATGGCCCTGTGCTGTTCCCGACTGCGCCGGGAAGCGCGAATCTGAGACCCTATATGTTATGCTGCACCTGCGAAGTCAATCACTTTTGCTGCACTGCAACATGAAAACATGATGACAGGTTGACGCAGCGACTGGGACTTGCGTTCATGCCCAATTAACCATGTTCTCCACATGATGAAGGGTGAGGTGAATCAGCGAGTAACGCTCTTCAGATGGCCATTAACCGGATGACTGCAGCAGTCGCTTAACCGGGTCTAATGAATCTGTAAGCTGCGCGGCATGCAATTTGCCTGAAATTGTCCGTGTTTGTGCGGGAATGGACGACGATGGGATCAGCGGGATTTTCTAAGATTCGGACGCTCATCGTCGGCGTAGCCGCAGCGATAGCGGCCTTCAGCATGGTTGCGCCGGCAGCGGCGCAGGATCGCTATGCGGCCATCGTCATGGATGCGCGCACCAACGAGGTGCTGCTCGAGGACCAAGCGGACGCTCACCGCTACCCGGCCTCGCTCACCAAAATGATGACACTCTATATGATTTTCGAAGCGATCGAGCGCGGCGAGATCACGTTGGACACCCGCCTCACCGCCTCGCGCAACGCGTCGCGCCAACCGCCTTCGCGCCTGGGCCTCCGCCGCAACGACACCATCACCGTAGAGCAAGCTATCAGCGCACTCATCGTCCAGTCCGCCAACGACGTCGCAACGATGGTCGGCGAACGCCTGGGCGGCACAGAAGCTCGCTTCGCGGCGGCCATGACTGCTCGCGCTCGCGAACTTGGCATGACAGAAACCCGCTTCGCCAATGCCAGCGGCCTGCCGGACAACCGCCACGCCACCACCGCACGCGACATGGCCATCCTGAGCCAAGCTCTGTGGCGCGATTATCCTGAGCATTATTATCGCTTTCAGACTCCATCTTTCGCATGGCGCCGCGGCGCTGGCCGCAACCACAACCGCTTGCTCGGCCAAGTCGAGGGCGTCGACGGCATCAAGACCGGCTACACACGCGCCTCCGGCTTCAACCTCGCCACCATGGCTGAGCGCAACGGCCGCCGCGTGATCGTGGTCGTTCTCGGTGGCGAAACCGCCGCCGCCCGCGACGCCCAGGTCGCCTACCTTGTGGAAGGCGCCTACCAAGAATATGCCCGCCGCGAAGACCCGAACGCCGCGACCTTCGCGAGCCTACCGATGCGCCGCCTCGACGTAGGCCTCGCTCCCGGCGCGCTCGCATTGACCAGTGCTTCGCCGACGCCGCTGCCGCCTTCTCAGTACGGGATGGGCTCGGTGGTGGAGACCTTGTCGCCGGTGCGTGCGCCGCTCGACACCGTCAGCCAGGGCGACCAGGCCGAAGAAGCTTCGACCGAAGAAGGCGAATAAAAGCTACCTCAACTTCCTGAGTAACCGATCCCGCGCAGCCGTCAGGCGCGCGGCTTCGGCGTGTTTGCCGCCCCGATCGGGGTGCGCGACGGCCATCTTGGTACGATAGGCGCTGCGAATTTCTGCAGCATTTGCAGTTGGAGTGACGCCCAAGACGGCACGCGCTGCTAAATCTTCTGGATCATCTGCAGGCCTCGCCGGCGGTTTTTGGCGCACCTGCGCCGCGAGCCTTGGCCACACAAGCCAGACAACGGCGGCGAGCGATCCGCAGACCGCCGCGCCCCAAATTTGACCCCTTAGAAGCAGTGCGAATGCTGCAAGTGCTAACACGCATGTCGGCCAGCGCCGGATGAGCTCCGCACGGCGGGCCATGCCGACCCGGCCGACGAACAATAAGAGGAAGAGCGCCGTAAGCGCTAACAGAGCCGGTAGCACGAAACCTCAGAACTTGAGCGGCTCGCCCTCCAGCCCTGGAAGCTTCAGGGCGATGAAGAGGTCGCGCAGCTCTTGGCGGGCGGCCAGATGGCCCATCCGCATCTCGCCCTTTGCAGCGTCGCTGTCCAGGTCAAGCATGGTCAGGCCCTGCGGGAAGAGTTCCCGGTAGACGACCCGCTCCGAGAGCCCCGGCGCCAAACGGAAGCCAATCCGGCTGGAAAGCGTCCGCAGCGCCTCTCCGACCCGCTGTTTGTTTTTAGCCTCGATGCGGCTGGCCGAGGTGCGGTTCCGCAGCACGACCCAGTCGATCGGCGTCTTGATCGCCAGCGCCTTCTTCTTGCGGCTGTCCCAGACCATCTCACTGTAGATCGACGGGCGAACGATGTCGGCGCAATTGGGATCGATATCGCCCAAGAGGTCGAAGTCGACGAAACTGTCGTTCAGTGGCGTCACCAAAGTGTCGGCCCAGGCGTGCGCGGTGCGGGCGAGGAAAGAATCGCCGCCTGGCGAGTCGATGACGATGAAATCACAAGTTTCGGAGAGCCGGCGCAGGGCCGCGTGGAAGACGCTCTCGTCGGCGGCTTCGGCCAAATCGAGCGAACGATCGCGGCTCTCGGACAATTCGAGGATCTGCGGGCTCGGCAGCTGTGCAGCGCGCTCCGAGATCCAGCGCGAGCGGTTCTCGATGTAGCGGGTCAGCGAGCGCTGACGGACGTCCAGATCGATGACGCCGGTGCGGCGGCCCATGCGCATGAGGGCGACGATGATGTGCATCGCCACCGTTGATTTGCCCGCTCCACCCTTCTGGTTGCCGACCACGATGACGTGGGCCTGGCGCGGCGCGTAACCGGTTTGGGGAGCGTAGGCGACGCTCATCGGCGCCCGCCCATGATGGCGGGCGCTGCTGTCTGCTCGAGAGACGCAACGCCGATACGCATGGTTAAAGCTTCCTCCATCGAGGTTAAGGCGCTCTTAAGCGACTTGACGGCGACCGTGGCGCGCAGGATGCGAAGAACATGAGCGCATCTTCCCTCCCCGTCGCGCGCGACGTTCCAAGCCTCCGCACAGCGGTCAATGGCTGGCGCAGGGCGGGTTTGCGCGTCGGCCTCGTTCCAACCATGGGCGCGCTGCACGAGGGGCATCTCTCGCTCGTGCGCACGGCGAAGGAACGCTGCGACTGTGTTATCGCCAGCCTCTTCGTCAATCCGCGCCAGTTTGGGCCGCACGAAGATTTCGAGCGCTATCCGCGCGACGAAGCCGGCGACTCCGCGCTGCTGGCGGGCGCGGGCTGCGACCTGCTGTTCGCGCCGGAGCGTTCGGTGATGTACCCTGAAGGTTTCTCCACCAATGTCATCGTCACGGATGTTTCGACACCGCTTGAAGGTGAGATGCGTCCGCACTTTTTCGGTGGTGTCGCCACCGTTGTGACCAAGCTGCTCTTACAGGCGCTGCCCGATGCCGCGTTCTTCGGTGAAAAAGACTACCAGCAACTCCTCGTGATCAAGCGCTTGGCGCGTGATCTTGATGTGCCGACTGAGATTGTCGGCTGCGCGACAGTGCGTGAGCACGATGGCTTGGCGATGTCATCGCGCAATGCGTATCTCAGCGCTGACGAACGACGGATTGCAGCCCGGCTCAATCTCGTTCTGCACGAAGCGATCAAAGCCGTGCGTCACGGCGCGGCGATCGCGGATGCGGAAGCTGAAGCGTCGCGGCATTTGTTGGCGGCGGGGTTTGGCAGCATCGACTACGTCGCGATCCGCGATGCCGCGTCGTTGGCGCCGATCGCTGACGTATCAAAGCCCGCGCGTATCCTTGCAGCAGCATGGCTCGGCAAGACGCGGCTTATCGACAACATGGCGGTGTAGCCTTCAGCGCCATTGCTGCGGGCGTGCTTCAGCCCTACCGTTGTCGTCTCCTCCGTGGAGCGTTGTCCGCGCTCATCGCGTTTCCTGTGGAAGACGGCTTGCGGCTCCGCTAGAAGCGCCATCGGGAGACCCGCCATGCGCTCACTCATCCTGACGGCCGCACTTGTTGTGCTCTCTTCAGCCACGGCGATCGCGCAGTCAGGCGCGCCATTTTGCGTTGTCTCAGGCAGTGGGCGTAACTGTTACTACTACTCCCTCTCTTCGTGTGAACGCGCTGCACGCATTGTCGACGGCGCTTGCGTTGCAAACGGCACCCAGACAGTTTCTCCGCAGGCCTCAGAGCCACCGCCGGTCGCCACGGTTGATGGTGGGCGCCCGTATGCAGACTTCGCAGGACGCTTTCAGCAAGGGCTAGAGCGCTCGCGCGCGCAGCGAGGAGTCGTGACGAGCGACGGCCCTCACCCTTCTCTCACGCCGCCTACGCCGGTTGCGCCGGTTGCGGCAGATGAAGGCATGTTCCCGCGGCCGTTGCCGGGCTGGTATGATGAGACGCGCCTGAACACTTGCGAGGCTTATCGGATCGCCGCAAACCGCATAGCAGACCTTGCGGATTCAACTTGGGTAGCCATCGCGCCCGCTTTCGAGACATGGCGCACCTGCCTCGGTCCGTCCGCCATCGAGTAACCCGCCAAAGAAAAAGGGCCGCAGCTTTCGCTGCGACCCTTGATCGTTTGCGTTGACCGCTTGCCTTACGGCGTGGCGGGCGCGGGCTCAGTCGCGGTGGCCGGCGTTTCCGCGGCCGGTGCGGCTTCCGGCGCAGCGGCCGGAACAGCAACCGCTTCCGACGGCGCCAAGAGACGCGTCAGAGCCGTCACATCGCCTTGGACGACGTAGTAGATCTCGCGATTGCGCGATCCGCCTTCTTGCGCGGCGTTGTCGTTATAGACCTCGTAGGTGGTCCAATCGTCTTCGGTCGTCGCCGGATCATCGAGGTGAGCGGCTGCGAGCAGCGCATCCATCGGATCGTACACTTGGGCTAGAACATCTTCTTCCGAACCGGTGTAAACAACGCGCAGCGCTTGGCCACCCGGCGTTTGACCAGTTTGACCAATCAGCAGCGCACGCGGCTGACGGCCTGCGTATGGGTAGCCGACTTGATAGCAGTACTGGCCGGAGACAACGCGCGGCTCGACCGCCATGAGCGGGCCGTTCGGCGTCAGGCGGTTTTGGTTCATCACTGGCGGAATGGCGACAACGGCTTGGCTGATGATCGAGGTGATCGAGTCTGCCGAAGCGTCGGAGCAGTTCTGCACGTAGAAGAACGGACGCGCCGTGATGTCGACGATCGAATATTGTAGGCCTTCGAACGTCGCACTCGGCAACGCGCCGAGATCGGCGGTGACGGCGGCGGCGGCAGGTTCGATCAGCGGCGCAACATCGCCGCCGGTGAGAACGGCGAAGCGCGCCAACGGGTTGGCGCCCAGATCTTGTTCGAGCTTCACTTGAACGCGTGAGCCTTCGCCGTCTTCAGTGACGGTGTAGACAACCCGGCCCGTGGCGCCGTCGGCATAGGTCACCGGTGCGGTGACGGTGTCGCCTTCAACGCTGGCGGCTTCGGCAATTGTAACGCCTTCGATGATGGTCGAGCCAACCGGCGTGGTGGCGAGGCGCGCAAGCACGGTCGAAGCCGGCGCTTCAACGTTCAGCGTTTGGCTGCGGCTCGCAACCGGCGGCGTCAGAAAATACGCTGCACCCGCTCCGACGACTACGATCGCCAGTACAATTAGAATGATCCTTACGGCGCCACCCATGGCCAAAACCTCCTAAGGGCTTTCTTGCCCCCCGATTAGACCCGCGTTCACTACCAAACCGGGGGCCGTTCCCATACCCCAAATCCGGATTGCTCGCGCGCACAAAGGCCGAACGGCGCTTTTCTGGGCCGGGGCGCCGTGCTCTAAGCGCGTGATTCGATGTGAGGAACGCCCCGCCATGAGCGAAAGCGTGACGTATGGCGGCTATCTGCGGCTTCAGCAGTTGCTCTCCGCCCAGCAGCCGCAAACCGACCAGCACGATGAATTGCTGTTCGTTATCCTGCACCAGACGATGGAACTCTGGATGAAGCAGGCGATCCACGAAATCGGCGCGGCGCAATCTGAGGTTCGCGCCGGCAATCTGACGCCAGCCTATAAGCACTTGGCGCGCGTCTCGCGCATTCAAGCGGTGATGACCCAAGCCTGGGACATCCTGGCGACGATGACGCCGGCGGATTATCTGAGCTTCCGCCAATTGCTCGGCACCAGTTCAGGCTTTCAATCGTCACAGTTTCGCGTGCTCGAATACAAGCTCGGCATCAAGGACGCTTCGTTCTTGCGCTTTCACGTCGAGGGCAGTGCCGATCGTGCCGCACTCGATGCAGCGTTGGCCGCGCCGAGCCTCTATGAAGATGCGCTGGAGCAATTGGCGAAGCGTGGCTTCGATATCCCGGCGAGCGCGTATCGGCGTGGTGCGGAGATGTACGAGCCGAACGATCAGGTCGAAGCGGCTTGGCTCGCCGTTTATCGCGACACGACGAAATACTGGGATCTTTATCAGCTCGCGGAAAAACTGGTCGATCTCGACGACGCCCTGCTCACCTGGCGTCACAAGCATGTGCTGACAGTGGAGCGCATCATTGGGCGCAAGCGCGGCACGGGCGGCACGGATGGCGTTGGCTATCTGCAACAAACGCTGATGCGGCGCGCGTTTCCGGAGTTGTGGTCGCTGAGGACGACGCTTTGAAAAGCTACAAGCACCTGTTCTCGCGCGCCTTGGCGGCAGCGCCCGGGCGTCTGCACTTTGCGGCGCACTCACACCATTTATGGCCCGACGCTTCTTATGACGGCCACATGGCGGCGTGGGACGATGCGGCCGTGCTCGCAGACAAGAAATGGGGCAAGGTTTTCGGGGATGTGATCCCCGAAGCGCAGGCGAACATTGCGCGCGAGCTGGGACTGCCTGATCCGAGCGGAATCGGCTTTTCGCCGAACACGCACGAGTTTTTGATGCGCCTCTTCTCATCGCGCAAAGGCCCGATCGAAGTGCTGACCTCGGATGGCGAGTTTCACTCGTTCCGCCGTCAAAGCGCCCGTTGGGAGGAATACGGCTTCGTGACGCGCCGCGTTGTGCCGTGTGAACCGTTCGAGACTTTCGGCGAGCGCTTTCTCGCGGCGATGCGCGAGAAGAAGCCGGACATTGCGTTTCTGTCGCACGTCATGTTTCGCAGCGGCTTGCGCTTTGATGATGTAGAGGAACTCGCATCCTACGCGTCGCCCGAAGGCACATGGATTGTGCTCGATCTCTACCACTCGTTCATGGCGATGCCGTGCGACTTCTCGCGTGTCGCCGATCGCGTCTTCTTGCTTGGCGGCGGCTACAAATACGCGATGGCTGGCGAAGGCGCGGGTTTCATCCACGCGCCGCCTGGCTATGCGCCACGGCCGGCATTCACCGGATGGTTCGCGGATTTCGGCGCGATGGAAGGCAAGCAAGGCGAAGTCGCGTATGGGCGCGACGGCTCACGCTTCCTTGGCGCGACGTATGATCCGACTGGGCTCTATCGCTTCAACGCCGTGTGCGCTGCGCTGAAACGCGAGGGCGTGACGACGGACTATGTGACAGCGCGTGTCGCTGCACTTCGTGAAACTCTGGAGGCGGCGATTGAGTCAGGTGACGCGGGCGTGCTGCGCGAGGCTGAGTTGTTGCGCCCAAATGCCCACGGGCCGAACGCGCGCTTCGTAGCGCTGCGTCATCCGAAAGCGGTGGAGTGGAAAGCGCGGCTCATGGAGGCGGACATCATCACAGACGCGCGCGATGATGTGCTGCGGATCGGCCTGGGGCTCTATCACGATGCTGACGACATCGCGCCGCTTTGCGCTGCGGTGAAGAAGGCACTCGGCTAACGGACCCTCTCCCCTTGGGGGAGAGGGTGGCCCGAAGGGCCGGGTGAGGGGCATCGCTCAATCGCCAATTTCCGCAGCGATGCGCCGCTGCACTTCGCCTACATCAGCAAAAATGTCGTCATTCTTGATGCGCATAACGCGCCAGCCATTGAGTTGGAGGTAATCTGTGCGTCGCATGTCGAACGCCGTCTGTTCGGGATCGTCATGCAGCGGACCATCAAGTTCGACGACCAGCTTCACCGCCGGACATGCAAAGTCGACGGCGTAGATGCCGATGTCGTGCTGACGCCGAAACTTCCGCTTTATGAACCGCCGATCGCGAAGAATTGTCCAAAGTGCCTGCTCAGCTTTTGGCATGTTGGCGCGATTTTCTCGCGCACGGCGGACGGTATCGGGATTGCGCTTCATCTTGAACGTCAGCGATCCCCTCATCCGGCCGCTTCGCGGCCACCTTCTCCCCTCAAGGGGAGAAGGTTGTTCTTACTACCACGCGCCAATCTCAACCAATTGCCGGCGCAGGTGCTCGGGCAAATCGGCGCCGCCTTTGAGGTCGCCGAGATCGGCGGGCGCGTCTTTCGGATCGAGATAGCGCCAACCCTGAAACGCGCGACGCGGTTGCAGGCTGGTGCGCACTAACTTTGGATCGAGATAAAGGCCGCAGCGTTGGCCGTGATTGTCGGTGACGTCATCGATAGCGACGATGCTTTGACGCACCGTCACTACGCCTTTAATCACCCAATAGAGCGAGCCGCCCGCCAGCACGTCCTCAACACGCTTCGGCCACATGCGCGTGCCGCACACAGGATTAAGCCGCTGCTTGGCCTTCTTCGCGCGCTTCAATTGCTCGATCTGCCACTCGGCCAGATCCTCAACGCTATCGGCGCCGACGCAGAGCTTGAGAATGTGGACGGTCATCACGGCGCAGTTACAACGTAGTCTGGCGCGACACCATCTTTGTGGCCACATTGAATGCAGATAGCGTCGCCGCGCGCTGCGCTGACAACCGCACCGAAATGATACGATCCGAGAAATTGCTTAGCCCTATAATCAGGACGCTCCGGAATTTTGCCTACCGGTGAGATGATCCCGCCAATCAATGGAAAGAGCCGCGCGCGGCATCGATCACAGCGGCGCCACAACGACAATGCGAGTATGGCGACCTGCGACGCAACGCCAAAGGCGGTCAAAATCAATACGTAGGGCCACACCAAACTCAGCGACCCATTCGGCAAGGTCATGATCACCGTCAACGCGATGAAGCCTCCAATAGAGACGACGGCGCCAACCACGCAACCCAGCGCCAGCATGCGTGTGATCGTTGTTCGTCTGCTGCGATCCGTCACGCGTTCAATTCCCCTCCGGCTCGCCGCTTACCGCGCGTGTCGCTCGCATGAGCGCAGCGACTTCATGCGCCATCGGATCGTTCGTCGCCGCCAGCCCATCCGCAACGCCGTTGAAATCCGCGGCGCTCTTGTTTTGTGACAGCTTGCGTTTGGCTTCCACGCGTTCGGCGTGGAGTTCGACGCCGACGATGCCGCGAAGCAGTGCGTCGATGTAAGGGCGCGGTGCGTCGGCGATTGCCCAGGGCTTGGCCTGGTCATTTTCGTAAGAGGCCGAAAGATCGCGGACGACGGCTTCAAGTCGCGCCGCGTCATCGAACCATTCGACGCTGCCGCTTATGTGCACCGCCTCGTAGTTCCAGGTCGGCACGGTTTTGCCGTGCTCGGCCTTGGACGGGTACCAATTCGGTGTGACGTAGGCCTCGGGGCCGTTGAGGACGATGAGGCCCTTCCCCGCGCCATGCTTCCATTGCGGATTGGCGCGGGCGATGTGTCCGGTGGCGACGCGTTTCTCCGCGTCCCACAGGATCGGCATGTGCGTGCCCACTGGCGCGCCGCTTTCATCGATTGTGATCAGCACGCCAGCCCAGCGGCGCGCGAGACGCTCGATCAAAGCATCCGCAGCGTCCGTGGCGAAATGCGACGGGACGTACATGCTACTCCGCCGGAGTCGCGGCGCTCTGTTGGCGCGCGGCCCATTCGGCCTTCAACGACGCGGAGGTTTTGCGCGAACCATCTGGGCTCCAGCCTGGCGGGCCGAACATGTAGCCGAACACATCGCGCAATGATTTTGCGCCACTCACATCGCGGGCGATGCCGAGCCATTCGTGGAAGGCGACGCGAAACGGATTGAACGTGCCCAATTGACTGACGATGCCGTAGCGCGGCGGCTCTTTCTTATCTTCGGCGATGAAGCTGCCGAACATGCGATCCCAAATGATCAGCACGCCGGCATAGTTTGCGTCGAGATAAGTGGGATTGATCGCGTGGTGGACGCGGTGATGCGACGGCGTGTTCATCACCCATTCGAACGGGCCCATGCGGTCGATCAGCTCTGTGTGGATCCAGAATTGATAGATGAGGCTGAACGCCGAGAACATGAACACCATCAAGGGCGGAAAGCCGATGAAGACGAGCGGTAGCCAGAAGATAAAGCTCAGGCCCAGCGTGCCGGTCCAGGTTTGGCGGAGCGCGGTGGTGAGATTGTAGTGCTGCGACGAGTGATGGACGATGTGGCTCGCCCAAAACCAGCGGCGCTCATGCGCGATGCGATGAAACCAATAATAGGCGAGGTCTTCGGCAAAGAAGCACGCGACCATCACCGGGACGGTCCAGCCAAGATCGAACAGGCGATACTGATAAACCCAGAAATACGCCGCAACCGCGATCGTGCCAAAAAGGATGCCGAATATCTGATTGCCGAGGCCCATCGAAAGCGACGTGGCGCTATCGGTGAATTCATAGCGACCGCGCTTAGAGAGCCGCGTCACGATCATCTCGATGATAATCAGCGCCACAAAGCCGGGCACCGCGAAGGTAATGATAAGCCCGACGTCGAACGGCGCGTAGTGCGCTGTGTCGACTTGCGGCGGCGCGAGCGATGGAACGGGCGCGGTCACGCGGCTTCTCCTTTGGCGAGCGCCGCAACCCAGGCCGGCGCGTCGCTGAGTTTCATATGTAGCGGCGGATAGCCCACGTCGGCAAACGCCACGCTAAGCCGGCCGGCGCGCAAGCGCACACGGGTGCTGGGCGCGGGTGCTATCCGTGTCGAGACGTCAGCGCCCATGACGCGCGCAATCATCAGCTTGCCGCTGCGCAGCAGCGCGAACGCGGCGCGCTTGTCGGGGGCGATGACCGACGCCTCGATCGCATCGTTCTCACTCGCAGCCAGAGTGGCCAAACTGGCCTCATCCAGCGCACTGCGGGCGCGAAAGCCCAGCGCGAAGGCGACGCCCACCATGAACAGCACCACACCCGCTGAGGCGGCGGTCACGATCCACTCGTTCAACCGACCAATCCCAGCACAAGGACGAGCATGAAGAAGATCGCCGCAATGAAGACCGCAAAAAGCATCATAAAGACCGTACGCCAAAGCGCCGACCACCAACCGAGCGCATAAGCGCCCTTGAGTTGGAAGAACGTGTGCACCGGCAAGACGACCAAAAGCAGGACGTTCGAAAAGATCGCCATGAATACTACGCCGACGCCGGGGATGGCGGCGCCGAGCATCATCACCATGAACAGAATCGCCGCGAATGAAAGCGCGTAGAGTGCATAGACGACGTGGTCATAAAACGTGATGCCGCGCTTCCAGATGAAGAGCAGCGCGATGAACGGCAGCGACAATGGCGCAAGCAAGAAAGAGAATTTCGACGCCGCTTCTTGCACGCGATAGAGCGCCAGATCTGGATTGCGCAGGCTTTGCTCCATACGCGCATCGAGATAGGCGTTGCCGGTATTGACGTTCAGTTCGCCGCTATCGACGGCCTCGCGGACATTGTCCTGCCAGCGGCCATCAGAGCCGTCGATGACCGTATCGTCACTGACGGTGATGCCGACAGTGGTGCTCACCGAGTTTTCTTCCGGCGCGGGCGCTGTCGCCGGCGCCGCCTCGGGCAGTGACGGCTCTGCGCCGGCCGCTGCAGGCGCTGGCGTGACCGCATCGGTTGCCTCGATCGCTTCAGCCGCCTCTTCTTCCGTTGCGAGCTGAGCTTCGAGACGCGCGACGGCTGCCTCTGCGCGCGTGACTGCACCTTGCGCGAGACCGACTGCCAAACCCTCCGGCTCATCCGGATCGGGGTTGGCCTCCGCTTCCGCGAGTTCAGCGCGCGCTTGCGCCAAATCTTCGCGCGCTTCCTCAAGGTCTTCTTGAGACACCTCCATGGCGTCGTCGAAACCGCTGCCGAACTCGGCGCCGCCAACCCACGAGAAAACGAAGAACAGCGCGAACACGCAAAGCAGGAACGTAGCCAGCGGCGAGATGTAGCGCGCGCGTTTGCCGTAGATGTAATCGCGCGTCAGCGTGCCGGGGCGAAAGAGCACCATCGGCAGCGTGCGCCAAGCTTTGGTGTCGAAGTGGAAGAGGCTGTTCAGAAACTCCAGCAGGAGTTGGCTGAGCTTGCGCACGGGGCGACCGTTTTGCCCGCATTGGCTGCAGAACGGACCCGTCAGCTGAGCGCTACAATTGAGGCACTGGCCGTCGGCGCGCCTCTGACCTTCACGGCCCTCGATGACGCCCGCTACCGCGCCTGCCGTCGCCAACGCGCCGGCCGCTTCTAATTCACCGCTCATGGGATGGGACTTTCCCGCGCCGTGGGTTCCCGATCAAGCCCGCGCGTCGCGCCGAGAGGCGCCGCCGGCCCTGGTTTCGTCTTCGGCGACGGCCAAAAAGCCGTAGGCAGACCGGGCAACCGCTGTAGGCTCGCGCCGCGGCGCTGCGGCTGGGGGGCATTTAATGGCGTCAGCGGTCACGGCCATCATGCCTTCGGCCTCGAGCGCGAGGGCGGCGAGGCCTTCGGCTTCCTCGATAGTGCGGGCCCACACATAGACGGCGACGATCGCCGCCTCGTGGCGCTTCGGCCAAGTTTTCGAACGGCGGTCGAGCTTGGCTTCGACCACGACGCGCCAGAACGGCATCGGCGGACGTGCGAACTTCGAACGGTAGAGAAAGGCCCAGAGCCCGCTCAAACCGCGCTTCAATCTCACGAATTCCACTCCGGCTTGCGCTTCTCCAGAAACGCGGCGAGGCCCTCGCGGCCTTCCGCCGATGCGCGCCGCGCAGCAATGCGCTTGGCGGTTTCGTGGGAGAGGCCGTCATCGATCTTATGCCCAGTTACGAAACGCACCAGCGCTTTTGC
>CAYZIJ010000027.1:0-33447 GCA_964478365.1 uncultured Terricaulis sp.
AGAGACTACTCAGCGCGGATCGCGCGCCCCGGCTCCCATGCGGAGCGGTTTGATATTGTGCCGCAGGGCGCATGGGAATTTGGATTCGTCATTCCGGACGCGCGCAGCGCGATCCGGAACCCAGGGGCTGCAAGCTCGTGTGTGAAGCCCCTGGGTTCCGGGCTCATCGCTGCGCGATGCCCCGGAATGACGAAGAACTTAGGTATTCCGCGCCAAGCACTTCGCCTCGTGATCATTGATCATGCCGGTCGCCTGCATGAACGCGTAGCAAATGGTTGAGCCGACGAACTTGAAGCCGCGCTTCAAGAGCGCCTTGCTCATTGCGTCAGAAACAGCCGTCTTTGCCGGCACATCACGCAAGCTTTGGACATTGTTCTTGATCGGCTTGCCGCCGACGAAACTCCAAAGACAAGCGTCGAGTGAGCCGAACTCCTTCTGCGCGTCGATCACGCATTGCGCGTTGGTGATCGCGGAGGCGACCTTCAGTTTGTTGCGCACGATACCCGGATCGGCCATCAGCCGCGCCACATCTTTCTCGCCATAGCGCGCGACCTTCCGGACATCCCAATTGCTGAACGCCTTGCGATAGCTCTCGCGCTTATGGAGGATGGTGCGCCAGGACAAGCCCGCTTGCGCGCCCTCGAGGATCAGAAACTCGAACAGCACCCGGTCGTCGTGAATCGGCTTGCCCCATTCCTCGTCATGATATGCGATCATCAGCGGATCGTCCGTGCCTGCCCATGCGCAGCGATGAGAAACCGATTTTCGCGCCATGACGGCTCGTCTTTCACTTCCGCGAGAGGCGCGCAATCTCTATGTGAGGTGGAGAGGAGGAACGACGCCGCATGATCCTATCCACCACGTTCGACGTTCACGGTCGCACCATCGCGCAGCATCTTGGCCTTGTGCGCGGCAATGTCGTGCGCTCGCGCTTTATCGGGCGCGACATCGTCGCGAACCTCCGCATGATCATCGGCGGCGAGATCCACGAATACACCAAGCTCTTGGCCGAGAGCCGCGAACAGGCGCTCGACCGCATGATCGAGCAAGCGCGCGCACTCGGTGCGGATGCGGTGATTGGCGTGCGGATGGAAACGACGGACGCCGGCCAAGGCCAAGCGACGGAAGTGTTGGCTTACGGGACGGCCGTAAAGCTCGCCTGACGCAAAGGTGCGGCGTGAGCCAAGCGCCAAGCCAGCATTGCGGCGATGCCGGCTGACACATCAAGCATGAAGCCGAACGCGATTAGGAAGATTACGTGGTGCGTCAGCAGGTGCGCGGCGGGCGCGACGGCGAGTTCGTCCAGGCGCCAATCCGCTGCGCGGCGTAAGGCCCAATCAAAGACCGCCCCTGCAGCGAGTATCGCCATCGAGAGCGGGACCCAGAACGGCACGTGCGGCAGATCAAGCGGCAAACCGGCGACCATGTGCGGCGCAGTAAAGGCGACGAGCGTCAGGCCATAGAGCGGCGTCATCCAAGCATGCGCCAGCGCCTTCCACGACGCCTCGACGGGACGGCCCGCCAGCATGGCGAGGCGCGCTGCTTCGTTCACGCTCCAGTTTGTGTCCGCATAGAGCCGCCAGATAAAGAGAACGCCGATCGCGCCGGCCAAACCAACGAACGCGCCGACGATCAAAGCAGCGATCACCGGGCCGATCATCCCGACCACGTCAAAGCGCACATCGCCGCGCATCAACACGTTGGCGCCAAGCGCTGCGATCAATAGCAAAGCCAGTGGCGGCCACGCCATCGCGGCCAAGCCTACGGCGAGGGCGATAAAGAGCGGCTGAGCCGTAAACGCAGGGAGTCTTCCGATCATGGTTCAAAGGTGATGAACCAACGTCGTGAAGGTCGCGTAAATGCTAAGATAACCAAGCGTTTACGTCGATGAACAGCAAGGTTTCATTAAGCATGAGCGCGCGCCCTTTGAGGAGCGCGCGCTTTGCAGTCTGTAAGTCTCTATTACTTACTGCGGCTGAGCCGGCGCTGGCGCAGGCGTCGCTGCGGCTTCGATTTCCGCGCGCCAAGTTGCGTCGTTGGGATGCGACAACGAGCGGAAGAACGCCTCATAGGTCGCCGTCGAGTCCGGGCCGCCATAGGTCCAGCAGAAGGCGGAAATATCCATGCCGGGGCGCGAAATCAGGGCTGCCATAACTGGACGTTCCGCGCCCGAGATGTTGGCGCGTTGAATCGGCCAGAAGCCGCTCGTATCGACAGTCTTGTCGGTTACGCGCGCGCCGCGGTCCGGAAACATCGGCGAGACGGCGTTTGCGACACCCTCCCAGGCCGAATTCTCGATCTGGTTTTGTGTGCCATTGCGCACGCGCGTTGCACTTGCGCTCCGTGTGCCGCTGTTCGGCACTGCGAGCACGAAGCACTCTTGGTCAGCATTGCCGACCAACACGATGGTGTCAGGAGTCGTGCGCTGCACGTCCGTCGTCCAACCGCTCGGCGCGTCGAACGAAACGCGGCCCGCGTCGTCGTTCCACACACGAGCTGACGCAGTCGCCGCCAGTGTCATGCCGATGCAAACTGCCGCCGCCGCCAGCGCGGATCTACGCATAGTCGTCTCCCAAAGCTCTTCAGGCCCTCTTACAGCGAGTTTAGGGCCGGGTCGGGTCGGGGTCAAAAGCCAAAAGCGTGGAACCGGGCGTGGAACGGCCTAGAGTGACGAGAAAGTGAGGAGCGATTTTATGAGCTTGCGCGGAAAAACCCTGTTCATCACCGGCGCCAGCCGCGGCATCGGCTTGGCCATCGGCCTTCGCGCCGCCCGCGACGGGGCCAATGTCGTCATCGCCGCCAAGACGGCCGAGCCGCACAAGAAGCTCCCGGGTACGATCTATTCCGCTGCGGAGGAGATCGAAAAGGCTGGCGGCCAAGCGCTACCGCTCGTTGTGGACGTGCGCGAGCCGGACAGCATCAACGCCGCAGTAGAAGCGGCCGTCGCGCGCTTCGGCGGCATCGATATTTGCGTGAACAATGCAAGCGCCATCCAGCTGACCGGCACGCTGCAGACCGACATTCGCCGTTTCGACCTGATGAACCAGGTCAACATGCGCGGCACCTTCCTCACCTCGCGCGCGTGCATCCCGCATCTGAAGCAAGCCTCGAACCCGCATGTGCTGATGCTGTCGCCGCCGCTCGACATGTCGCCGCGCTGGTTCGGCAATCACGTCGCCTACACGATGGCGAAGTTCGGCATGAGCATGTGCGTGCTCGGGATGGCCGAAGAGTTCAAGGATGACGGCATCGCTTTCAACGCGCTCTGGCCGCGCACCGGCGTCGCCACCGCCGCCATTGAGTTCGCACTCGCGGGTGAAGAGGGGCTGCGCCACTGCCGCACCGTCGACATCATGGCCGACGCCGCTCACGCCATCTTCACGCGCAAGGCGCGCGACTGCACCGGCAACTTCTTCATCGACGACGTGCTGCTCTACGAGAACGGCGAACGCGATTTCGATAAATATCGCGTCGATCCAACCAAAGACCTGATGCCGGATTTCTTTGTGCCGGACAACACGCCACTCCCGCCGGGCGTCAGCATGAAGGCGAAGGCGTGAGCATAGGTGCAGCCTAGCCTTCGCCGCGAAGCTGTGAACTCATGGCGGCTTGGCCACCGCGGGCGTCGAGCCAGATGCCGAAGAAGTGGCGGCGGAAGTTCGGCCATTCGACATCGCAGCTGCGCGCGCCGTTGACGTAGAAGCGCGCCGTGTTTGCGCCGGTGCTGACGCCGGTGATGCGGTCACCGCGCACGACGTTTGGAAAGCACGCACTGAGTTGCGTGCGCAGTGGCGCCAGCTGCGCCGCCGAACCCGCTCCGCGTTGGCTCATCTCGCTGATGCTGCGGTTCACGATGGTAGTTGAGCGCGCAGAGCGGGCGTAGGTGAGCGAGAGTGCAAACGGGCGTTGCCAGGAAAAGGCGCCTTCGGCGGCGAAGAGCTCCGCGTCGAAGACCGTGATCCCGAGCAGGCGATAGGGCGCTGCGCCGACGCTTTGGGCGTTGGCGATCGATGCGCCTACCTCTGCGGGATTGGCAGCTACCGGTCCGGCGGCGAGCACGAGCGCCAAGGCAGCGAGAGCTGAAGCGAGAGCAGAGCGGACAACATTCATGTTTGGGGTACGAACGAGGCGCGCGAATGGATTAGCCAGCGCGCGCGGCGGCCACTTCTTCCGGCGTCAGCGCAATCGTTGAGAGATCGATCTTGGCGGAGCCTTCGACGATCTCGCGCGAGTGCGAGACATAGACGATCGACGCGTTGTCGAGATCGATGATCCGGCGCACGGCCACGTTCTTGAAGAAGAGGCTCTGACGCTGATTGAAGATTTCTTCGCCGGCCCGCGTGCTGCGCACGCCGCGAACGTCGATCGGTCCGATGCGCTGGCATGAAATCGACGAGTTGGAGGGATTTTCAAACCAATTGCCCTGCCGCAAGCGGTCCAAGACGCTACGATCGAAATAGGTGACGTGACAGACGACGCCGGGGATTTCGGGATCGCGCACAGCCTCGACCATGATTTCGTTGCCGAGCAGATCGTTGGAGAACTCGCCGACGGAGTTTTCGTTGTCGCCGCCGCAGGCCGCGAGGGTCCAGAGCGCCATCAGTACGGCAACCACCTTGAGCTTCATTGAACTCTTCTCCTCGCGACCAGGGCGGTAAGCATTGCCGCGCGAAAAGGTTCCCTCAGGTTTCCTATCTGGGCCAATCAAGCTTATGTAATGCTGCGCATTGGGGAAGATCATGGATGTGATGAACATAGTGGCGATCGCGGTTGCGATCGTAGTGGCGCTGACGGTCGCCTGGATATTCAACGCCCTCATCGCCAAGCGGCAGATGACCAATAATGGCTGGGCTGACATCGACGTGCAGCTGAAGCGCCGCGCCGATCTCATCCCGCAATTGGTGACGACTGTGCAGGCCTATGCCGCCCACGAGCGCCAGCTCTTCGAAGACATCGCCGAAAAGCGCAGCCTCGCACTCGCCGCTGGCGACAATCCCACAGAGCGCGGGGCCGCCGAGAGCGATCTCGCGCGTCCGGTTGGGCGCATGATGGCGCTGGCCGAGGGCTATCCCGACCTGAAAGCCAGCGGCAATTTTCTCGAGCTCCAGAAAGAGCTCTCCGACACCGAGGATAAAATCGAAATGGCGCGGCGGTTCTACAATGGCGCGGTGCGCGATCTGAACACGTTGGTGGAGACCTTCCCGGCCAATATCGTGGCTGCGCTCTTTGGCGTCGCCAAGCGCGCCTATTTCGAGATCGGCAACAACGCCGAGCGCGCCGTGCCGCGCGTGAAGACGAGCAACTAGCCATGAACTTCCGCGCGCTTTTTCTCTCACTGATAGCGCTGCTGTTTGCCGCGCCTGCCTTCGCGGCTGAGCAGATTAACCGGTTCGAGACGGTCGTCGAGGTCCAAACCAATGGCGACATCATCGTCACCGAGACGATCAACATCATCGCTGAAGGCCAGCAGATCCGTCGCGGCATCTTCCGTGACCTGCCGCGCTATTTCGAAGGCGAGGGTGAACGCTACGAATACGCCTACGATGTGATGAGCGTGCGGCGTAACGGGCAGCGCGAAAACTACGATACCGAGAACGAAGGCAACGCCTATCGCATCATTATTGGCGATGAAGATGTGATGCTGGATCACGGCTCGCACACCTACGAAATTCGCTACCGCGTCGACAATCAGGTCCGCTATTTCGACGCCTATGACGAAGTCTATTGGAACGCGACCGGCAATGACTGGGCGTTTCCGATCATGACTGCGCGCGCGATCATCGAGCTGCCGCCCGGCGCCGTGATCACGCAAACCGCCGGCTATAGCGGCGCGCAGGGCTCGCAAGGCAACGCCTTCACCTATCGCGCCGAGGGCGATCGCCACATCTTTGAGACCACGCGCCCGCTTCAGCCGCGAGAAGGACTGACCGTCGCTGTCGGCTTCGAGAAAGGCCTGATCGATCCACCGTCCGCGGCTGACCAAAGCGCTATGTGGTGGCAACGTAATGGCGCGCTCGCTCTCCTGCTCGCATCGCTCGCCGGCGTATTCTTCTTTCTCTATCGCAGCTTCAACCGTGTCGGTCGCGATCCGCCGAAGGGACCGATCTTTCCGCGTTACGAAGCGCCGCGCGGCTACTCACCGGCAGCCGTGCATTACATTTACTACCGCTCGATGTCCGGCAATCGCGCTTTGATCGCGACCTTGATGAACCTCGCCGTCAAAGGCCGCATCACCATCGACGCGACCGACAAATCGCAAACCGTGCTCGGCCGCGCGCCCGCGCCTGCAGCTGATCCGAACGTCGCGTCAGAAGACTTGGCGTTGGAAGAGGGCATTTTCGGCAGTTCAAGCGTCAAGACGCTTGGCGGTACGCCCGATACCAATTTCACTGCCGCTTACACCCACTTCCAAACCCGGCTCTCGAACAATTACGGCAGCAAGTATTTCCGCTGGAACATCGGCTACTCGCTGGTCGCGCTCGCCATCTCGATGATCGCAGTCGTTGTGGCGCTGACGCAGATCGTGAACTGGACGTGGTGGCATACGCTGGCGATCATCGGCATCGCGGCGCTCAACGGCCTCTTCATGTATCTGATGCCGGCGCCGACGCCCGAGGGCCAAGAGCGGCGCGGCGAGATCGAAGGTTTCCGCCTCTATATGGAGACAGCCGAGAAGCTCGCGCTTAACGCCAACGTCCCCGGCAGCGAAGCGCCGCCACTGATGACAAAGGAGCGCTTCGAGCGCTTCCTGCCATATGCCGTAGCACTCGGCGTTGAGGCGCCGTGGACGAAGTATTTCGAACGCGTGCTACCGCAGGAAGCTGAGACCTACAATCCGACTTGGACGAGCCTCGGCTCGCACAGCTCGATCGCAGCGCTCAGCTCTTCGATAGTCAGCAACATTGATTCCGGTGTCACCAGCGCAATGCCGCAAAGCTCCAGCTCATCAGGCTCAGGCGGCGGCGGTTCGTCCGGTGGCGGCGGCGGCGGTGGCGGCGGCGGCGGTTGGTGAGCTAGCGCTCAGCCGCTTTCGATAGAAATTTCACCAAGGTTTCCAGCGTGTCCGCGTCGCGCGGGGCTTTGTCCCAGCGTATGCGCGAGAAGCGCGGAAAGCGCATGGCGACGCCCGACTTGTGCCGCGTCGAACGCTGCAAACCCTCGAACGCGACTTCAACGACGAGGCCCTTTGTCTTCGTGTGTGTGACTTCACGCACCGGGCCGAAGCGTTTCTCGGTATTGTTGCGCACGAACTTATCGAGTTCGATCAGCTCTTCGTCGGTGAAACCGAAATAGGCTTTGCCAACCGGCGTCAGTTCTCCGGCGTCGGTCCAGACGCCAAACGTATAATCCGAATAGAACGAGCTGCGTTTGCCGGAGCCGCGCTGGGCGTACATCAGCACCGCGTCGATCACCATCGGATCGCGCTTCCACTTGAACCAATAGCCTTTCGGCCGCCCCGGCAGATACGGCGAATCCAGCCGCTTGATCATTACGCCTTCAACCGCGCCCGCATCGACGCCCGCGCCATCCGGCGTCGCACGTGCAGCCGTGAGCTCATCCCAAGTCTCGAACGGCACCAATGGCGATAAATCGATCGGCGCCAGCGGATGCGCCGCGACAAACGCTTCGAGCTTTGCCCGCCGTTCCGCGAACGGCAGCGCGCGCAAATCTTCATCGCCGAGCGCCAGCAGATCATAGACGCGGATGAACGCCGGAAACTCAGCCATCAGTTTCGCCGTCACGCTCTTGCGGTTCAGCCGCTGTTGCAGCGTGTTGAAATCCTGCACGCCGCCGCCGCGCTTGATCAGCAATTCGCCGTCGAGCACCGCATCGAAATCAAACCCCGCGACCAAATCCGGAAACGCGCTCGATATATCTTCGCCCGTCCGCGAAAAGAGCCGCGCCACACGCTGGCCATTGCCATCCTTCCCGGCAGCCGCTTGCACACGGATGCCGTCCCATTTCCACTCAGCGCTGAACTCTGCGGGATCAAGCGGCGCAAACTCCTCCGGTTCGATCGGGTGCGAGAGCATCGGCGGATAGAAGCGCACATTGGTCGCGACACTCGGCGCCTCGGCGCGGCCTTCGAGCCAGTCGAAGAGGGCGGTGTAGGGCGGCTCAACCGCGTGCCAGACATCCTCGACTTCATCAGCCGTCTTGCCGCCGATCTGCGCTAGCGCCGTGCGGGCGAGACGCGCTGAAACGCCGATACGCAGCGCGCCGGTGATGAGCTTCAACAACGCCCAGCGCCCGTTCTCATCCAGGCGATCCAGCCAGTTCGCAACGACGGCCGGCAAATTCTCCTTCCGCGTCTCGCGCAAACCTTCGACCACATCGTTGATCGTCAGCTGCGCATTGGCGCGCGCTGCATCCGCTGACCAGATCAGCGAAACCGTCTCCGCGAGGTCGCCAACGAAATCGTACGACAAGCCGAACAGCACAGGATCAGTCCGCTCCCCCGCCAGATTGCGGATGAGGCCAGCCTTCGCGTTCTTGAACGTCAGCGCGCCGGTCATCGCCGCCAGCGCCCAGCCGCGATCGGGATCGGGCGTGGTGCGGAAATAGTCTTCGAGCAGCGCCAGCTTGCCCAAGCGGCGCGGCTCATAAGCCAACCGATCGAGGAGCGCTGCAAACCGATTCATGCAGCCGCGCCTGACGGTTCTTCCTCGTCGCCATAGCCGACAAGATGCAGCGCCTTCGCTTTCAGCCCCTGACCCTCGCACCAATGCGCCAGCGCGTCGGCTTCGCCGTGCGTGATCCAAATCTCACGCGCGCCTGTATCGATGATTGTGCGTTGCAGATCGTGCCAGTCCGCGTGATCCGAGATCACCAGCGGCAACTCCGCACCTTGCTGACGCGCCCGTGCGCGAATGCGCATCCAGCCAGAGGCGACAGACGTCACCGGATCAGGAAACCGCCGCACCCACGGCGTCTGCAACGCGCCCGGCGGCCCGAGAATAATCGCGCCCGCATAATAGCTCTTCGGCGCGGTCTCGATGTGGCGCACCTCGCCTAAGTCGACGCCGAGCGATTGATAAAGCTCCGTCAGCTCTTTCAGCGCGCCATGGATAAAGATCGGCTTGTCCCAACCAGCGCGCCGCAGCTCCGCCATCACGCGCTGCGCCTTGCCCAAAGCGTACGCGCCGATCACATGCGCGCGCTCCGGAAACATCGCGACTGACGCCAGTAGCTTCTTCACCTCGTTCTCGGCGGTCGGATGCGTGAACACGGGCAGCGCGAACGTCGCCTCGGTGATGAACACCTCGCACGGCACCACCTCGAACGGCGCGCATGTCGGGTCGTACTGGCGCTTATAATCGCCGCTCGCCACCACGCGCGTGCCGCCACACTCCGCCGCCGCTTGCGCCGAGCCCAGAACGTGTCCGGCGGAGTGGAGAGAGAAGGTGACGCCATTGATCGTCAGCCGCTCGCCATACGCCAAAGCCAGACGCGACGCCGTGAACTCCGCGCCGTACCGCGCCGCCATGATCGCGATCGTCTCCGGCGTGGCCAGCACAGAGCCGTGACCCGCGCGCGCGTGGTCGGAGTGGCCATGCGTGATCAGTGCGCGCGGAACCGGGCGCGTCGGATCGATATAAAGGTCCGCCGCGGGGCAATAGATGCCCTCGGGTCGGGGCTGTAGGATTTGGGCCGGCTGCATCGTCCTTGGATAAATAGGACGCCCGCGCGGATTATTCCGCTCTCGCGTCTGCGGAATAACGAACGCCACTAGCGCAAAGAGGTTCGCACGCCTATGTGCGGCGCGCACCTCCCGGGGGAATCTCACTTCATGCCTGAACCGATCATCTCCATCCGGGATGTGAGCAAGACCTATAAGTCCGGCTTGCAGGCCCTGAAGCCGACCAACCTTGAGATCAAGAAGGGCGAGATCTTCGCGCTCCTTGGTCCGAACGGCGCGGGCAAGACCACGCTCATCAACATGACCTGCGGGATCGTGAACCTCTCATCGGGCACGATCGTTGCGGACGGCAACGATATCGTCCGCGACTATAAGGTGGCGCGCAAAAAGATCGGCTTGGTGCCGCAAGAGCTGCACACCGATGCGTTCGAGCGCGTGATCGATACGGTGACGTTCTCGCGCGGCCTCTTCGGTTTCGCGCCGAACCCCGCCTACATCGAAAAAGTGCTCCGCGATCTTTCGCTCTGGGATAAGCGCAATTCGAAGATCATGGAGCTCTCCGGCGGCATGAAGCGCCGGGTGATGATCGCCAAAGCGCTCTCACACGAGCCGAAGATACTCTTCCTCGATGAACCGACTGCCGGTGTCGACGTCGAGCTTCGTCGCGACATGTGGCAGATGGTGCGGGGCCTGCGCGAAAACGGCGTAACCATCATTCTGACGACGCACTACATCGAAGAAGCCGAAGAGATGGCTGACCGGGTAGGCGTCATCAACAAAGGCGAACTGATCCTCGTGGAGGAGAAGGCGACCTTGATGCGCAAGCTCGGCAAGAAGCAGCTGACGCTTGAGCTGCCGGCGCCGCTTGCGGAGGCGCCGGTGATCAACGGCTACAATCTGGCGCTCGCCAGCGAAGGTCGTCAGCTGATCTACAGCTTCGACGCCACAGCGGACGACACCGGCATCGCCAGCTTGCTGAAGCAGCTCGGCGAACGCGGTATCGACTTCAAAGACCTCCACACCGCGCAAAGCTCGCTCGAAGATATCTTCGTTTCCCTGGTGCACCGCCAATGAACAGCTACGGCATTCAAGCCATCTATCGCTTCGAAATGGGGCGTTGGTTTCGCACGCTCGGGCAGAGCTTGTTCTCGCCCGTACTGTCGACGTCGCTCTATTTCATCGTCTTCGGCTCGGCGATTGGCTCGCGCATGGTCGAGATTGGCGGCGTCAGCTATGCGGCCTTCATCGTGCCCGGCCTCATCATGCTCTCGATCCTGACCGAGAGCGTCTCGAACGCGAGCTTCGGCATCTACATGCCGAAGTGGGCAGGGACGATCTACGAACTGCTCTCTGCGCCAGTGTCGGCGATCGAGGCAGTGTGCGGCTATGTCGGCGCCGCGGCGACCAAGTCCATCATCATCGGCATCGTCATTTTAGCGACCGCGCGGCTCTTCGTGGATTATCACGTTGAGAACTGGGCGGTGATGTTGCTCTTTTTGGTGCTGACCAGCGTTTCGTTCTGCCTGTTCGGTTTCATCCTCGGCGTGCTCGCTGATGGCTTCGAGAAGCTGCAGATCGTACCGATGCTGATCCTGACGCCGCTGACGTTCTTGGGCGGTACGTTTTATTCTATCGACATGCTGCCCGAGCCGTGGCGCACAGTGACGCTGTTCAATCCGGTGGTTTATCTGATCAGCGGCTTCCGCTGGGCCTTCTTCGGCGAGCAGGCGGCGGACGTGAACATCGGCCTCAGTCTCGCGGCAATCGGCATCTTCCTGACCGTCTGCTTCACGGCCGTGTGGTGGATATTCAAGACCGGCTATCGCCTGAAGGTCTGACGAAAAGAACGAGGCTCATGATGGCCATCACCGCGGCCATCCACACAAACGGAAAGTACCGATCGGCGCCGACCACGAGCTTCGGCACGGCTTGGATGACTGCGTGTGCAATCGCCGGCGCCCATATCGTGCCGCCGCCGAGATCGTAGAGGCGCGCCAGCGGAAACGAGAGCCACACCGATAGCACCGTCGACGCGAAGGCAATCTTCCAGTCCATGGTCGCAAACAATGTCAGATGCACGAGCGCGAACGGCGCCGCCGAAAGCGCTGCCGAGCGCCAGAAGCGGTGACGGCGGCGAATGTGGCCGTAGAGAAAGCCGCGAAACACAACTTCTTCGGCGATGCCCGCCTGCGCGAAAATGCCGAGCGCCAGCCACGCCGCGTGCGGACGGATCGAGTCGTAGCCGACCGTTTGCAGATAGGCGGCCGCGGCGCCGAGCATGACAGCGCTAATCGCGATAGCGACGAGCAATCCCGGCAGCGCGGGCTTGTCCATGCCCAGCTTGTGCCAACTCGCGCGCGGCGATTGCGAGAAGAGTACGCTCCGAACCGCCAGCGCAATAAGCAGAACCAGCGCGCCGACAATCACGCCAGCTTCGCCGAGCGTACTGTGAAGTGCGGTCGCGGCACCCTTGAGCACCGCGTAAAGAAGCACGAACCCGCCCAGCAGCCGGACCCAGTTCACGGTGTCGCGTTGCATCCCCGTCATGGCCTGCCGTAGCGCGAACCGGATCGCGCCTTCCGGCGCAATCGTGTATGCGGGGGCGAAAGCCGCAAGAGAAAAAGTCCCATGAGCGAAGAGCACATCATCGTCAGCCGTGACGGCGCCGTCCTGGAAATCCGGTTCAACCGGGCCGACAAGAAGAACGCCATCACCAACGCCATGTACGGCGCGATGGCCGATGCCGTCGCCAGCGCGCAGAGCGATGACAGCGTCGGCGCCATTCTCTTCACATCGAACGGCGACTTCTTCTCAGCCGGCAATGACATCAAGGACTTCGCCGCGCAGTCCATGGGCGCGTTCGATGGCCCGCGTCATGTCGGGCGCTTCCTCGAAGAGGTGATCAAAGCGACAAAGCCAGTCGTCGCTGCCGTGCAAGGCCACGCTGTCGGCGTCGGCACGACAATGCTCTTCCAGTGCGATCTCGTGTACGTCGCCGATCACGCGCGGCTGACCATGCCGTTCATTGATCTCGGCGTCGTGCCGGAAAATGCGTCGAGCCTCACCGTCGTCGAACGCATCGGCTACACGCGCGCCTTCGCGCTCTTCGGCCTGGGCGAACCGCTCATGGGCAAGCAAGCAGCGGAGTGGGGGCTCGCGAACGCAGCGCTTCCCGCCGCTGACGTCGAAGCCCGCGCCCGTGCAGCGGCGCAGACGCTTGCAGCCAAGCCGCCGCAATCCATGCGTCACACCAAAACCTTGATGCGCAACACGCAAGCCTTGCTCGCGCGCATGAACGAAGAAGGCGTGATCTTCGCCGAACGGCTTCGCTCTCCCGAAGCCATCGCCGCGTTCTCCGCCTTCCTCACCAAGCGCTAGCGGCGGCGCCGGCGCGGCGTTTGCGGTGCGTGCGCTGCGATCCAAGCGTCCACCGCAGGCATCGACCGCTCCGCCAACTGCTCACGCACGCGAATGTTCGACGCGGTCGACTCGATGGTGTCGCGCGCGCTCGGCGTATCGCGGCCGTACTCGATCAGGGCGTCGGCGATCTCTGGATCGGAGCTTTGGGCGGCGATGCCCGACGCATATTCGAGCCGCTGCAGCGGATCGAGGAAGCTTTCGACCATGGCGCGGTTGGCTACCAGGAAGTCCCAAGCCAGGCGCGGGTGTGAGCCAGCGACAGTCTGGATGATCTGCGGCCGGATCTGACGCGGGATGTCTTCGCCTTGGGTGAGCGCCAAGGTGCGTCGGGCCAAGTCTTCATTGCTGTTCGAGGCGAGTAGCAACCAGGTGCGGCGTTGTTCGACGAACTCGGTGGTGGCGCGCGCGCGCGTCAGCATCGCTTCGTACTCAGCTTCGGTCGCGCGTGAGGCAATCAACGCCCGTGCCGCCGTCCGCACCGTGCCGTGGAGCGCCGTCGTATCGCCAGCTTCAGAAGCGGCCACACGGCGGCGTGCTTCGGCGAGAACGGCTTCGTCGCCCAAGCCGCCGAGCGTTGAGATCAACACCGGGCGCGCCAAGCGTACGTTCGGGTGCTCGTCAGCCTGAGGCTCCCAGCCCCAGCGCGCGAAGTAAGGCTGCAACACGCGCAAGCCATAAGCACGCACCGCCGCTTCGCTGTCGCGTCCGCGCGCATAGCCTGCGACCGCAGCAAGCGATGTGGCGGCATCCATCACCACGACCGGATTGGCGTCGGCGGGCAGGACATTGACCAGTTCGAGATACTGCGTCAGCGGCGCGGCATCGCTGCGTCCGAAGGCCCAGTAATCGAGCATGACGCCGAGCTGATCGTCGTCTTCGAGTTGTGCGAAGTCGCGCACGATGCGCTGGAAGTCGGCTTGTGCGTAGAGCACGCGGAAGAAGCCGGTTTGGCCGGCGTTCAAGAGATAGCCATTGCATGCGTCGGCAAGCGCGACCGCGCCCGACGATGAGGCCGGCAACACGCTGCGCTGAGCGCCGCCACGGGTTGTCGATGCAACGACCGGGATGCTCCAGAGTTCGTCTGTGCGCGCTGCATCGTCATAAGCGAAGCGATATTGGCGGACGGCGATTGTATCGCCCGCACCGCCGCACTGCGCTTCCGCTTCCAGCACCGGGTAGCCAGGCTGCAGCGTAAAGCCGCGCGCGATGTCGAGCACCGGTTGGCCGGACGCTGCTTGGATCGCGCTCCAGAGATCGTCGGTGACCGAATTGCCGTAAAGGCGCGCGCTCAGATAATCGTGCACGCCGCGCCGGAAATCTTCCTCGCCGACATAGCCTTCCAGCATGCGGATAACCGCCAAGCCCTTTTCATAAGAGATCGCATCGAAGGCGAGGTTGGCTTCGTCGATCGTGTTGACCGTCTGCACGACCGGGTGCGTGCCCACGCGTGCGTCGAGACCCATGGCGGATTCCGTGCCGCCCGCGCGCTGCGAGAGCCAGGGCTGCCATTCCGGGTGCAACGCTTCCGCCGCTTTGCCGGCGGCCCATGACGCAAAGCCTTCATTCAGCCAGAGATCATTCCACCAGCGCATGGTGACGAGATTGCCGAACCATTGGTGCGCGATTTCGTGCGCGACGACTTCGAACACAAAGCGGCGCTCGGATTCGCTGGTGCGATCGTCATCCACCAAGATGTACTGGTCGAAATAGAGAATGGCGCCCCAATTCTCCATCGCCGCAAAGCCGCCGGCGCCCGGAACGGCGACCATGTCGAGCTTGGGCAGCGGATATTCGACGCCAAAGTATTCTTCGAAATAGCGCAGCGATTCGACGCCCGCCTGCATCGCATAGTGCGCGCGCTCGGTTTGACCGCGGCGGACAATGACGCCGAGTTCAACGCCATCGACATCGGTGGTTATGCGTTCGAAATCGCCGAGGCCGAGGAAGAGCAAATAACTCGCCATCGATGGCGTGTCCTGGAAGCGCGTGCGCGTCATGCCATTGGCGAGGCGCGTCGCGCTCTCAACCGGCATATTGCCAACCGGCATCAGATCGCTCGCCGCTGTAATGGAAACGCCGAACACCGAACGCATGTTCGGCTGATCCCACATCGGCGAGAAGCGGCGCGCGTCGCCGACTTCGAATTGCGTCGCAAGCGCGCGACGGGTTTGGCCGTCTTGGTCGTATTCGACGCGGAAGAGGCCGTAGGCGTCGTCGAAGATCGTGCCGGTATAGTCGATGCGGATGGTGTGACGGCCGGCGCGCAGCGGGCGGCGCGGGGTCAACGTCAGCGTTTGCGCTTCGTTGTCGATGACGGCGGTGACGGTTTGGTTGTCGATGATCGCGCGCGTCACTTCGATATCGAGCGCGTTCATCACCACGTTCGGCAGGGCGCGATCGCTTTCGATTGTGATCGTCGTCTCGCCGGTGAACGTGGCGGCTTCCATGTCCGGCGTGACCGAGATGTCGTAGCGCACCGGCGTCGGCGCGTTCTCGAACCAGGCGCGAGCGGCGTCCTGTGCGGAGGCGGGCGCAAGGGAGAGCACCGCAAACAAAGCGGCCACGGCGAACGGACGAAATTTCATCGATTACCCCATACTGAGCCGGTGTTTTTCCCGAGATCGAGGCGCAGCCGCAACCGCTTTGCGCCGAATCCGCAGCCCGATACGGCGAATGCCTCAGTCAAAGCGTGTGAGAAATGTCACGATGACCCGTCGCGCGGTCGCGTTGGAATGCCAATGGCTATCGCGACCGACAGCGCCTACTGTCGCCGCATCGCTGTCCGGCCATGGCGCCAGGCGACTGAGAGATTCTTTGTGCTCCCGCCTTGAAGGGAAGCACATGAATCCGCCCAATCAACCAGAACGACGCGACACGTTCGGCCTCCTGCTGACGCGCAGACGCAGCGTCCCAATCGTCGAAACCCCGGCGCGTTGGCCTTGGCTGGCGATGGGGGCGCTCTACCTCGTGGCCTGCGCCTTCGCCGGATTTCTCATCTTCGGCGCCTAGGCGGTGTAGTGACCACCGTCATCGTTTCCTGATCACCAAACCGAATTCCTGAGAGACGACCATGTTGAAATTCTACGCCCTGATCTCCGCGTGCGCCGCGTTCGCACCGATGGCCTGGGCTGCTTTGAACCAAGCCGCACAAATCGTCGCGTAGCTCCCCGCGACGAGAGCGGCCTTGAGAAGGGGCGTGGTGGCGAAAGCTCCCGCAGCCTTCGTCTTTCGGCGATCCGAATGGTCTCGACGCGCGTATCCGCCGTCTGGAGACCGACAATGAATTCCCTGACCGTCGCGATGCTCGCCGCCGCATTGCTCTTTCTCGCCGCATGCGCGACGCGCCCGCCTTTGCCGCGAGAGACCGCCCCCGATGCGTTTGTTCTGGAAGAAGACCTTGTTGGTCGAACAGTCGCGCGCGGTGAGTTTCGCGCCATTAACGGGACGCGCCGCGGCTTCACCGCGACGCTGAACGGCTCCTGGGACGGGCGCACAATGACGCTTGTCGAGGACTTCGTTTATGACGATGGCGAGCGCGACCGTAAAACTTGGGTGCTCGAACGGGTGAGCCCAGGCCGCTATGTCGGCACGCGTGAAGACGTTGTGGGCCAAGCGGTAGGCTTTCAAGACGGCGCAGCCTTCCGGCTCGAATACAATGTGCGTCTGCCCAGTGAAAACGGGCGCGGCCGTGTAGTGCGCTTCCGCGACGTGATCGTGAACACGCCCGATGGACGCATTTTGAACCGCGCCACCGTTGGCTTGTTCGGGTTGCGTGTGGCGCGTGTAGAACTGACGATCGACCGCGCCGCGACCGCTGCGCAGTAGCGGGTAGTTTGCGCCGCCCGCCGCGCGCGCTACATCGGACGCATGCTGCTTTTCACGCACCCATCCATGCTCACCCACGAGCCGCCGCCGGGCCATGCCGAGCACCCCGGTCGCTTGCAGGCTGTGCTCGATTCTTTGGAAGGCATGGCGCTCGATCGTCGCGAAGCGCCGCTCGCCGCGCGTGACGCGATCGCGCGCGTTCATCCAACGAACTACATCGACGCGCTCGAACCCGCCTTTGCCGAAACCGAAGACGCGCGCGTCCGTCTCGATCCCGACACCTACATCTCCGCCGGTTCGCGCGAAGCGATCTACCGCGCCGCTGGCGCATGCGTCGCCGCCGTTGATGCGGTGATGGCGGGCGAGGATGACATGGCTTTCTGCGCTGTGCGTCCGCCCGGCCATCACGCCGAGCCGATGTCGTCGATGGGCTTTTGCATTTTCAACAATGTCGCCATTGGCGCTTTGCACGCGCTCGAAGCGCACGGCCTTTCGCGTGTCGCCGTCGTCGACTTCGACGTGCATCATGGTAACGGCACACAAACGGTCGCTGAGCGCGATGCGCGCGTGTTCTTCGCCTCAACGCACCAAGCGCCGCTCTATCCGGGCACCGGCGCTGCAAACGAAACCGGCCTCGCGCACAACGTCGTCAATGCGCCGCTCCCAGCGGGCGCAAACAGCGCGCAATGGCGGCATGCGATGGAGACAAAAGTGCTCCCCGCGCTCGATGCTTTCGTACCCGAATTCATCCTCGTTTCGGCAGGTTTCGACGCCCACAGGGCCGACCCACTCGCGCAGATGGAACTTGACGACGCCGATTTCGCCTGGGGCGCGCAAGCCTTGCGGAAAATCGCATTACAACGCTGCAAGGGTCGTCTTGTCTCGACTCTGGAGGGCGGGTACGACTTGGCCGCGCTCGCCAGTTCGGCTTCGGCTTATCTGACGGCGCTTCAACGCGCGTAAAAGACCCGCTCACGGGGAGGGGGCGTCGAGCGCGCGAAGGGTCAGAATGACGACGACCAAAGCGCCCGACGCGACGCTGGATCGCCGTTTAGCCGCGAAGATCGGAACGATCGTCATCACGCGGCACGGCCAGCCTTATGCCGATCGTACTGTCCGCATCGATCGCGATGGCTATCGCGAATGGTGGCGTGGCTACGATCTCGCGCGGCTGCATCCCGATGAAAAGCCGCCGGAAAGCTTGGTGCGCTTGGCTGAAGCCAGCGATGTGATTTTCGCGTCGACATTGCCGCGCGCCATCCACACGGCTGAAATGGTGGCCGGCGGGCGCGAGATCATTACCGATCCGGTGTTCATCGAAGCGCCGCTGCCGCCGCCAGGGATCTGGGGCAAACGCTCGCCGCGCGCGTGGGGTGTTTGGTCCCGCGCCTCGTGGATGCTGGGCGGCCACGAAGACGGCGAAAGCCTGCCTGAAGCGCAACTCCGCGCCGAGGCGGCGGTCGCGACTTTGACCGCTCAGGCCCTGCGCGGTCAAAACGTGCTGCTCTGCGCGCATGGCTGGTTCAACCGCATGATGCGCCCGGTTCTGCGCGCCCAAGGCTGGCGCGAAGTCGAGGATAAGGGCGATAAATACTGGAGCTACCGTCGCTACGAGAAGGGCCGGTGAGCCGGTTCGCACGCGAACCGCTATTCCCTTAGTCGACGTCAGCCCATATTTTGGATGTCATGACCGCAGAAGCCCGCGACCCAGCCCAACTTTCCTTCGAAGACTCCTTGTCGGAACTGGAAAAAATCGTCGCTCACCTCGAGCGCGGCGACGTTCCGCTGGCGGATTCGATTCGGATCTACAAGCGGGGCGCCGCCTTGAAGGCCCGGTGCGAGGGCCAACTCAAAGACGCCCAGCTCGAGGTTGACCAAATCGTGATGGGCCCCGACGGTCCACGTACAGAACCCGCGAAGATCGGGTCGTAAGGGAGGAAGAAACGCCAATGGCCGCCGACGATCCGCAAAACAATGCGCGACTTCCTATCATCAGCTTCGATGATTTCCTCAAGGTGGACATCCGCCTCGGCACGATTGTCGATGTGAAGGTGTTCGAGGAGGCCAAGAAGGCGGCCTATCAACTCTGGATCGATTTCGGCGATCCACTCGGCATCAAGAAGTCGAGCGCCCAAGTCGTGCAGAATTACGACATCGGCGAATTGCTCGGCCGTCGCGTCGCGGCGGTGGTGAACTTCGAGCCAAAACAAATCGGCAAGTTCATGAGCGAGGTGCTCTGCCTCGGCTTCCCGGATCGCAACGGCAATGTCGTGTTGCTCAACGTCGATCGCCCGGCGCTTGAGGGCGGGCGGCTCTACTAAGCCAAAACGGATCGTCAGAAATGCAAAACGCGCGGCCCGTGAGAGCCGCGCGTTTTTTGTTCTGCGCTTGAGGCCCCTCAGTTCGTCGGCAGCGGCTCAGGCTCTGCGCTTGGCTCGGGCTCTGGCGCCGGCGGCGAGGCGATTGAAGGCGGACCAGCATCTGGCGCGATAGCATTCGGCGGCACGAGATCCGGATCGGGTGTTGTCGTCGGATCGACCAACGCGGGATCAATTGCAGCCGGCTGTTCGATTTGCAATTCGGCGATGCGACCGCGTGCGGCGATGGCGTTTTCGCTCGACGGGAAATCGTTCAAAAAGCTCTCATAAGCAGCGATTGAATCTTCTGAACGCGCCGACGCGTAACGGCTCGCTTCAAGCGTCGCGAGGGCAGTTTGCGCTTCTTCGCGATACTCGCCCGGATCGCCGTCGATAAAATTGCGCAGCGCGTTGACGTCGTTTTGATCGATGGCTTCCCATGTCGTCGCGACGGCGTTGGCGCCTTGCGACTGGCTGTAGAAATAATAGCCGCCACCCGCGAGGCCGAGCACGACCACGGCGGCGACAATGCCGATCACCAGACCAGCGCCGCCCTTCTTCTCGGGCGCATCAGCGACAGGTGCTGCTTGGCGCGGCGGCGGCGCTTGGCGCGGCGGCGGCGCTGAGCGCGGTGATGGCGGGGGGGCCGCCGCGGCTGGCCGCGGCGCAGACGCGGGCCGCGGGGCAGGCGCGGGCGCCGCGGTTTGGCGCGGCTGCGGACGCGGCGCGGCGGCAGGTGCGGAGACGCTGCGCGGCGTCGCTGGCGAACCGGCGGAAGGATTGGAGCGTTCCGGACCGCGCGCGGCGGCGGCGGCTTCCGCATCGGGGTTGACCACGCCTGGCTGGAAGAAGCCCGAAGGCGGACGCGGAGCCGGCGGCGGCAGTGCGGCGACACCGGCGCGATCTGTCACCAAGTTTGCAAGTTCGCGCCACGGAGCAAATTCGTCTTCGCCGCGCCAGCCGGTGAGATTGACCGCGGGATCACTGCGAAAGTTCTCCGGCAGTTGAGCGTTTTGCATCATTGCGTGGACGAGTTTCGACTTGCCCCGCGCAAACGCGACGTCGTCAGCCAACGAGGGCTGGCTCATCGCGCGCGGCGACCAGAGGGCCACTGTTACCTTGGCCTCCTTCACCGCCGCGCGGATGTCATCGCCCGCTTGGCGCTCAAGGACGACGGTCAGCTTGGCCTGACGCAGTTTCTCCGCCAGCGCGCGCGCAGGCAGGGCGTCCTCGGCTGCGTGAATAATCGCCACCGTCGCCATTCAGCTTTCCCCGTTGCTTTCAAACATAAATATCCAACGCCCGGCCACCCTTGGCCGCCGGATCGCCCCCGCTTGGTGGCTATGATGCCCTGGATACACTGTCTTTGGAAAGTCCACAGCCCAGCGCTAAATCATTCGCGTGTGGCGGGAAGGAGGCGGGGCGCTTGCGCCTGAGCCGGGCTCTGCTAGGCAGCGGCCCCATGTCCCGTTTCGAGAACCGTCTGAAAGAAACCGCCGAGCGCGTGAACACTGCGCTCGATGGTCTGTTGCCGCGCGACCAAGGACCCGAGTCCCGCCTGATCAGCGCCATCCGCTATGCGGCGCTCAATGGTGGCAAACGTCTGCGGCCTTTCTTCACCATGGAAGTCGGCCGTATGTTCGACGCGGACGAGGGCGCGCTGCTGCGCACCGCCTGCGCCATCGAATGCGTGCACACCTATTCGCTGATCCACGACGATCTGCCGTGCATGGATGATGACGATCTGCGCCGCGGCCGCGCAACTCTGCATCGCGCGTACGATGAAGCGACCGCTTTGCTCGCAGGCGATGCTTTGTTGACCTTCGCCTTCGAACTGCTCGGCGAGCCGGCGACGCATTCCGATCCGCAAATGCGCTGCAAACTTATCGTCGCGCTCGCCAAAGCCGCTGGCGCGGTCGGCATGGTCGCAGGTCAAGCCGCGGACATGGCCGGCGCCGACATCGGCTCCGATCTCATCGCTGTTACCCGCATGAACCGGCTGAAGACTGGCGCGCTAATCAATTTCTCCGTCGACGCCGGGGCCATGATTGGCTGCGCGTCGGAAGCGGAAAAAACCTGCCTCTCGCGCTACGCCCACGATATCGGCCTCACCTTCCAGATGGTCGACGATCTGCTCGACGCTGAAGGCGTCGTTCGCGACACCGGCAAAGCTGTCGGTAAAGATAAGGCGCGCGGCAAAGTGAACTTCGTCACCGTGCTCGGCGCGGATGCAACGCGCGAACGCATCGGCATGCTGGCGAGCCAAGCAAAACAGCACCTTTCAATCTTCGGCCCGCGCGCCGCGATGTTACTTGAAGCCGTCGATTTCATCGTTGAGCGGCGTTATTGAGCGCGATTTTCCTCCCCCGCTTGCGGGGGAGGTGCTGAGCGGAGCGAGGCGGAGGGGGAAGCGCGCAGGCCGCGCGCCTGCCCCCTCGGTCAGCTTCGCTGACAGCTCCCCGCAAGCGGGGGAGCAAACGTCAATCGATCAGGCGCTGCGTCAGATACATGTATTCCAACGTCCGCCGCCGCGCCGCTTCGCGCAGATTGGCGTTGGCTTGGTGTCCGCCGTCGGTGTTTTCGTAATAGAGGAACGGCACGCCAAGTTCTTCCAAGCGCGCACCGTATTTGCGTGCGTGTCCAGGATGGACGCGATCATCCTTCGTTGACGTGTAGATGAACACAGTCGGGAAATTCCGGCCTGGGTTCAAATTCTGATACGGCGTGATCTGCTCCAGAAACTCGCGTTGCTCCGGTACGTTCGGCGAACCGTACTCACCAACCCATGACGCGCCCGCGAGCAATTGATCGTAGCGCAGCATGTCGAGCAGCGGCGAGCCGATGATCGCGGCGTTGACCATCTCGGGATGCTGATTGAGCATCACGCCCATCAGCAAGCCGCCATTCGAGCGGCCCGAAATGCCCAAGCGTCGCGGGCTGGTGATGCGGCGCTGCACGAGATCGCGCTCAACCGCGTAGAAATCATCATAGATGCGCTGGCGATTGGTGAGCAGGCCCGCGCTATGCCAATCCGGCCCGAACTCGCCACCACCGCGAATGTTCGCGAGCACATACGTGCCGCCCTGATCGAGCCAGAGGCGGCCGATATAAGCGTTGTAGCTAGGCACTTGTGAGAGCTGGAAACCGCCATAAGCGTAAAGCAGAGTCGGGTTCTGCCCGTTCATCGGCGCATCGCGGCGGCGCACGACGAAGTAGGGCACGCGCGTTCCGTCAGCGCTCACCGCTTCGAATTGCTCAGTCACATAAGGCGACGCATCAAACTGCGCTGGCAGCGAACGCACCGCGCGGGCATTGGCGCCATCAAGCGCATAGAGCGTCGGCGGCGTTAGGAAATCCTCGAACACAGCGAACGCGCGCGCGTCGCTGGTGGATGCGCCCGCAAGCGAGATCACGCCGGTCGGCGGCAATGCGATCGGTTCGCCACGCCACGTTCCGTTCGCCAATGTGAAACGCTGCAAGCGCCCGCGCACGTTGTCGAAGCCAGACACAAGCAGCGCCTGGCTCGTCGCCGCGACGTTCTCGATCGATTGGCGCGATGTTGGCGCGAAGATCACTTCGATGGTCGGCGTTGCTTGCGTCGCCGTCGCCAGCGGAATGGCCAGCAACGTGCCCGACGCATACGCGCGCCCGCCAATGCTCCACGGCTCTTCAAGCGTGACGATCAGGCGATCTTGAAAATAACGACGGATCGAAGAGCGGCGCGGCAGCGTGATGGGCTGCGGTCCCGCGGCAGTGATCAGCGAATAAACCGTCTCAAAAAACGTCTCGGCCTCGGTCGCGATCGCGATGTGATTTCCGCTTTCGTCTTCCATGGTGATGACGCCGAGCGAAACATCGCTCGCTTCGCCGCGCATGATTTCCGTAGCACTCGAGAGCGGCGTACCGCGCCGCCACGAGCGCAGAATAAACGGATAGCCCGACTCCGTCAGCGAGCCTTCGCCCCAATTCGTCGCCACCAGCAGCGTGTCGCGATCCAGCCAGCCAATGTTCGACTTCGCTTCCGGCACGACGAAGCCGCCCTGCACGAACTGGCGGGTCTCGATGTCGAACTCACGATCGGTAGAAGCGTCCAAGCCGCCATTCGAAAGCGAGATCATGCAGCGCACGCCGGATGGATCGCAATCAGAGCCTTGGAATACCCAGTTCGCATTCTCGGTGCGCGCCAGCGCGTCAACGTCGAGAATCGTCTCCCACTGCGGCGCGTTGGCCGCGTACGCATCGAGCGGCGACCGGCGCAACACGCCGCGGACATGCTCTGCGTCCTGCCAGAAATTGTAGAGATAGCCGCCGCGCACTTGACCGGTCGGCAAACGATCGCGGCTCTGCGCCACTTCAAGTGCTGCGTTCAGGAGCGCCGGGTAGCGCTCGTCATTCTCCAACACCGGCAGCGAGCGTGCATTCTGTTGTTCGACCCACGCCAAAGCGCGCTCACCTTCGACATCTTCAAGCCAAAGATATGGATCCTCGCCACTGAGCGGCGTGGTGCTCGGCGTTGCGCACGCGCTCAGCAACATCACTGCGCCAGCGAATACCGCGCGCAACCAAGAGTGAGTCATACCGTCAATCCCCCTAATTCGTGGGATACGATAGAGCCCCAACGCTCATTACCCAAGCGCGCGATGCCGATTTGCGACCGAATGCGTCGCTTCGAGACGAGGGGACAAGCATGGGAACGTGGAATCCGGGTCCGGGCGCGACGAGCGGCGACGACAACTATCTCGGCGATGGTTCCAACGACATCGCAGACGGTGGCGATGGTCACGATGATCTGAGCGGCCTCGCTGGCGCCGACACGCTGAGCGGTGGCAACGGCAACGATGTCCTGCGTCCTGGCGACGACATCGTCGTCGACGTCATCGATGGCGGCGCCGGCGATGATGTCGTCGATTACTCGAACGTCGTGAGCGACGGCATGCTGCTGATGGGCAGCTTCGGCGGCTATTTCAACTATTTCTCCGCCGGCGGTCACGCCGCCAGTGACTCGTTCATAGGCGTCGAGAGCATCATGGGGACCAGCGTCAGCGACATGATCTACGCGACACCGACGTTCAGCGCGATCAGCGGCGGCGCCGGCTCCGACGCGCTGATCTGTACGTCCAGCACGCAGACCGCCGCCGGCGGTGCAGGCCGCGACTTCTTCGATACCACCGCAGGCTCGGGCTACACGATCAATGACTTTACCGTCGGTGAAGACCTGTTCTTCGGAACCAATCCATTCACCGCAGTGAGCGTTTCCGGTGGCGACACATTGCTCACCATCACAGGCGGCACGCTGATCATTACGGGTGTCGTCGGCTACACGCTGGCGCAATGGAACGCCATGGCGGGCGGCGGGCTCTATTTCTATGCCACGACCAACGGCTCAAACACCTTGGCTGGCGGCGTCGGCTCGGATTGGCTGTGGGGCGGCAATGGCAACGATGTTGTCGATGGCAACGCCGGTCACGATACGCTGGTTGGCGCGAGCGGCGCTGACGTTTTGCGCGGAGGGCTCGGGAACGATTATCTCGAAGGCGGCTCGGGCGACGACGCGCTCTACGGCCAAGAGGACAACGATGTTCTGGAAGGCGGCGCCGGCGCGGACTTTCTCAACGGCCAAGATGGTGACGACACGATGCGCGGCGGCATCGGCGCCGACAACCTGTATGGCGGCAATGGTAACGACACGTTGGTGACGCAAGTGTCGGAGCACGTCGCTGGCGATATCTATGATGGCGCAAACGACATCGACACCATCGTCGTGCAAAGTGGCGGCGCGGTGTTGCTGCGCGATGCGACGGTCACGTCGATCGAACGTTTGGCTTTCGAAGCGCTGGCGGCAGGGCAGACCAGCTCCGCCGTGCTGCTTTCGTCGCAACTCGGCGCGGGCCTTGCCGTCAATTCTGAGATCGTCGGCTCGAGTCTGACGGACTCACTGCAAATCGTGATGACCACGGCAGGCGCTTTCACACTGCAGTTCAACTACACCAACTGGACGGGCGCGGATAACACCACCATCACCGGCACGGGCCTCGTCGACACCATCACCGGCTCGGCTTATCGCGACATCGTCCTCGCCGGCGTCGGCAATGACACGGTGAACGGTGGCCAGGGCGCCGATGATCTCTACGGCCAAGCGGGCTGGGACACGCTCAATGGCGGCGATGGCGCCGATCTGCTCAATGGCGGCGCCGGCAACGATACGCTCAATGGCGATATCGGCGCAGATACACTCGATGCCGGCCTCGATGCGGACACAGCCCACGGCGGTGAAGGCGATGATGTGATCTACGGCCGCTCCGGCGTCGATCAGCTCTATGGCGACGCCGGGCTCGACACGCTTTACGGCGGCGACGGCGCCGACACGATCTATGGCGGCGACGGGGCCGACATGCTCGACGGCCTCAATCACGACGATGTCCTGATCGGCGGCAACGACAATGACGTGCTCTATGGCCGTCAGAACACCGATTCGCTGGATGGCGGCTCAGGTGACGACACGCTCTACGGCGGCGACGGCGACGATAGCCTGTACGGAGGCGCGCAAGACGACCTCATGGACGGCGGCAACGGCGCCGACATAGCCTTCGGTGGCGACGACAGCGACGATATCTACGGCCGCCAAGGCAATGACTCCATCTTCGGCGAGAACGGCGAAGACACGCTCTATGGCGGCGATGGCGACGACAACATCTACGGCGGCGATGGCGACGACTACATCGACGCCGGCAATGGCACGGATGCGCTCATCGGCGGCCTCGGCGCCGATACGCTATGGGGCGGCACGGGCATGGACACGTACGTGTTCGACAGCGCACTCGGCGCCGGCAATGTCGACACCATTATCGGTTTCAGCGCGATCGACGATCGCATCATCCTGAGCAACGCCATCTTCACCGGCCTCGCCAATGGTGCGCTCAGCGCAAACAATTTCCGTGTCGGCACAGTCGCCGTCGATGCCGACGACTTCATCATCTACGACCCCGTCACCGGCAATCTCTACTTCGACCACGACGGCAACGGCGATGACGGCGGCATCCTCTTCGCCACCCTCGCGCCCAACACAGCGCTAACCGCAGCAGATTTTCTGGTCGGGCCGTAACCCAATGAGCCGCAGCCGGGACCAACCCCCGGCTGCGCCCACCTGACGCACGAAAGATGGCGGTAAAACCGTAGTCCGGCCATGGTCTAGGCGTCGCCAAGGTGGGGGAATGGGGGTAGCGTCGGGGTAGCTAAAACGGCTGAGGAAACATGGCGCCCCAAACTCCGCTGCTCGACCAGGTCCGCCTGCCAGCCGATCTCCGCAAACTTGAAGAGAACCAGCTGCGTCAGCTGGCCGACGAGTTGCGCAGTGAAACGATTAGCGCGGTCAGTCACACGGGCGGCCACCTTGGCGCGGGCCTCGGCGTCGTCGAGCTGACAGTAGCGCTGCATTACGTCTTCAACACGCCGACCGACAAAGTCATTTGGGACGTCGGCCACCAAGCTTACCCGCACAAGATCCTCACCGGCCGCCGCGACCGCATCCGCACGCTCCGCCAAGGCGAGGGCCTCTCCGGTTTCACCAAGCGCAGCGAGAGTGAGTACGATCCGTTCGGCGCAGCGCACGCCGCCACCTCGATCAGCGCAGGCCTCGGTTTTGCTGTCGCGCGCGATAAGCGTGGCGACGATAGCAGCGTCATCGCCGTGATCGGCGACGGCTCGATGTCGGCGGGCATGGCCTATGAGGCGATGAACAACGCCGCCGAGACCACCAAGCGCTTCATCGTCATCCTGAACGACAACGACATGTCGATCGCACCGCCGGTCGGCGGCATGTCGAGCTATCTCGGGCGCCTCGCCTCGTCGAAGGCGTATCGCCAGATCCGCAAGACCGCGAAGTCGATCGCCGAAGCGCTGCCGGCACCGATCCATGACGTCGCCAAGAAAGCCGAAGAATACGCGCGCACCATGGTGACGGGCGGGACGTTCTTCGAAGAGCTGGGCTTCCACTATCTCGGACCGTTTGACGGCCACGACATGGACCTGCTCGTGCGCATTCTGAAGAACGCCAAGGATTTCACCGATCGCCCGGTGCTGATCCATGTCGTCACCAAGAAGGGCAAGGGCTACGCGCCAGCCGAGAACGCCGCCGACAAGTATCATGGCGTCACCAAGTTCAACGTCGTCACCGGCGAGCAGAGTAAAGGCGCATCGGCGCCGAGCTATACCAAGGTGTTTGCGCAAGCGCTCGTGCGCGAAGCGGAGAAGGACGACAAGATCGTCGCCATCACGGCGGCGATGCCCTCAGGCACCGGCCTCGATCTCTTTGGCTCGAAATTCCCGGAGCGCACGTTCGATGTCGGCATCGCCGAGCAGCATGCGGTGACGTTCGCGGCGGGCCTTGCGGCTGACGGCATGAAGCCGTTCGCGGCGATCTACTCGACCTTCCTGCAACGCGGCTACGACCAAGTCGTGCACGACGTCGCCATTCAAAAGCTCCCCGTGCGTTTCGCCATGGACCGCGCCGGTCTCGTCGGCGCTGACGGTTCGACGCACGCCGGTTCGTTCGACGTCGGCTATATGGGCGCGCTGCCGGGCATGGTGCTGATGGCTGCCGCTGACGGCAACGAGCTCAGCCGCATGGTCGCCACCGCCGCGCAGATCGATGATCGCCCTTCTGCCTTTAGATATCCGCGCGGCGACGCTGATGGCGTGCTCGGCGCCGACGCCCACATTCCGCTGGAAATCGGCAAAGGCCGCATCGTGCGCGAGGGCACGTCGGTTGCGCTGCTCAATTTCGGCACGCGCATGCTCGAGGCCAATAAAGCCGCCGACAAGCTCAACGCCATGGGCCTTTCCACCACGCTCGCCGACGCGCGCTTTGCCAAGCCCCTCGACGAAGATCTGATCCGCCGCCTCGTGCGCGAGCACGAAGTGCTGATCACGATCGAAGAGGGCGCGATGGGCGGCTTCGGCGCCTTCGTGCTGCACTTCATGTCGGCCGATGGCCTGCTCGACTGCGGCGTCAAAGTCCGCACGCTCATGCTGCCGGACATCTTCCAGGATCAGGACAAGCCCGAGCTGCAATACGCCCTGGCCGGCCTCGACGCCGACGCCATCGTCAACGCAGCGCTCCTGGCGCTCGGACGGGGCGTGAACGAAGCGCGCGCTTAAAGCTTCCGGCTCCGCATAGCTGCTTGAAGTAAAGCGCGGGCGCGGACATCCTTGGCGCCATGCTTCCTCCCAATCAGAGCGAATGGTGGGTGTTCTTGACCTTGGCCGTAATCGTGGTCGGTGGCTGGTATTTGGAGCGCTTGTTTAAACGCTGGAAGCGGCGTCCAGATGCCTAAAGGCCTTGGCGAGAAGCGTCCCAGAGACCTGTCGAAGAGCGGCGCTAACGCTATTTGATCCGACCCCTGGAACAAATGCGGCAGCACAGTGTTGCGCTCCCGTAGTTGCTCCATTGAGGTTCTGACCATGTCCCGTACGCGCGCTGCTCTTATCGCTCTTCTCGCACTCTCCGCCCCGATCGTGAGCGGCTGTGCGCTCGCCGCCGGCGCTGCCGTCGGCGCCGCCGCCGTCGACTATTTCTCGGACGACAATAACGAGTGCAACGGCCCGAACGATGAAGGCCTGCTCGACAGCGATTGCTCCGACAACCGGTAAACACTCTGAGCGATAGGCGGCGGGAATTTCCTGTTGCCTATTGCCCTTCGTCTGCTGCCTAATCTCCGTCGCCTAGCAGCGACGGAGATTCTTTATGGCCAAGGGTCAGATGAAATCGAACAAAGAGAAGCGGAAGCCGAAGAAGGAAAAGGCCTCCAAAGGCGCCGCCACCGCCGGCAACATTGGATCGGGCGGCAAGAAATAGGTTTCAGGTGTCAGGCGCCGGGTGTCAGCGTAGGGTGCGGTCTTCCGCCACCTGACACCCGGCGCCTGACATGCTGACCAATATCGACGAAATCGCGCCGCAGACCTATCGCATCTCCACCGGCGTCCAGACGCCCGACGGCTTCGGCTTCACATTCAACCAATATCTCATCGCCGCCGACGAGCCGCTGCTCTGGCACACCGGCCCGCGCGCGCTCCACGCCGCCACGCGCGACGCGATCGCGCGCGTCATCGAGCCTTCGCGCCTACGCTGGATCGGCTTCTCGCACTACGAGGCCGACGAATGCGGCGCGATGAGCGAATTCCTCGCCGAAGCGCCACAAGCCCAAGCGCTCTGCGGACGCATCGGCGCGATGGTCAATATGAGCGACGTCACGCCCAACACGCGCGCGCTGCGCGACGGCGAAACGCTCGACATTGGCGGCGCGCGTCTCACCTGGTTCGACACGCCCCACGTGCCTCATGGTTGGGACTGCGGCCTCATCTATGACGAGACGCGCAAACTCCTCTTCTGCGGCGATCTCTTCACCCAAGGCGGCGCCGAACACGCACCGCTCACCGAGAGCGACATACTCGGCCCGTCCGAAGCCTTCCGCGGCCCCTTGGACTATTTCGCCCACGCCCCCCAAACGCGCACGCACTTGGAGCGCTTAGCTGCGCTCAATCCGGAGACGTTGGCGTGCATGCACGGCAGCGCCTGGCGCGGTGACGGCGGCGCGTTGCTGCGGGAGTTGGCGGGGAGGGTGGGTTAGGCGGCTTTGCGGCGCAGCCCTGCGCCTCTCGCGCGTGACACGCGTGACTGTGCGAGGCTGCGCAACTTCATCAACCCGTTGAGAGTTGCGACCACCTTCGCGTATTCGTCTGGCGTCAGCAGTCCTTCAGCGAGTTCGAGGTGCTTCCGGAATTTTTTGTAATGGCTGTGCGGGAGTTGCGGGCGTGTGCTTCCGCTGATGAGGCCCGTCACCAGTGCCGGACGTCCGACCGCGTACTCACACTTGTGACCTTTGAAGCCATTCGCGTTGAGTATGTCGAGTATTTGCCGCCGTAGGGTCCACGGTACAGCGTGGCCGGACACAGTCAGGTCATCCATGTAGAGCGAGATCGTGCAGCCATATTTGGCACACTCTTGTCGAATGCTCTCCCACATGGGTTCGTTAGCAAAGAAAGAGAGAATTGGGCTGAGGGGACTCCCGGTCGGGATATGACCATGAAACGTCGACACCTTGGTTAGAACGGTTGCGACATCACCTGCGCACGCAAGCCGATCCCTATAGAAGCGCAAGACGTTGCTGGCGCGCGTGCTTGCGAAGTAGTCCTTCACATCAACGCGCCAAACCGCACGTTGATTCCAGTGTTCAAGCGCATTCATTAGAAAATCGCGCCCTTTCACAGGGCAAAACAGGTACGACGGAGGGTCTAGCCGCATCAGCAGCGTCTCCAACCGACCATGAATTTGCTTGAGCGGATGAATCGGGTGCTCGATGTGTCGTAGCTTTCCGGATTTCGTCGGAATGTCCCATTCCCTGTAAACTTCGGAATGTCGATTGCCGAAATCTTCGAGCGTTGCGCTGCTCGCAAAAAGCAAATCACCCAGCGTTTGAAGTCCGCGCACTTTGTAGAGCGCGCACTGGCTTACTGGATATCGATCAGTCTTCTTTCTCGCCCGCCCGCGCATCGATAAATTCCAAGATTGCTAATATTTTTGAGGGGAGCCAGCTCGGCTTTGCTTTTGACGGATGTTCAATTTCTTCGGCGAAGAAGAGGATTGACGACAGTGGTAGCGAGAACGTCGCGCTATATTTCTTCAGGAGTTCAAGCGTTGGCTGCTTGGGACCCTTCTCGATCTCGCTCAAATACGAAGTAGAAATCTGAAGTCTCTCGGCGAGTTCGCGCTGAGGCATGTCGTGAAAGACTCTGATGAGGCGGAGTGCTCTGTTTATCATCGGTGCCTGCGTGATTGAAAAACGAGGGGCTACGTCGTCGTCAGGTCAACAAGTGAGCTAACACCTTGGCGCCGAACAGGAGCAGCTGGAGAACCAGCGCTTCCGCAAGAGTTGCCAAGCCGAGCGTGGCCGCCGGGGGAGGTCGGAACGGGGACCGTTCATAGGTGTCTCCTCGACAGCAGGCGGAGGCCGAATTGCCTCGCCCGTCGCGGTCCTGTCGAAGAAATGTCCGCCGGGTTGAACCTCGTTTCCCATCTGGCCGCGCCCTCGCGGGCGCGGCCGCCAAGCCGACACGCACGTACCGGGATGGCGACAGGGGCGGTTGCCCCCACGCTTCCGCTAAGCGGAAGCCAAAATCACCGCGATGATCACTCCTGTTCCGACTGATGAAGAACATAACAGGACAATCCGCTTCAGGCAACAAAAATTCGCTGACAGCGAAGTAATTACGCATACGATATAATAATGATCTGTTTTTGTTCCGAATTTTCGTTGTTTGATTGTGCTGCGCGTGGCGAAGCGGCTCTGCGGATTTGCCGAGTGCAATCTATCCCACACCCGCGCCACAAAAACCTGAGCGTCATCAACGCCCCGCGCGCGCTAGCGCCAAACTTATCCGCCCCCTCGCATCCTGCGCGATAATGCGTCGTCATGCGTGCAACACCGCCCATCATCGAACCAAACCGCCTCCAGCGCATCATGCGCTGGGCGACGGCGTTCTTTGTGTGGTTCGTCGGGCGGTATGCGTTGTGGATGGCGAGCGGTGGCGCTGTTTCGCGCCGCGATCTCGACAAGGTGGCGCGGTTCACCGGCAAGCTCGTCTTCGTCCACGTCGCCGCACGCATGACGCCGCGCCGGTCCGGCAAGCATCGTCACGGACGGCTCAATCTTCGCGGCAGCGCGTATCGCCAGCTGATCGGCGCGCGTTTGCGCAAAGCCATGCGCGGGCGCGATTTCGGCAGGCGCCTGTATGCGATCCTCTGCGTCATGCGCGATCTGGAAAAGCACGTGGCGCGCGCGATGCGCCGTCTGCGCTGCGGCATGACGCGTCTGCGCATCATCGATCCTGTCGCGTGCGCTGAGCCTTGCGTCTCGTGCGCCGCGCCGCCTGTAGCGTTGGCGGATTCAAGCTGACGGGCTCCCACGTCCTGAGCAGGTCCACGGTGTTTCTCGGAGAGAGAAACGCCGGCGCCCGCGCATGCCTAGTGGGCGGGACGTTCGCCGTGCACTTGCTCAACTTTGCCTTCAATGCGCATTTCGCCGGTCACGGCGCGGTCAAGAGCGACGCCCAGAAATGCGCGCGTGTCAGCGCTCACATCCTCTCGGCGCATAGCTTTGCGAACTTCGTCGCGGAAATATTTCTCTCCGCGCTCCACTTCTTCGAGCGCAACTTTGAGATCGCGATCGAAAACCGAGCGGACATTCATGAACGCCTTGTGCGCCACACCCAGCATCGAGCCTTCAGCAGTCGCGAGGCCGCCAAGCTGCTGCACACGCGCTTGGATCTCCTGCAAAAGAGCGCTGCGTTCGCCAAGCGTGATTTGGATTTTCGACGCCGCGTCTGGCTCCTTGGCGAGGTCGATCGCGCGTGTGTAAAGCCGCCGGGCGTCGATCAAGATCGCAGCGAGATGATTAAGGGCGGGAATGTCGGCGTACTGGGAAGCCATGTTGAATCTCCATCGCAAGAACGCGGCCGGGCGCGCCCACGTTCCGCAAAAGAAAAGGCCCGGGCGAGGCCCGGGCCGAGTTCAGCGTGAAGAGGGGAGGAAAAGTTTAGTTGTTCTCGGGTTCGACGTTTTCCGAAGCTTCGTCCAAGCCTTGCGAAGCGTCTTCGCGGACTTCGTTGGAAGCATCGGTCACGAGATCTTCAGCGCGGTTGCCGGCAGTGCCGAGCGCATCGGAAGCGCCTTCAGCCAATTCAACGGCGGTTTCGTCGATCTGCGCGCCAACGCGTTGCTCCGACATGTCATTGTCGACCCAGGCGTACACAAGCAGCGCAACGCCAGCGACTAGAGCGAGCGTGCCGACCGTACGACCACTACCTGTGTGCGCGGCTGCGTGCGTGCCGCCGAACGTGTTGAAAAGCAGCGAAAGAACCACAAGCCCTAGAAACACCCAGAAGAGGATGATCGCGATGCCGGTGAAAGCGGAAGCGACGCCGCCAAAGCCGAACACGGCAGCGACAAGTGCTGCAACAAAAAATCCGATCGCCCAGCCAAGCATGGGGAACACTCCTTCAGTAAACCTGATGCGCGAAGAACGCAGGTTCCTTGGGGAAGTTCCCGAAGGCCGAACCTTAAATGGGCATGCGCAGGATTTCTTGGTACGCGGAAATAACTTGGTCGCGCACGGCCATCACGGTTTGCAATTGCGTTTCCGCAGCAGCGAT
>CAYZIJ010000028.1:0-31344 GCA_964478365.1 uncultured Terricaulis sp.
GAGGCGTGCTCTATCCACGGATTTCAGCGTCGGTCTTCGCCGATAGCGGGATCAGTCAACGCTTCAAAGTGCCGGAGCGCCGTCTTCACGTCGCCCTTAGGTTCGGCGCGGCGGCACGCACGGATCGACGGCGACGGCGAGCGCTGCGGACTTCGTTTCGTGATAATTGGCGATCGAGGTCTTGGTCATCATCTCAGCGGCGAGTTCTTCATTGTCGCCGATCGCCGCGACAATGCATGTGCACGGCGTGCGCGGCACGCCTTGGCTGTCGGCGAAACCTTCGCACCACGATTGCAGCGCCGTGTTGGCCATCGCGCTTGGCGCGCCGACGACGGCGATGAAGACGAAAGTTGCGGCGAGTAGCTTTTTCATTGTTTCCTCCTCTTAGAAATTGCCCGGATAGAGGCCGCCATCCATCAGGATGTTTTGGCCGGTGACGTAACCCGCGTGCGTACTGCACAAGAATGCGCACATGGCGCCGAGCTCAGCCGGATCGCCGACACGGCCGGCGACCTTGTTGTTGGTGAGATGCTTGGTGATCTCTTTCGAATTGCGCAGCCGGTTCGTGTCGAACGGGCCGGGCAAAACGTTGTTGATCGTCACGCCTTTCGACGAGAGTTGCGGAACTAGGCCGAGCACAAAGCCAGTGAGTCCCGCCCGCGCGGCGTTGGACAGGCCAATCACCGGGATCGGCACGCGCACGGACGACGAGGTAATGTTCACTATGCGGCCAAAGCCGCGCTCGGACATGCCATCGACGCTACGGCGAATGAGATCGATCGCCGTCAGCATGTTCTGATCGAGTGCAGCGATCCACGTTTCGCGATCCCAGTCGCGGAAATCTCCCGGCGGTGGACCGCCGGCATTGTTGATCAGAATATCGGGCGCGGGCAACGCCTCGAACATCGCCGCGCGCGTCGCCTCATCCGTGACACTACCAGCGACGGTCCACACCTTCACGCCAGGCGCAGAGCTTCTGATCTCAGCCGCGGCATCTTCCAGCGTCTCCGTCGTGCGGCCATTGATCAGAACATCAACGCCCTCTTTCGCCAGCGCCATCGCGCACGCTTTGCCGAGCCCTTGGCTGGCGGCGCAGACGATGGCTTTGCGGCCTTTGATCCCGAGATCCATGTTTCCTCACCCCTTGCGGCTGCGTGCCAGATCGAGCGCCACATCCACAATCATATCTTCTTGCCCGCCGACCATCCGGCGCTCACCAAGCGCGACCAGAATATCGCGCGTATCGACGCCGTAATCCGCACTCGCCTTTTCGGCATGGCGCAGGAAGGACGAATAGACACCAGCGTAGCCAAGGCTCAGCGTCTCGCGGTCGACGCGGACGGGGCGATCCTGCAGCGGGCGAACTAGATCTTCAGCCGCGTCCATCAGCGCGAAGAGATCGCAGCCGTGGCGCCAGCCCTTGCGGTCGGCGGCGGCGATGAAGACTTCGAGCGGCGCGTTACCGGCGCCCGCTCCCATGCCACAGAGGCTCGCGTCCACACGGACCGCACCTGCTTGCACCGCAACGATAGAGTTTGCGACTCCGAGGCTCAGATTGTGGTGCGCATGCACGCCGCGCTGCGTTTCGGGCTTCAGCACGCGGTCATACGCTTCGCAGCGGACGCGATAGCCGTCCATATCGAGCGCACCGCCGGAATCAGTGACATAGATGCAGGTCGCGCCATAGCCCTCCATGACCTTAGCCTGCTGCGCCAACACATCCGGCTCGACCATGTGGCTCATCATTAGAAAGCCGACTGTATCCATGCCGAGATTGCGCGCGGCTTCGATGTGCTGTTTGGCGACATCGGCTTCGGTGCAATGCGTGGCGATGCGCACGGAGCGGACACCGAGCGCGTAAGCGTCCTTCAGATCGCGGACGGTGCCGATGCCGGGAAGAAGAAGTGTCGTGAGAACGGCGTTCTCGACCACATCGGCGACGGCTTCGATCCACTCGGCATCCGTGTGCGCGCCGAATCCGTAATTGAACGACGACCCATTGAGGCCATCACCGTGCGCGACTTCGATGGCGTCGACACCCGCTTTATCCAATGCACGCGCGATGGAGCGGACGTGCTCGACGCCATAGCGATGGCGGATCGCGTGCATGCCGTCGCGCAGCGTGACGTCTTGAATGTAGAGCTTGGTCGTCGCCGGATCGAAGACCATCACGCGGCCTCTCTCTGTAGCAGACGCTCGGCTATGCGCTCGCCAGTCGCGAGCGCAGCGGATGTCATGATGTCGAGATTGCCAGCGTAAGCAGGCAAATAATGCGCGGCGCCTTCGACTTCGAGGAATACAGTTGTCTTCAAGCCTTCGAAGCGGCCGTGGCCTGGTATGTCGATCGGGTTGTTCGGGCCGAAGCGCTCAAACTGCACCGCCTGCTTCAAGCGATAGCCCGGCACATAAGCCTGTACCTTTGCGACCATCGCTTCGACCGCCGCGGCGATCGTCGCTTCATCAGCGCCCGACGAGAGCGTGAACACCGTGTCGCGCATCAGCAGCGGCGGTTCGGCGGGATTGAGGATGATGATGGCTTTGCCGAGTGCTGCGCCGCCGATCTGTTCGATGGCGCGCGACGTGGTTTCGGTGAACTCATCGATGTTCGCGCGCGTGCCTGGCCCCGCACTCTTCGACGCGATCGAGGCGACGATCTCGGCGTAATGCACTTGCGCGACCGATGAGACGGCCGCGACAATCGGGATTGTCGCTTGCCCGCCGCACGTCACCATGTTGACGTTTTGCGCCGCGAGATTCGCTTCGCCGTTCACGACAGGGATCACATAGGGGCCGATCGCAGCGGGCGTGAGATCAATCATCACTTTGCCGTCGCGCGCAGCGATATCGCTGTGACGCTGATGCGCGGCGGCGGATGTCGCATCGAATACGATGCGGATATCACGCCATGCCGGCAGCGCCGTGAGGCCGTCCATGCCTTCGTGCGTGGTCGCTACGCCAAACCGCGCCGCGCGTTGCAGGCCGTCAGAGTTGGGATCGATGCCGACCATCGCGCCCATCTCCAAAACGCTGGATTGGCGCATGATTTTGATCATGAGGTCGGTGCCGATATTGCCCGAACCGATGATGGCGGCTTTGAGCTTGGCCATCTCAGCGCTCAAACCGGACGCTGACGGCGCCAAGGCCGCCGATCTCCGCCCTAAACACATCGCCGGGCGTAGCGACGACCATCGGCCCAAGCGCGCCGGCGAGAACCACATCGCCTTCGCGCAGCGGCTGACCAAGCGACACCATCATGCGCGCCAACCAAACTAGTGCGTTCAGCGGATTGCCGAGACACGCAGCGCCAGCGCCAAACGACATCGGCTCGCCGTTCTTTTCCAGAAGCATGCCGCAGAGACGCAAATCGAACGCGTTGAGCTTCTTGCGTTCGCGGCCGAGCACGAAGAGGCCAGACGATGCGTTGTCCGCAACGGTATCGAGGATGCCGATGTCCCAATTGGCGATGCGGCTATCGACGATCTCGATTGAGGCTTGCGCGTACGCGACCGACGCGGCGAGTGTGTCGAGATTGCTCGCATCCGGCGTGCGCGCGAGCGTGAAAGCGATCTCGGCTTCGACTTTCGGCTGCAGTAAACGGCCGGCCGGCACGGCGCCGCCGTCTTCAATCTGCATGTCATCCAAGAGCGTACCGAAATCCGGCTGATCGACGCCGAGTTGCGCCTGCACGCTCTTGGCCGTTAGCCCAATCTTCGCGCCGACGCGACGACGACCTTCGCTTTGCCAATGAGCGGTGTTCAATGCTTGGATCGCGTAGGCGTCGGCGACGGTCGCGCCGCGCAAAGCTTCACGCAGCGGCGGTATCGGTCTGCCATTATAGGCGGTGCGCAGCCGGGCCGCGTGGGCGGCGAAGTCCAAGCTGATCGCGGTCGCGGCCTCTCCCATCGGCGTTCCCCGTCGTTTTCTTATCCGGCATGCTTGCATGCCAGTTGATCCTGTCTAATACTCGCGGCGGAGCCAGACAAGAGCCTTTAGCGGCCGACGCCTAAGGAAGCCGACTGGGAGGAGATGACGATGACGAGTACGCGCGACGACGCCACGCCGCTCGACCCCGCCGCCCTGCGCGCGAAATATCTCGCCGAACGCGACAAGCGTTTGCGCAAGGATGCTGATGCTCAGTTCCTGGACGCGGCGGGCGAATACGCCGACTTCGCCCGCGATCCGTACATCGACACACCGCTCAGCCGTGATGCGGTGAGCGAGGACATCGATGTCGCCGTAATTGGAGGCGGTTTTGGCGGTCTACTCACAGCAGCGAAGCTGCGCGATGCTGGCGTCGACGATTTCCGCATCATCGAACAAGGCGGTGACTTCGGCGGCACGTGGTACTGGAACCGCTATCCTGGCGTGCGCTGCGATATCGAGGCCTATGTCTATATGCCTCTGCTTGAAGAAATCGGCACGGTCCCATCAGAGCGCTATGCAACGGGCGCGGAAATCTTCGCGCACTGCCAGGCGATCGGGCGGCACTATCAACTCTATGACAACGCGTTGCTGCAAACCACAGTCACCAAACTCATCTGGGACGATGCAAGCACACGTTGGTTGATCGAAACGGATCGTGGCGATCGCATTCGCGCGCGCCATGTCGCAGTGAGCCAGGGGCCGCTGGCGAAGGTGAAGCTACCGGGCGTTCCGGGCATAAAATCGTTTAAAGGCAGGGTTTTCCACTCCTCCCGCTGGGACTATGATTACACCGGCGGCGACGCCGCAGGTGGCCACGAAAAGCTGCGCGATAAGCGCGTCGCCGTTGTCGGCACCGGCGCCACCGCCGTGCAGATCGTTCCGACCATCGCGGAGAATACGGGCCATCTCTACGTCGTGCAGCGCACGCCGTCGGCAGTCGGCCCGCGCAACAATGCGGCCACCGATCGCGCTTGGTATGATGATCAGCTGCCAGGGTGGCAAGCGCACCGTATGACAAACTTCCTGTCGACCATCACCATGCAGCCGAACAGCGGTGACATCGTGCAGGATTGCTGGACCGACTTCTTCGTGCGCGTCGGCGCAGCGATGAAGGAGAATGCGCAATCCGGCGCCAACAAGCCGCCGCCTGTTATCGCGCAAGGCGTCGACTTCTCAAAGATGGGCGAGGTGCGCCAGCATGTCTCCGGTGTTGTACGCGATGCTAAGACCGCTGAGGCGCTAAAGCCTTGGTACAATTACCTCTGCAAGCGCCCCCTCTTCAGCGACGATTTCTTGCAAGCGTTCAATCGTGACAACGTCTCACTCGTCGATACGGACGGCAAGGGCCTGGAAGCGATCACCGAAACCGGGATCGTTGTGAATGGCGAAGAAATCCTGGTGGATTGCATCATTTTCGCCACTGGCTTCGACGTCGGCGCGACGCCAGAAAAGGTCGGCGGCTACGATCTACGCGGGCGCGACGGGCTGACGCTCGATGCGAAATGGGCCGGCGGCTATCGCACTGTGCACGGCATGCTGCTCAGCGGCTTCCCGAACTTCTACATCGTCGGCGGCCACATCCAGGGCACCAAGGCGTTCAATTTCACGCACACGCTGGCGATGCAGGCTGAGCATGCGGTCAATTTGATCGCCGATTGCGTGGCCAAGGATGTCGAGACGTTTGAGGTCACAAACGAGGCAGAGCTGCGCTGGCTCGAGCAGATTGAAGCAAAGCAGGTCGATCAATCGAAGTTCAATGAGGACTGCACGCCGGGCTTCTTGAACAACGAAGGAAACTTCCGCGGCAAGGCGACGTTCATCGGCGTCACTTATGGCGGCGGGCCGCTTGCGTGGGAGAAGATCGTCCGTGAGTGGCGCGCGGGCGATGGCGTGAAGGCCGATACGGTTGTGACCTACGCGTCGGTGCGGGAGAGAGCGGAGGCTTAGAGCCTCCGCCTACCTCAGCGCTTTTTCTTCGGCACGTCCATACCGGCGAGCACATTGCTGGCCACCGCTGCGATGTGCGTTTCCGCTTCTAAACGAGCTCTTTCCGGCTGTTGCTTGACGATCGCATCAATAATCTTGTCGTGCTCACGTGCGGCGTCGGACATGAACGAGCCGAAGCCAGCCGAGTGGGTGATGAAGAAGTCGCTCATGTTGAAGTGGCTGCGCTGCTTCTCGGCCAGCATCGGCGAGTGCGCCATGAGATGCATGGTGTGATGGAAGTCGCGGTTAAGCTCAGCATAAGTCGACGGTGACGGATCTTTTTCGCTTTCGAGCGCCATGATGCGGCGCTGCGAGGCTTTAAGGGCGCGAATCTGTTCTTCCGTCCGGCGCTTCGCTGCGAGTTCGACGAGCACGCCTTCGAGGCGCTGAAACAGCAGGAAGAAGTCGGCGATCTCGTCGCGGCTCGGATTGATTACCTGGCAGCCGACTTGCGGAATGATGCGCACGAAGCCGTCAGCGCTTAAACGATTGAGCGCTGACATGATCGGCTGACGGCTAGCGCCTGTCTCTGCGGCGATTTCTTTCACGAGCAAGCGATCGCCGAACGCGTATCCGGCGTTCACCAAGCGATCGATGATCAGATCGTAGATCTTGTTGTTCTTGCTCAACGCAGTGGTCCTAAGCTTGCTCGCGCCACGCACGGAGCGCGAACGCCTGCGCAGGCCGCCCCGTGGCCTCGGCCCAGCCCCGAGCCGGCAGCGCGAGCCCCTTCGTCATAGCCTAAACCGAGTCCGTCGCGCCATGGGTTACATGCTAGTATTTACATGCTACGCTTACATGCTAGTATACCCACAACAACAACCGTTGGGAGGACGGGATGGCCTTTCTCTGGCCGGAGATCGCAAGCGGGGCGCTACGCCTTGGCTACGTCAACGCCGGTGGCGTGAAGACGCGCTACGTCGAGGCGGGCGATGCGTCGTCCGACGAAGCGGTGATCTTCGTTCACGGCACGGGCGGGCATTTGGAAGCGTTCACGCGCAACCTGCTCCCGCATGCAGCAGCGTTCCGCACGATCGCGCTCGACATGGTCGGTCACGGCTTCAGCGATAAGCCGGACCACGATTATGAGATCCGCCACTACGTTCGGCACCTGCTCGATTTTCTTGACGCAGTTGGCGTGCAACGCGCGCATTTGCACGGCGAATCGCTCGGCGGCTGGATCGTCGCGCAATTTGCGATCGATCATCCGGATCGTGTCGCGACACTGACTCTGAACACCGCCGGCGGCTTGAACACCGATCCTGCAGTGATGCAGCGCGTTTACACGGTAACGATGAAAGCGGTCGCCGAAGCGAGCCAAGAAACCGTTCGCGCACGGCTTGAATGGCTGATGCACGATAAGGCGCGCGTCACCGACGATCTCGTCGAGCTGCGGCTCAAGATTTACACGCAGCCGGGTTTTTTGCGGGCGATGGAGCACATCCTTTGCCTGCAGAACATGGACATCCGCATGCGCAACGTGCTCACCGAGGAGAGCCTGACGCGCATCACCGCTCCAACGCTGATCATTTGGACCGATCACGATCCGACAGCGCCTGTCGCTACTGGCGAGCGCTTTCAGCGCGCGATAGCTGGCTCTGATCTCGTGATTATGGATGATTGCGCGCACTGGCCGCAGTGGGAGCGCGCCGACGATTTCAACGCGCTACATTTGGGTTTTCTAGCGAAACACACGCAGCCGCAACGCCGCGCAGCCGGAGGCGCACGGTGAGCGTTCGTCTGATCTGCGCCTCGCACACGCCGTTGATGGATCACGTCGACGCCGATCCAACTGTGGATCGTGAAGCGCGTGCGCATTTCGCGGCGCTGAAGCAAGACATCGAAGCCTACAATCCCGAACTCATTATTCTATTCGCACCGGATCACTTCAAAGGCTTCTTCTACGACTGTCTACCTTCGTTCACGATCGGCGTGCGCGCGACCGCGATCGGCGATTACGATATTGGCGGCGGCGATTTCGATGTGCCGGAGACGCTCGCGCTCGAGTGCATTCGCTCGGTGCTGAATGACGGCGTCGATGTTGCGATGTCGTACCGCATGCAAGCCGATCACGGTTTCGCGCAGGCGTTAGTGTTGCTGACGGGTAGCGTCGATCGCTATCCGGTGCTGCCGGTGCACATCAATTGCGCCGGCCCGCCACTGCCGACGTTCGCGCGCATCCGCGCTTTGGGCAAAGCGGTCGGCGCGTGGGCGAAGGCGTTGAACAAGCGCGTGCTGATCCTCGGCTCGGGCGGGCTTTCGCACGATCCGCCGATTCCAAAGATGGAGACGGCGCCGCCTCCAGTGGCGGAGATGCTGATCGCCGGCCGCAATCCGCCAATTGAAGCGCGCCGCGCACGAGAGCAGCAGAATTTCGAAACCGCCCGCAGGCTCATGGCGGGTGGCGGCGGCGACGCACTGCCGCTCAATCCGGCCTGGGATCGCAAGTTCATGGCCGCAATGGCGGACGGCAAACTCGACGTGCTCGACAACCTCTCCGAAGGACAACTGACGGACATCGCCGGCTGCGGCGGCCATGAGGTTCGAACCTGGATCGCGGCCTACGCGGCGCTCTCCGCCTCCGGCCCTTACGCATCAGAAGCGCTTTTTTATCACGACATCGCCGCATGGAATGCCGGCATGGGCATCGCCGCCGCGGCGCCGCTACAACAACAAACGACCGCGAAAACGCGGCGGCTTGAGGCCACGGGAGGCAAACGATGATCCATTCGCTCCGACATTTCGCATTGGGCGTGCCCGACCTCAAAGCCGGATCGGATTTCTACACGACCTTCGGGCTCAATCAGCGCGAAGGCCGCGGCAGCGAGTTGCGCTTCCGCTGCTATGGCCGCGATCATGATGAAATCGTGCTCTACGAGACCGGCCAGAACCGCAAGTTTCACCACATCTCGTTCGCCGCCGACGCGCGCGGGCTCGATCAAATCTCAAACACGCTGCGCGATCGCGGCATTGCTACCGAGAAGCCGCCCTCACCCGACGCGCCGGACGGCCTATGGTTTCGCGATCCTGATGGCGCGCTCGTCAACGTGCACGCCGCCGACAAATGGAGCGCGGCGAAGCAAGCGCCCCCCATCGTCAACTATCCGGGCGCAATCACGCGCGTCGATGCACGCGGCTGCCCGCCGTTCAATCTCGTCGCGCGCCCACGCCGGCTCGGCCACATCATCATGTTCACGCCGGATGTCGCGCGGAAGCGTGAGTTCTATTGCGACGTGCTCGGCATGCGCGTCAGCGATACGATCACTGATAATTACGCCGCGTTCCTGCGCGTACCCGGCGCCAGCGATCACCACGTGCTCGCCTTCTTGAACGCGCCGGGGCCAGGCTTCCATCACGCCAGCTTCGAGGTTGCTTCGATTGATGAAGCCGAAGCCGGCGCCAAAGCGCTACGCGCGAAGGACTTCAAGCATGCGTGGGGGCCAGGCCGTCACGGCGTCGGCTCCAACTACTTCCACTACTTCCGCGATCCGTGGAACGGCATGGCGGAATATTTCTTCGACATGGATTTCATCACCAAAGATCTGGAGTGGGCGGCAGCCGACTGGACCAAGAAGGACGGCATGTTCCTCTGGTCCGCCGATGGCCCGCCGCCACCGGACTTCGGCCGCAACTACGAACTCGAGTGAGGCGCGCCTGACTAACAAGCACCACGCCTAAGCGCGTCGCCGAAAATTGAAGATTGAAAAAACCTGCCAAAGAGCGGGAACGGGGAGGAATTGTGTTATGAGAAAGTTCTATAGCAGCGTGGCGGCCAGCGCCGTCATTGTCTTGTGTACATCGTTTAGCTTGGCGGGCGTTGCGTCCGCTCAAGATGCGCCCGCAGCGGAGGCGGAGCCCGACGAAGGCGCGATCGAAGACATCATCGTCACCGCGCAGCGCCGCGCGACGTCGTTGCAAGACACGCCGATCGCCATTTCGGCTTTCAATGGCGATATGCTCGAAGAACGCGGCATCGACGATCTGTCGAACTTGCAAGCCTATGTGCCGAACCTCAACATCGGCCAAGAACAAGACGGCTTCAAAATCTCACTGCGCGGCATCGGCCTGCAAGGCACGTCGACGATCTCGGACTCCGGCGTCGCTTTCTATATCGACAATTTCTACATCGGCCGCCCCGCTGGCGGCAGTGCGATCTTCTACGACATCGACCGCATCGAAGTGCTGCGCGGCCCGCAAGGCACGCTCTACGGCCGCAACGCCACCGGCGGCGTGATCAACGTCATAGCCGAAGAGCCGCAGGATTATTTCGAAGCGCAAGCGGGCGTAAGCTTCGGTTCGCGTGACTTGTTCGAAGCGCGCACGATGATCAACATGCCGCTGGGCGAAGACGTCGCGGCGCGCCTCTCAGCGGTTTATTCGTCGGAAGATGGTTACGTCGAAAACATCAATCGCCCGGGCGACGACGACAATCCGTTTGGCTCCGACGGCGATCTCACCATCCGCGGCCAACTCGCATTCGGCGACGCGGACCGCACTCAACTCCTGCTTTATGGCACGTATAGCGATCTGCAGGGATCGGGCGTTGCGATGCACTTCCTTGAGCGCAACATTGGCGGCCCGCCGCCGACCCAAGCGTTGCTGGCCACCATCCCGGCGGACATCGATGACGAACTCACCGTCAACAATGACGCGGAATCGTTCAACCTCACCGAAACCTGGATGGGCTTTGCCCGCCTCTCACATGACTTCGGCGGTGTCGACTTCGTCCTGCAGGCCGGCCTGCTCGATCAGACCGCGAACGTCCAGCAGGACTTCGACGGCTCACCGGTCAACATCTCGATCTTCAACAAGGATCAGTACAGCGACGCTGAGACCGTCGAATTCCGCTTCACGTCAGACTACGACAGCCCGCTGCAATGGATCGTCGGCGGCTATTATTTCTCTGAAGAGACGTTCGCGCGCCGTCGCGTGCGCCTGCGCGGCTTGACGGGAATGGGTCAGATCAATCTACCGGACTTCTTGCTGCATGAATCCGGCGTCAGCACCACGATGGCCGCCTACGGCAACGCCACCTACTCACTGACCGACAACTTCCGCTTCAGCGCTGGCGTTCGCTACACTGAAGACGAACGCAGCGGCGTGAAAGTGACGCTCAGCAATTTCGGTCAGCCGCTGCCGCCGAATGTGCCAAATGGCTTGTTTCCAGGCGAAGCCGAGTTCGACCAAGTTACGTGGCGGACCGGCGTTGAGTGGGATGTCAGCGACGATGTCTTGTTCTACGCCACTGTATCCACCGGCTACAAAGCCGGCGGCTTCAACATCACTTCGAACGGCGCGCCATACGATCCGGAAACCGTGACGGCCTACGAGTTCGGCATCAAGTCGGACCTCTTCGATCGCCGTGCCCGCATCAATCTCGACGCGTTCTACTACGCCTACGAAGACATGCAACTGACGACGCTGGCGACGATCAACAACGCGCCGGGACAGTTCACCACCAACGCAGCGCAAAGCACGATCTGGGGTTTCGAACTCGAAAGCCAGTGGCTGATCACGGAGAACCTGACCTTCAGCGCCTCCTACGCTTACATCAACGCGACGTTCGACGAATACTACAATACCGACCCGCGCGATCCCTCGCCTGTGTTCAATCCCAGCGATCCGGGCGGTCTCGGCCGCACTGATCTCAGCGGAAACACGATCCCCTATGTCGCCGAGAACACCATCAATCTTGGTCTCGACTACGACATGAGTCTGGGCGCATGGGGTGATCTCAACGCCGCATTGAGCTTCACCTGGCGCGATGATCTCTATCTGCGTGAGTACAACCACCCGACCATCGACCGTGTGCCGGCGTTCACGCGCACGGACATCACGCTCGGTTACGATGTGGCGGACTCCGATCTTCGCATCACCGGCTACATCACTAATCTCGAAGATGAAGTGCAGAAGAACAACGTCTATGTAAGCCCCGGCTTCATCGGCGCGAGTGCAACGACGTCCTACACCCGGCCGCGTACGATCGGCGTTCGCTTCGATTATGAATTCTAGGGTTGTCGCCGCATCCCTAGATCCTCCCCCGCCGCGCGCTCGTCCAAAGCGCGCGGCGGGCCTTTTTTGAAAGAGCACTCATGGCCAAGATACTCGTTCTCTATTACTCGAGCTTCGGCCACATCGAGCAGATGGCGCACGCGATCGCCGAAGGTGCGCGCGGCGCCGGCGCAAGCGTTGATGTGAAGCGCGTGCCGGAAACCGTGCCGGAAGAAACAGCCAAAGCCTCGCACTATCGCCTCGATCAAGCCGCGCCGATCGCGCGCGTCGACGACCTCGAACACTATGACGCAATCATCGTCGGCGCGCCGACGCGCTACGGACGCATGCCGTCGCAAATGGCCGCCTTCCTGGATCAGACGGGCGGCTTGTGGAAACGCGGCGTGCTCAACGGCAAGATCGGTGGGGCGTTTTCATCGAGCGCCAGCCAGCACGGCGGCAACGAGATGACGCTCTTCTCGATCATCGCCACATTGATGCACCTCGGTATGATCATCGTTGGTCTGCCGTACAGCTATCAGGCGCAACTCAATGTCGACGAAGTGCTCGGCGGCTCGCCCTACGGCGCAACCACGATCGCCGGCGCCCAAGGCCAGCGCCAACCCTCGCAAATCGATCTCGACGGTGCGCGCTTCCAGGGGCGGCTCGTCGCAGAGCTAGCGCTGAAACTGAAGCGCGCGGCATAAGCGGCATCGAAGCCGGTGGCGGACAGAGAGGCAAGGTTTCACCCGCCACTGACCGCGCACCAATGGCGTTGTCGAAGGCGACCCGCTAGCCGCCCTGTGTCTCACCGCCGTTGGCCGCTCGCGCATGCGCGAAACCGGGTTCTCCATGGGTACGGAGATGGGTAGCGCGTTGGGCGCGGCCATAGCTGAGGTCGCGCGCGGGCTCGGCGGATACCGGCTTCGCCGACTAACGCTGCGCTACCGAGAACCTATCCATGAACATTGGGAATTGTCGATTTGAATGGCGGCGCAGCGCTCGTGCACTGTGACCGACCTAGACGGTCGAGGCCCCCATGGATGAGCAAAGCGCAGTCGCGGCGGTTCGAACGCGGGCGTTAGAACTCGCGCGAACCGGCGAGCATCGATCGTGGGCCGACATTTTTGATACTCTTGTCGTGGAAGGCTACCTCGACGCCTACAATCCAGAAGTTGCGGACGACGCAACGTTTCACGCCGAACTCAAATCGATCTGCGAGCAATCAACCTCGACGTGATCCTCGGTCGGGACACTGCCACCAACTCAACGCAACCGCCTCCTTTTCATCGAAACGTGGCGGCCAATGCGTGACGTTGGGGATTCCCAAAGTGACGCCGTCAATGCCCTGCGCATACAAACTGCCTTCCGGGCGCATGTGCGCTGCGGGGATACCTATGCTCCGGCCAAACATGAGCGAGTTCGTCATCATCGTGAAGTCGGTCAGTTTGACCGTCGCGATCGTGATCTTCTCGCTGATCGCTGCACTCCTGCTGTTCCCGCTCTAAACGCGCTTGCATCATGCACGCATTGGGAAATCACAACGTGAACCCTGAGCGTCGCGAGCGCAGAAAGGGCCCCCACCGACCAGAACCTCAAACACCGTGACCGTACTCGACCAGCCAGAACAAGATTCACCGCGCGACTTGCGTGGACTGCTTCTCACCGCTTGTTTGGTGTTGATCGCAGCCGGGGTCATCGCACTCACTGCTTTGCCGAACCTCCGCGCCGACGTGGCGACCGGCCTGGGCGCCCTCTTCGAATCTGCTCGCGTCACACACCTAGGACTGCCGGCCGCGATCCTTGTGTTCGTGCTCACCGCGTATGTCGGAGCACCTCAAGCGCTGCTGATTGGCGCGTGCGTGCTCGCTTTCGGTCCCACAGATGGCTTTTGGTATTCCTGGATAGCCACGATCATATCCGGCGCGGCGACGTTCCAGAGCGGGCGAGTCTTCAGATTCAGTGCGCGAGGCCCACAGCCGCCAACCCGACTATCTCGCGCACTTGGCAGAAAACCCTTTCTTGCGAGCCTCCTCGCGCGCTTCGTGCCCGGCCCTCCATTCGTTGTCGTGAATGCTGCGCTAGCAGCTGCCAACGCTAGATTTTGGCCCTATCTCGCGGGGCTCGCCATCGGCGTTCTTCCGAAGACTGCCGTTATCGCGTTCGCCGGCGGCAGCGTAGGGCATGTTCTCAACGGCAATTTAGGGCTAGCTGCGGCTCTGCTCGGCGGCGCATGCCTGACCATACTCATGGTGATGGCGTTGCGCACGTTTGCCCGGTCTCGTCTCGATCAGACAGTGGCGGACTGACGTCTTGGTGTTAGGCTCGACATCCTTGGCGCGCGCTGTCGCCTATCGATGCCGCAAGTGGCGCGATCATTAACTTTTCGGACGCGCGACTTGAGGCACTCTTGCGAGAGTTTGCGCCGCGTCGAGGTTACGATCTTCAAGGCTATCGACTTGATCTAACCTGTCAGAAGATGAAGGCACGCCAGCGCTAGCGCGCTAGATCACCACGCGACGGCAAACAACGGGCAGCCGGCAGCAAGACAAACCCGAACCGATCGACGCGATCCGCACTGCGCCTCAGCAGCGCTTCAACATATTGCGGCTGCTCAACCACGGCAGGCAAACCTTCTCCATGCAGATAGTCTGCGATAGCGGGCGGTAACGCATCGCCGGCGTTGCGTGCATTCCAAACAACGGCGCACGTCCCTCCCCCAGCGTATACCGGGAGCGCGACATCGTAATTGGCGGCCACCGTGCGGGACGATGGAAACGCTAGGCGCATGTTGCCCGCCAGGTTGTAGTGGTCGGCGACGATGACACCGCCAGTAAACCCTGCCGAGCGCAAGGCCTGAGTGAGTTGCTCTGTCGGCATCTCCTCCCAGCATCTGTCGCACGAGCGGTTCGCCAGCAACGCCCGCCCGCTCAATCCGGCAAAGCCGATGAATGCGACCGCGGCCACGGCGATACAAACCGCGCGCAATTGCCCTGCTTTTGGATCGCGACGGTCGATCCATTGAAAGGCCGCAAGCGGCGCGAGCAGTAGTGCGGCCGTGAAGTATCTCAACTCGAACTGCGTTGCCTGAAAGAACAGCACGTCGATCAACAATAATGCCAGACCGAAGCCGCAAATCAGCACGACAGCGCGCTGCCACGACGTGCTCGGCTGCGCGGTGACTTTCCGCTGCTTCCAGAAGATCAACGGCGCGACGATCACGAACGGCGCGAGAAAGATCAGCGCTCCAGTTAGCAGTGCGCCAACACCCTCGACCGCGCTTGCCAGGTAAGGCCCTGTAGTTTCGCCGTGTTGCTTTTGACCAAGGAATGCGACGAAGTCGAAATGCGCGGTCAGCATCCATAGCGCATGCGGTGTAAGGACGACGGCCATCGCAGCAATAGCGACGAGCATACGTGCGCTCATGAGCGGAGCCCGGAGATCGCGTTGCGTCAGCATCGCGGCGAGCAGCGGACCCAAGAACAGCAGAAACGAGTACTTCGCCAACAGCCCAAGGCCGACGGCGAGGCCAAAGAGAAAGTAGTCCACCGGGCGTCCGCGATCCGTCAGGCGCATCGCCGCCCACAGCGTTGCAAGTATGAGAGCAGCCATTAGCAGCGTGTGCGTCAGTGCGGTGTGCACGGTCCACGCCAGCGGGCCGAGCAGAGACATCGACAGCGCTGCGACCACAGCGACGGCTGGGCTCGACACAAGCCGTTTCGCGCAAAGATAAGCGAATGCAAACACGCCACCCAACAGTGTGTATTTGAGCGCGACGTGCGCAATCAGGCTCGGGCCAAAGATCGAATACGATCCCATGAGAAGCCAAGTGTGCAGCGGTGGGTTTCGCGGGTGATAGCCCCAGGCCCACGCCTGAGCCGCCACCGCCTCTTGCACATCGTTCTTTGCAATGATCGGCGTTTCCCAAAGCCGCAACGCGACGTGGAGAGCGAGATACACAACCACCGTCAACGCGAACACCGCGCCCGGAGAAAGCGTTGCCGCGAAACTCCGCGTACCGACAGCGCGCACATCGTCTTGCCGCACGCTCATGATTTGCCCCGCGTCGCTTAGGTCGCGAGCCAAGCGCTCGACGCCGGGGGCACTTCTCTTACTCTGGGGCTTGGGCCAGGTTTGCCGGCCGATTGATTATCGCCAAGGTCGGCATGGACGCAGCAACATTGGTGATTGCCAATGTTTGCGGTCAGCGGCCCGATTGCGAGCAGGATCGCCTGCGCCCTATATTGTCTGTGGCGGAAAGCACTCCACCCTCAGGTACGCATGCGAATTTTAGTCATCGAAGACGACGCAGAAACTGCGCAGTTCGTTGCGCGCGGCCTGCGCGAAGGCGGCAATCAAGTCGAAACCGCCAACGATGGCCGCGATGGCCTCTTTCAGGCGACGGCGGGAAGCTTCGACATCATCATCGTCGATCGCATGCTTCCGCAACTCGATGGTCTGTCACTGGTTCGCGCGGCAAGAGCGGCCGGGGTCGATACACCTGTGATATTCCTCACAGCGCTAGGTTCAGTCGAGGACCGCGTGACCGGGCTCGAAAGCGGCGGCGACGACTACTTGATGAAACCATTCTCGTTCGCCGAATTGAACGCGCGTGTTAACGCTATCGCCCGCCGGCCTGCTCTCCGCGACGAGCAGCCGCTTTTGCAGGTCGGCGACTTGAAGCTGGATCGGCTGCGGCGCTCGGTTCGACGTGGCGAAGCGGATCTCGACTTACAGCCGCGGGAGTTTGAGATCCTGGAGTTGCTCATGCTCAACGTCGGCCGCATCGTGACCCGAACCATGTTGCTTGAGCAAGTTTGGAGCTTTCACTTCGATCCGGGCACCAATATCGTTGAGACGCACATCAGCCGCATACGCAGCAAGATCGACCGTGGCGGAGACCCGCCACTCATTCACACTATTCGCGGGGCGGGCTATGTCATCCGCGCTGATTAGGCGACTGCTCGCGACAACAAGCTTTCGGTTGTCAGCGATCTACGCAATCCTGCTGGTCTTCTCGTTTCTGGTCGCTGGCGGCGGCGCGTGGATCGTCACACGATCGGCGGCGCTACATGAAGCGGGCATTCTGCTGTCGGCAGCGCGCCAAGAGTTCGAACGCGAAACCATTGGGCAACCCGTGGCGACCTTGATCGAGGCCGTCACAGAACGCATGGGTCGCCATGATGCGTTGCTCTGGCGCCTCACAGCGGCCGACGGACAAACGCTTGCGGGCGACCCCTCCCTGCCCGCTGATGTCGCTGGCATTGCGGTCATCGACCTTCATGGCGGTGACTACGCAATTCTGACCGAGGCTCTCGAAAACGGAAACCGGCTCAGCATCGCGGATGACATTGAGCGTACAGAGCGCATTCGCAACGCTGTGCTCGTATCCTTGATTTGGGTGGGCGTCGGCGCGAGCTTCCTCGCGGTGCTGGCCGGCATTTGGCTCACAAGGCGTAGCTTGGCGCGCATGGACGCCTTAGGAGAAGCCGTCCGCGCCTTCGGCGCCGGTAACCTGCAAGCGCGCGCGCCCGTGCGGACGACCCGCAATCCAGATGACGTCGATGATTTGATCGCACGCGTGAACAGCATGCTTGTGCAGGTCAATGTGCTCGTCGCCAACGTTCGTCGCGTGTCGGCTGACGTTGCCCACGACCTCCGCACGCCGCTCACACACCTGCGTCAGCGTTTAGAAAGCGCGCGCGCTGCGACGGACGCAAGCGCTCGCGACGCAGCAATCGACCACGCGCAGTCAAGCATCGATGAGATATTGCGGACGTTCGACGCGATGCTGCGCCTGTCCGCTATTGGCTCCGACGCGAGCCGCGACCGCTTCACCGCACTCGATCTAGCTGAAACCGCGGAGGGCGTTTGCGACGCTTACAAACCCGATGTTGAAGCATCAGGACGCACACTAGCCTTTGCCGCTGACGAGAATGCTCTCATCAATGGCGACAGACAGTCACTGATACAAGCGATCTCCAACCTCATCGAAAACACGATGCGACACACGCCGCAAGGCGCTGCTGTGGAGATAAGGGTGCGGTCCACCGCACGGCGCGTCGAGCTCGTATGCTCTGATACGGGGCCAGGCATCCCAGAAGCGCTACGAGCAGCAATGCTAGAGCCCTTCAAGCGTATGGACGAAAGCCGCTCGCGACCGGGCTCAGGTTTGGGCCTGAGCATCGTGGCGGCAGTTGCGCGTCAACACGACGCGACAGTGAGCCTTGATGACAACCGTCCCGGCCTTCGCGTAACGATTTCGTTCGCGCACATTCCAACTGAAGCTATCGACTCTGCCAAGACGTGATCGAACGCGCATAGCGTAGGTTGGGTATTGTTGAGTTGTTTGACCACAAGCCGTCAACGAAACTTCCGGAGCAACTTCTGCTCCGGAACCGCATCACATGGCCTTAGCCATCGACCAAAATGACGCTTCAGACGCGCCAGCATCGGCGTTGTTGAGAAGTTTGGCGGATTCGCTAACGCAAGAGCAGCTGACTGTCGGCGACTTGATCGACCGTCTCGACACGCGCGCGCAAGGCCTGCTGCTGCTCATGCTGTCGTTGCCGATGTGTGTCCCCAACATCCCGGGGATATCGACGATCTTCGGCCTGTTGCTCATCCCGCCAGCGCTACAGCTGATGCGAGGCCGTCCGAACGTATGGATGCCACGTCGCGTTCGCGGCTGGCGTCTCGACGGCAATCGCTTTCGCGCCGCTCTGCGCGGCAGCGCACGCCTTTTAGCAAAGTTTGAACACTTGAGCCGACCACGCGCTCGCGCACTGACCATTTGGCCCGCGACGACAGTGGTTGGATTTCAAACCTTGATTATGGCGCTCGTGCTCATCCTGCCGATTTGGGGCGCAAACCTGATCCCCGGCATCGCGGTTGCGCTCACCGGTCTCGGCCTACTGCAACGCGACGGCTGGGCCATGATCGCATCAACACCCGTCGCCATCGGCGCGGTCGCCTGGGTCTATTTCGGAACGAAGTACACGATAAATCTCTTCGTGTGGTTGGCTGACTGGTTTCACGACGTCGGGATTGCCGTGTTGTGACCACAAGGTTGGTAATTTCCAAGCCCGCAGAAATGCAACGCCAACCCGGGCACGCTCAATCTACGCAGCGTGAAACACTCTCCCAAACTCTTGGCGATGTCGGCGGCGATCGCGACGCTCACAGTCGCGTTGCCCGCTTACGCTGGTCCGCCGTTTCTATCGGACGATCCTGCTCCCACGCCTCACCGCGAGTTTGAGGTGCTCGTTTTCTCAGAGGGCGAACCTCTACGTGGCGACGGCTCGGCCGGCATCGACTTCAACTATGGCGCTACCGACGACTTGCAGATCACCGTCGCCGCGCCTTTTGAACGATACCGTCCACCTGCTCGGTTACCTCGGCTCCGTCCCAAATCACTTCGGCGGGCTCGACCATACCGCCTGGTACACGTCCCTCCTCTTCACCTTCTAAGCACAGAGAGATCGCATGACACGCGAAGACGTCGTGAGCAAAGTGCCGGCGGTTACGCTCGGCTTCTGGATCATCAAGATCCTCGCCACCACGCTTGGTGAAACCGGCGGCGACGCCGTCACCATGACCTGGCTCGGCGAGACTACAGCCAATCCTAACCCAAATGGCTATTTGATTGGCACGGGGATCTTCCTGTCGGTGCTCATGGTTCTGGTGCTGATCCAGATTGCCGCCAAGCGCTTCAATCCGCTGCTCTACTGGGCGACCATCGTCGCCTCGACCACAGCCGGCACAACATTGGCCGACTTCTGCACGCGTTCACTCGGTATCGGTTACGTCGGCGGTTCGTTGCTGCTCTTCGCGCTCGTGATCGCCGCACTCGCGATCTGGTACGCGTCCGAGCGCTCGATCTCAGTCACAACCGTCAACACGCCGCGCGTTGAAACTTTCTATTGGATCACCATCACGATATCGCAGACGCTTGGCACAGCGCTGGGGGACTGGTTAGCGGACACAGGCCTGGGCTATATCGGCGCCGCGCTCGTTTTCGCCTCCGCTCTCGCATTGGTAGCAGGCGGCTACTTCTTCACGAACATCAATCGCGCCCTGCTCTTCTGGGCGGCCTTCATCCTAACGCGTCCACTCGGCGCGACCGTCGGCGACTTATTAGACAAGCCGCTCGACCACGGCGGCCTCGCCTTCTCCCGCCCGATCGCGACGTTGGTCATCGGGGTAGCGATGCTAGCCCTCATCTTCATCCTACCGCAGCGAGCGGGCGCGCACCCAAAGGCAGTGACTCAATCGATCTAGGAATTGCAGCGCTCTTACCCGCGCTTGCGGCATATGCGGGCGTGACGCCCACATTCGCATTCGCCGCGCTCACAATCGTCATCCCCCTCGCCAACGCGGTGGTGATGCGGTTCTGGGTCTTTCGCTAGAGCGCGTTGCTAGCCGACTTGCCAGTGTCCGACTCGAGCCGGTGGCGGACAGAGAGGGATTCGAACCCTCGTTAGACTTGCGCCTAAACACGCTTTCCAAGCGTGCGCCTTCAGCCACTCGGCCACCTGTCCGGCGCGCGGGTTATGGCCAACGCCGCCCGCCCGCGCAAGGCGCAGCGACGACGCGTAACCGCGCTGCCGGCTGCGGCGTATCCACCGCTGCATCCTAAACGGGCCGCGACCCTGAACCCGCTCCCAGCGGGCTCGCGTAACCGTCGCCGCGACCCTACATTTGAGAACCAAGCGAGGATTTCATGGCCCGATCCACTCTCCTGCCCACGCCCGAGCAAACCCTGCCCGGCCGCGCCAACCCGGTCCCCACCAGCGCCGCGCACTTCGTCAATAGCAACGCATTGAAGCCACCGTTCCCGGCAGGTCTCGAAGAGGCGGTGTTTGGCCTCGGCTGCTTTTGGGGCGCGGAGCGGAAGTTCTGGCAGACGCCGGGCGTTTGGAGCACCTCGGCTGGCTATGCCGGTGGAACCACGCCGAACCCGACCTATGAAGAGGTGTGCTCCGGCATGACCGGCCACACCGAAGTCGTGCGCGTGATCTTCGATCCGAAGATCGTGAGCTACGACGCGCTGCTCAAGCTGTTTTTCGAGAACCACGATCCGACCCAAGGCATGCGTCAGGGCGGCGATGTCGGCACGCAATATCGTTCGGCCATCTACACGACGAGCGCAGCGCAAAAAGAAGCGGCCGAACGTGCGCTGAACGCTTACGGCGAAAAATTGCGCGCTGCCGGTTTTGGCGCCATTACAACTGAAGTGCGCGATGCGCCGGAGTACTTCTACGCTGAAGACTATCATCAACAGTATTTGGCGAAGAATCCGAACGGATATTGCGGGATTGGCGGCACCGGCGTCACCTGCCCGATCGGGTTGAGCGCCTAGCCCGACTAACGCAACGCGTGTTATCGAGCAGCCGGCTGTAAAGGCGGCTTCTCATGGCGAACGCGCGCATCTGTCTTGTCGACGACGACCATTTCGTGAGGGACGCGCTTGCGTTGGGTCTCACCGACGCGGGCTTTGACGTCGTCAGCGCGCCTGGCGCCGCCGCCGGATTTGATATCGCCTTGCGCCAGCCAATCGACGCTGTCGTCACCGACATGAACATGCCAGGCACAAGCGGCGCGCAATTCATCAGCGAAGCGCGCGCTGCTTGGCCTGAGATGCCAATCATCGTGATCTCGGGCGCGACCGAGACGGATGGACGCCCGACCGCAGATGTCGCGCGCGAACTCGGCGCCGATGCGACGTTGATCAAGCCGTTCCGCGCGCACGTTCTCGCGACGTTGCTCAAAGACGTACTGAAGAAACGCGCTGACGGCTGTTAAGCCGCCGGCCAACGCAGACCGACGCGGCGGCGTTGCTGCAGCGTTTGTTCGGCGCGTTGCAGCGCGCGCAGTGCGACTTCGGCTTGCTGAAGCGAATCCGTCGAGCGGAGCGCGTCCATGGCGAGACGCAAACGAGCAGCGCCTTCTTCCAACTTGTCGCGCGCGCCTTCGCGTTCGCCGAGCGCCGTGAGTGCGCGGCCGATCTCTTGTTGTGCTGCGCCCCAGGCGCCCGGATCGGTCGTGCGGTCGACCTTATCCAGATAGAGCTGACGCGCATCGAGCGCCTTTGACAGCCATTTGATGTGGCCGCCGCGTTCGCCAAGGCTGAGCGCACCGGAGGCGAAGTCTGACAGAATATCGAGCTGCAGATTTTCGCTAAGCTCGAGCGGACGCGCATCGACCATTTTGTCGAGGCTTTCGACGATCGGCTGCAGACGCTCAGGCTTATAATCTTGCGGACGGTGCAGCACCGGGCGCGCCTTGCGCGCCAATGCGAACGCGAGCGCGCGCTGCACGATTTCTTCTGGGCGGCCAACGCGCCAAGCGAGTTGGAAATCTTGCACGTCGTGTGTGCGGCCATAACCGGGCAGCGTGGTCAGACGCAGATCGAGTTTGCCGAGAATGGTCTTGCGGCCCCAGACGATGACGTCCGCAGCTGAACGCTCAAGCGCTTCGCTGGCTTCCACCGCGATGCGGCGGCGCGTTTCAGGATGCGCGTTGGCGGGAACGGTTTTGAGTTTGATCGGGAAGAGATCGACCTGCACGTTCTGCTCGAACGAGAACATGCCGAAATTATCTTCGATCGCTTCCTTCATTTCCTGACGCAGCAAATGATCGCCGCCTTCGACCTCGGCGATGAGCACAAGAGCGCGGTGATCCTTGGTGCGCTTCAGCGCTTGCGCGCGCAGAGCAATGCGCGCCATGCGGCTCGCTTTGCCCATGCCGGTGAGCATCCAGAACGAGACGACGGCGACCGCCGCCAAACCCATCGACGCAAACAGCATGAAGAGGTTCGGCGATTGCACGAACGCGTCTTGGAATTCGCGCGGCAACAGCCGCATTGCATCGGATGCGAGATCCGGTGCGAGCGCTGCGACGTCAGCAAAATTAACCATTTAGCGTTCGGAGTCCCTCAACCGAGCCACGTCCTCTAGCGTGCCGTTAGGCGCCGCACAACGGGCTGCGGCGCCCTGCTGCAGCAAGGACGCCGCGCTAATCCTTTGACGCGAACTGCGGCTTAAAGTTGGCTGCCTTGCTGGCGCATCATCTGCTCCATCATCCCGCCCATATTGCCGAGATCCATGACTTGGACGCCCTCAGGCAGTTCAAAGAGCGATGCGGCCTGCGGGCCACGCTGAACTTGTGTCGTTTCCCACACAGTCCGTCCGTCATCGGTGGCGCGCAGGATAATGCCGTCCTGGGTGACGCAGACTGTGTCGCTGCCGTCTTCGGCGGTTGTCTTGGTCCATTCGGCGCCAGTCTCACCGGCCACGGTGCAATCGCCGGTGCGCGTTGCGTTGGCCGAGATTTCACCGCCCCAAGACTGGGCCGGATCTGTGAATTGTTGGTCCATGCCGGAGGCGCGGAACGCGACCGTACGCCCCTCGGCCGCGGTGATGACGTAGCTCTCGCCGGCTTCTGCGTCAGTGATGATCGTGGTCGCGCCGCCCTCGGCGTTGATCTCCATCCGCAGCTTTTGCCCGGAGCGGATCATCACCAGCGGAACAGTCTGGCCGTCTTCGCCGATCATGTTTGCTTCGGCGCGGTATGAGGCGCTGAAAAGATTGGGAAAGAGTCCGCCGCCATCCGCATTGGAGGCGCTCTCATCCGCCGTCGTTCCGCTTTGGCCGCAGGCCGCCAGCGCCAAGGCCGAAATCAAGGCTATCGCTACAAGGCGCATCCGACGTTCTCCCAAGACTGATTTGAACTCTCGGTCGGGGTGTAGCAGCCCGCCTCCGATGCCGAAACCCCGCCGCCATCCGCCGACGCCCTCCTGCGGCTCGTCGCAAACAGGTCAATTCTGAGGCACGTGGCGCCGGTCAGCCTTGCTCCAGGGGGCGCCAAGCGCCCAAATTGCAGTCAACCTATTTCGTTTGGGGGATTCACCACATGAAGACGCACGTTCTCGCGGCGCTCCTCGCCGCTGCAGTTCCTATCGCTGGTTGCGCGACGACTAGCTCCACCACCACCAGCGGCTCAACAGCTGCCTACGCCGCCGCGCAATCGGAAGTCGCCCGGCTCACCGCGCAAGCCAACGAGCACACGTTGCTGAAGCCGTGGACGGGCATCCATGGCGGCGTGCCGCCGTGGGATCAGGCAAATCCCGAACTGCTGCCCAGCGCATTCGAAATCGGCATCGCGCTTCAGCAAGCGGAAGTCGAAGCGATCGCCAACAATCCGGCGGCGCCGACATTTCAGAACACCATCGTCGGCATGCAACAAGCCGGCGCGCACCTGGATCGCGCCACAACGATCTTCTCGGTGATGTCGGCCAACGTCTCGACGCCGGAAGTGCAAGCACTCGACGCTGAATGGTCGCCGCGTCTGACGGCGGCTTACAACGCCATCACTTTCAACCGCGCGCTCTTCAACCGCATCGCCACGCTCTACCAACAACGCGCCAGCTTGAATCTCTCGCCGACGCAGCTTCGCCTGCTTGAGCGCACGCACAGCCAATTCGTACGCGCAGGCGCTGCGTTGACGCCGGAACAACAAACGCGTCTCGGCGCCATCAACCAAGAGCTCTCAAGCCGCTTCACTGAATTCAGCCGCCGTCTTCTAGCTGACGAAAACTCCGCCATCTTCATCAACAATGAGCGCGAACTCGCGGGCCTGCCGCAAAGCATGCGCGACGCTTTCCGCGCCGCCGCAGTTGAACGTGGTCAGCCAAATGCTTGGGCCGTCGTCAACACACGCTCCAGCGTCGATCCGTTCCTGACCTTCTCGGAAAATCGTCGCCTGCGCGAGCAAGTTTGGACCGCGTTCAAAAATCGCGGCGATAATGGCGACGATAACGACACGAACGCGACGATCGCCGACATCTTGCGCATGCGCCAAGAACGCGCCGTGATCCTAGGCTTTGAGACGCACGCGGATCTCCGCATGGCGGATACGATGGCCCAAGATCCGGACCGCGCGCAGGATCTGATGATGCGCGTGTGGCCCGCAGCCGTCGCGCGCGTGCACGAAGAAGTTGCCGACATGCAAGCGATCGCCAATCGCCAGCGCGCCAACATCACCATCGAGCCGTGGGACTATCTCTACTACGCCGAGCAAGTCCGCCGCGATCGCTACAGCCTGAACCAAAATGAAGTGCGCGAGTACTTTGTCCTCGACAACATGGTCCAGGGCGCGTTCTTCATGGCGCACGAACTCTACGGTCTGTCGTTCCGCGAAATTACCGGCACGGTGCCCGTTTTCCACCCGGATGTGCGCGTGTTCGAAGTCACCGATCGTGACGGTTCGTACCAGGGCCTCTTCTACTTCGACGCATTCGCCCGCACCGGCAAGCGGTCGGGCGCATGGGCCTCGGGCTATCAAGGCCATGAGACCTATCTCGGCACGACCGTCACGCCGATCACGTCGAACAACAACAACTTCACGCCAGCAGCACCCGGCCAGCCGATCCTGATCTCATTGGACGACGCACAAACGCTCTTCCACGAATTCGGCCACGCGCTGCACGGCCTGCTCTCGGAAGTCGACTACCCGGGTCTCGCCGGCACGCCGCGCGACTACGTCGAGTATCCGAGCCAAGTGCACGAGCATTGGGTGCTCTCGCGTCCGATCCTCGATCGCTTCGCACGCCACTATCGCACCGGCGAGCCGATGCCGCAGGCGTTGGTCGATCGCATCAACAGCGCTTCGACCTTCAACCAGGGCTACGAGACGGTCGAGTATCTCTCCTCCGCGCTCGTCGACATGGCGATGCACAACCGCGCAACGCCTGTGACGGATGTGGATGCGTTCGAGCGTGAAACACTCGCCTCGCTCGGCATGCCGCGCGAAATGGTCATGCGTCACCGCTTGCCGCAGTTCGGCCACCTCTTCTCCAGCGACTCATACTCGGCCGGCTATTACTCCTACCTATGGTCGGAAGTGATGGACGCCGACACGTGGGAATACTTCGAAGCCTCCGGCAACGTGTTCAGCCCGGAAATCGCTGCGGGCATGCGCGACATCATCCTCGCCGAAGGCAATATGAGCGATCGTCTCGAAGCGTATCGTCGCTTCCGCGGCCGCGATCCGGACGTGGACGCATTGCTGCGCACGCGCGGTTTCCCAACCAACACTCCGACCACCGGCGGTGGCGGCGGCCAATAAGCTGAGCGCACGCTAAAAGAACTGAGGCGCGTCCAGCGATGGGCGCGCCTTTTTCTTTAGACCTCGAGAAACGGTTCGAAGCCGCCGAAGATCATGCGCTTGCCGTCAAACGGCATCTTGGCGGATTCACATTTCGTGCGCGGGTCATCGTCGCGCGCGGCGCGGTCACGGTAGGCGGCCCAGGAGAACACAACGACCTCGTCATCCTTAGCCAGCACGGCGCGTGGGAATGAGGTGAGCTCGCCATAGGGCACGTCATCACCGACGCACTCGACGTAAGAAAGAGCGCCGTGCTCCATCCAGACCTCGCTCGCCTTCTGCGCCATCTCCTTGTACGCGGCCAAATTTTGCTTCGGCACAGCCAGAACGAAGCCATCTCATCTCCCTCTGTGTTCCAAGGACGCACACGCCCGGTCCACGCCGACACCCCCCTGAAGCGGCATTCCGTTCAGATTGGATTCAGGTTGCGTTCAGCTGACTGAGCCGATGATCCCAGCCGGGAGCATGCTCATGTTGCGCAAGATTTTGGCGGCAGTCGCCGCCGTGGCTATTTTCGCCACGACTTTCAGTCCTGTAGACGCGTCTGCACAGCGTTACGGCTATCATGATCGCGACCGTCGCGATTATGATCGCGGCCGCCGCCACTATCGCGATCGCGACAACGGCGATGCTGTCGCTGCCGGTGTTGTAGGCCTTATCGTCGGCGTCGCCATCGGCTCGCTGGCCAATCAGTCACGCGACCAACGGCGAGTCCAGTGCCGCGACAATTACCAACGCTGTCCGCAACCCTATTACGGCGACCGCGGTCAAAGCAGCTACGACTCGCGCGACGATGATCCCCGCTATGACAGCGGCGGTTCGGCCTATGAGAGCGATTATGGCGGCGATGCCGGCCAAGGCGCCTACGATGACCGACCCTGCATTCGTCGCGAAGAACGCTGGGATAGCGGCTCTGGCGGTTACATCACCGTCGACACACCCTGCTGATCAGTGTCGTGACCGTCACAGGATGAGCGCGCCTGCAGCTTTGCGCAGACGTCTCCATAATTTGTTCCAAACTGTACGCTACAGTCGGCGCCATGCAATTTGTGTGTGACGCGCCGAGCGGGACCGCATGGTTTCGGCTCGAGACGGAAGCCGAGGCCGAGGCCGAGTCGGCGCTGATGCGACATTCCGTCGACAAATACTTCCGCCGCTTCGAGGCCGCGGCCCGCGAAATCTATCGCGCGCCTGCCGGTGCGCCGAGCTTTGAACAGGCGATCGGCTTGAAAGATCACATCGCGCGGACGATGCCGCTTTTCCTGACACTGCGCGCCAGCGATGGGGAAGGCTTGGCGACGGCGATGCTGCCGCCGGAAGGGCGCAACCAAGTCAATTTTCGCATCGTCATTGTCGGCCCGGATAACGGCGATCCGTACGAAGAGCACGATGCTGAGATCCAGGCGCTCGCGCGGCGCTTCGCATTGGAGCTGCCGCGCGAGACCTGTTTCCCTTACGCCTAATTTGGCGCCTAGTTACTTATCGCCCGCGCCGCCTTCAGGTGCGGCGGCTGCCGGAGCAGCAGCGGGAGCGCCACCAGCCGTGCCGCTCAATGCGCGCGAGCCGGCAAAGCACGGCGCCACACTGCAGGTCTGCAGGATCAGACGCACCATGTACTGACCGTTCTCCGACGGCGTGAAATTCACGATCGGAAAGTCGTCAGGCAACATGTCCGAAGCGACGACGCCCCCCGTGGTCATGCTGATCAGCTCGATATCGACATTGGTGCAATCATCGTCGCATGCGCCGACGAACGAGTACGGCGTGCCCGCCGTGAGCGCGAGCACCATGCGATTATCCGTGCCCGGTTGCATCGGCACGATCGCTTCGCCGTTTTCGACCGGCGTCATGCCTGTAGCACCTTGGATCTGGTCGAGTTGGTTGTCGATGTAGGCATTCAGATTGTCGCGCGTCGCGTCGTCGACACGGCCCTGGCGCGTGCCCGGCGCTGGCGTGAGTGTCGACGGCGCCTGCGCACCTTCTTGAACACGCGGCAGCGGCGGACCACCGCCGCCTTGGTTGCACGCGGCCAACGTCAGTGCGGCTACGGCCGCCAAAAGCAAAGTGCGCATCTCGGTCCTCTTTCCCCTGATGTCCCGCGCGCGCCTTAGCGCGGCGCACGGGCCGTTGTCGATGAAATTGTCCTCCCCCGTTTGCGGGGGTCGCACCGTGCCCAGGGTCACGGACGCGCCCAAGGTTCCCGCCGAAATCGCTACATTCTCGCGGACCAAGAATTTCCGCCATTGCCAGCGCGACAATGTTCGGCACAACACTGCCCCGGCGGGGCGCACGGTGAGGAGACAAGCTTATGGGAACGTGGACGCCTGGCCCTGGCGCGACCAGCGGCGATGACGCTTTCACCGGCGACGGCATCTCCGAAATCGCTGACGGCTTGGCCGGCAATGACACACTCAATGGCGGCGGCGGCGCAGACACATTGACCGGCGGTCTCGGCGACGACGACGTCTTTGGCGGTGCGGGCGACGATATCCTCGTCATCAATGCAGGCGACGACACATTCGGTGAAACCTATAGCGGCGGCGCAGACACCGACACGATCCGCTTGGTCGCCAACCATCCAACGATCCAATCTTTCGATTTGTACAACGACACGCTTTCGAGCATCGAGCGCATTGAATTCACCGCTCTGCCCGGCGCCGGCGGCACGAACTGGGCGTTTCTCGCGCCTGAGCAGCTCGGCGGCGGCGGCATCAGCACAACGGCGCAAATCGCCGGCTCCGACCTCAATGACCTGCTCGGCTTCATCATGTTCGGTACGGTAGGTTACAATCTCAACCTGTCCGGCCTCACTTTCTCGAATTGGAGCGCGACTGATTCCATCGGCGTTCAAGGCGCCGATGGCAATGATGTCTTCGTCGGCTCCAGTGTCATCGACCAGATGAGTGGCTTTTCTGGCGCCGATACGATGTCCGGCAATGCCGGCAATGACACACTTTCTGGCGGCAATGACAACGACAGCCTCGACGGCGGCGCAGACAGCGACACGCTGTACGGCGAAGATGGCAACGACATACTCTACGGCCGCGCCGGTGACGACTCGCTGCAGGGAGGCGCGGGCGCCGACACGATGTATGGCGGCGACGGTCACGACAGCTATTACATCGACAATGTCGGCGACATCGTCGTCGAGAACGCCGGCCCGGCAGGCGGCGATGACTCGGTCTACACGATATTCACGCACACCTTGGGCGCCTACTTTGAGTACCTCAACCTCAGCGGCGACCAGGCGATCAATGGCTTCGGAAACGATCTCAACAACACGCTGAGCGGCAACCTCGCCGCCAATATTCTGAACGGACGCATTGGCGACGATGTCCTGTTCGGCGCTTCGGGCAACGATACGCTTTACGGCGGCGACGGCGCCGATGTGATCTTCGGCGAGAACGATGCGGACCTGCTCGATGGCGGCAACAGCGACGACACGCTAATCGGCGGCGCCGGCAATGACACACTGTACGGCCGCGCCGGCGCCGACACTCTGGAAGGCGTTACTGGCGCGGACGCGATGTATGGCGGCGCCGGCGATGACATCTACTGGGTCGATGACGCCGGCGACATCGTCGGCGAGAGCGCGGGCGGCGGGACGGATCGGGTCAACTCCAGTGTCAACTATGCGCTGGGCGCTTACGTCGAAAACTTGACGCTACTCAGTGCGGCCACGACCGGCACCGGCAACGTTCTCGGCAATACGATCACCGGCAATATCAATGCAAACACTCTTTCCGGTCTCGGCGGCGCCGACACGATCAATGCCGGCGGCGGGGCTGACACGGTTTATGGCGGCGATGGCGATGACATCGTCTATGGCGGCGCGCTGAACGACACGCTCGACGGCGGCAACGATGCTGACCAACTCTACGGCGATGATGGCGATGACGTCGTCTATGGCCGCGGCGGCAATGATGTGGTCACCGGCGGCATCGGCATTGACTCGCTCTATGCCGGCGATGGCGACGACTACATCTTCGCCGGCGGCGGGGCCGATTTGGGCGAAGGCGGCAACGGCGCCGATCGCATTTACGGCGAAGAGGACAACGACATCCTCTACGGCCGCAACGGCGATGATCGCATCGATGGCGGCGCGGGCGCCGATACGCTCTATGGCGGCAACGACGCGGACACGTTCATCTTCGCCAGCACGCTCGGCATCAGTGTCGATGTCATCGGCGACTTCAACGTCGCGCAGGATACGATCGAACTCGACAACTCCTTCTTCGGCCTTGGCTCAAGCGGCACGCTTAGCGCCGATGCATTCCATATCGGCGCCGCCGCGGCGGATGCGAACGATCGGATCATCTACGATCCGGCGACCGGCGCGCTCTATTTCGACGCCGATGGCAATGGCGGCGGCGCGGCGATCCAGTTTGCTACGCTCGCGACGGGCTTGGCGCTGACGAACGCGGACTTTGTCGGCGGGCCATAAGGCCGAGCGCCATCCTTGTTGATCTACGAGGATCGAAAAGTCCGCCTACGCCAAGGCTTCGGCGAGACGCTCTTGCTCACGCAAGAGCGGAGAGCGGGACGCGGATCGGTCGCGCCGAGATGCGCTGTTTCACACAGCGCGGAAAGACGCGGTCGATCCGCGTCCCGTGATTGCTTGACGTCGGCTCCGCGCAGGGAGGTCTTTCACTCCCCTGGCCGGATCGCCGACTGCGTGCGGGGCGATGCGTTCGAGCACATCGCGTTCCGGTTCGTGCTCCTGCGGTTTTATCCCGCGGGCTTCAAGGCTGACCACCGCCACCCCGCCGCGCGGACCCATCCGCATCGGCGTTCGCGCTTTCGCGCGCCGAGTGGAGGACCATCATCCTTCCACGCTCAATCACATCGCTCGCGCGTCGTTCGAACAGGGCTGCCGACTGCTCTCCAAGCGGAGCGATGGAGGGATGATACGGCTGGTGCTGGGGGTGTGGGATAGATTTTTACGATATTTATTTGCACACCTAGCTCCGTCATTCCGGGGCATCGCGTCAGCGATGAGCCCGGAACCCAGGAGCAAACGATGTGCGGGTGGCCCCTGGATTCCGGGCTCGCTCACGCTGCGCGAGACCGCCCCGGAATGACGGCTAGCTTTCATGCCACGGATCATCAAACCGGCGCAGATGTTGCGGCAGCAGCAGATCTTCATAGAGATCGCGCCATTGCGGATTATCTCGCTCAATCAGATTGAGCTTCCACTCGCGTTTCCATTTTTTGATGTCCTTTGACGTGACCCCCATCGCTCATCCGGCGGCGACTGGAATCCGGCCGGCATCAAAC
>CAYZIJ010000029.1:0-30864 GCA_964478365.1 uncultured Terricaulis sp.
TCTTCGTCGCGTCCGCGTCGTAGTGCTTGCCGCCTTCGCGCGTGAACGCGTGATCTTGCTCGGCGTACTCATGCACGGTGACGAGCGGATTGACCTGAAGCGTCTCACGGATCGTGTTCAGCGCCTCGACCGGGATGAAGCCGTCCTTCATCGGGTTGTGCAGCATGAGCGGGTTCTTGATGCCGCCCGCTTCAGCGAGCGCGGTGTGGATGCCGCCGCCATGATACGCGACGGTCGCGTCGCTATCAGTCCGGCACGCCGCCAGGAACGCGATGTAGCCGCCCATGCAATAGCCCATGACGCCGGCCTTGCTGACACCCTGGCTACGCGCCCACGTCAACGTCGCCTGCACGTCGGTGACGCTGGCGTTCTTGTCGAGCGCATTCATGTAGCCGAACGCTTCCTGCCACTCGGCGTCGGTCTGATCGGTGAGATCAATGCCAGGCTTGATCCGCCAGAAGAGATCCGGCGCCACCGCCAGGAAGCCCTCGCGTGCCAGCCAATCGGCCTTGCCGCGCATCACGCGGTTCACGCCGAAAATCTCCTGCACGACGACGACCGCGCCGCGCGGCGTTCCATCGGGCCGCGCCACATAGGCTTTGAACGCGCCATCCGGCCCGGCGACTTCAACCCATTCACCCATCGCGATCTCCAATGCCTGTCTCAACTGGCCTGGCCGCGTTATAGACGGGCCAAGCGGACTTAAGCGAAGGGATTTGGAGCCATGAAGTTCACCGTCAATGTCGAATGCTCGCCGGAGGAAGCCCGCCGCTTCATGGGTCTGCCGGACGTCACGCCGATCAATGAGGCGCTGGTCTCCGAGATGGGCAAGCGCATGGAAAAGAACCTCGCCATGATGAGCGGCGAGAGCATGATGAACTCTTGGATGAGCGTCGGCACGCAAGCGCAAGACGCGTTCGTGAAGCTGATGACCTCAGGCGCGACCGCCGCCAGCGCTCCACGTGAAAAGCCCTAAGAGCGGCTTAGATATTTCCACATGAAACCAGACACGATCGCGGCGCTTGCAACTGGCGCAGGGCGCGCTGGCGTCGCCGTGATCCGCTTGTCGGGACCGGAAGCGGGCGCAGCGCTTAGCGCTCTCACAGCACGCGCTTTGCCCGCGCCACGCATGGCGACGCGTGAAGCGTTCTGCGATCCGCGCACCGGCCTTTCGCTCGATGACGGCCTGGCGCTCTGGTTTCCGGGCCCTGCCAGCTTCACCGGCGAAGACGTCGCTGAACTGCACATCCATGGCGGCCCAGCCGTCATCGCGGCGGTCATCGATGCAGCGCTCAGCCAACCTGGCGTGCGCCCAGCGGAGCCGGGCGAGTTCACCCGCCGCGCCTTCGAGAACGGCAAGCTCGACCTTGCCGAAGCCGAAGGCCTTGCCGACCTCGTGGACGCCGAAACCGAGGGCCAGCGTCGCCAAGCCCTCCGCCAGCGCCGCGGCGCTCTGAGCAGCGTCTATGAGGGCTGGCGGGCACGCTTGATCGAGGCGGCGGCTTTGATGGAAGCCGAGATCGATTTCCCAGACGAAGACTTGCCCGGCGCTCTGGCCCAACGCGCCGGCCCGATCCTGGCCGCGCTTTCCGCCGACATGGGCAGCCACCTCGATGACGCCCATCGCGGCGAGCGCATTCGCGACGGCTTCCGCATCGCCATTATCGGCCCGCCCAACGCCGGCAAGTCGAGCCTGCTGAACGCTCTGGCCCAGCGCGAGGCGGCGATCGTCAGCGACATCCCAGGCACCACACGAGACGTGGTCGAGGTCCGCTTGGTCCTGGCGGGCTTCCCGGTCTGGATCGCTGATACCGCCGGGCTGCGGGAAGCGGCGGACGCGATCGAAGCTGAAGGCGTGCGCAGGGCGCTGGAGCGGGCGCAAGATGCTGATCTGCGGATCGGCGTGGTCGAGGCTGGGACCGAGGCGCCCGGTTCGTTAATCGCAGCGCTGCAGCCGTACGATCTACTCGTCCATTCGAAGTCCGATCTTCAACGCCTCCCGGGCGAGCGCACAGCGCGAGACCCGGGACCCATTTCTGCGGGCGGCTCGATGGACCCCGGCTCGCCGGCTTCGCCGTCGTCCGGGGAGCGTTGGGTGTCAGTGAAAACGGGGAATGGATTGGCTGAGCTAGAGCAGGCCCTGACCGCCCGCGTCACCGAAGCGCTCGGCCGCGAAGAGGCGCCGGTGCTTACGCGGGCCCGCCATCGTCGGTTGGTCCAAGACGCGCGACTGGCGATCGTCGGCGCGCAAGCGGCAATCGTATGTGGCCCAGAACTCGCCGCCGAAGACGTGCGCCGCGCCGCGCACGCGATCGGGCGTTTGACTGGTCGCATAGATGTCGAAGATCTGCTCGATGAGATCTTTTCGAGCTTCTGCATCGGTAAATGAGTCCGCACGAAAACCGCATGGAATGGGCAGTTTCACGCGAAACTGGTGAAAACGCGTTAGCGAGTTTCGCGTGAAGCAAAGCGTGATTTCGTACAAAACACTAACCCATTCCCGGATGCGCGTAAGCGCAGTCCGGAACCCATAAACACGAATGTCCAAGGCATCACGCGAACGCTTCAACAACGCGTGTTTATGGGCCCCGGGCTCGATGCTGCGCATCGCCCCGGGAATGGGTGTGGGCGCTGGATCAGTGACGCCGCTCCACGCCTCCTATATGAACCCCAGCACATGAGTTCAGCGCACTCCTACGACGTCATCGTCATCGGCGGCGGCCACGCCGGCTGCGAGGCCGCAGCAGCGGCTGCGCGTCTCGGCGCGCGCACGCTGCTGCTGACCCATAAGCTCGAGACGATCGGCGAGATGAGCTGCAACCCGGCCATTGGCGGGCTGGGCAAAGGGCATCTGGTTCGCGAAATCGATGCGCTGGATGGCGTCATGGGCCGCGTCGCTGACGCCGGCGGGATCCAGTTCCGGCTGCTGAACCGCTCCAAAGGTCCCGCTGTGCGTGGGCCACGGGCGCAATCTGACCGCAAGCTCTATCGCGAGGCCATGCAGGCTGCGTTGGCGGAGCAGGCCAACCTCACGATTCTGGCGGCTGCCGTCGAAGACCTAATCACCACCGTCATTCCGGGGCGGCCGGAGGCCGAGCCCGGAACCCAGGGGCCAACGTCGCAGCTTGAGGCCCCTGGGTCCCGGGTCTCGCTGCGCTCGCCCAGGATGACGGAAGTGGTGGGGGTGCGAACAGACAGCGGAACGGAGTTCAAGGCCCCCCGCATCGTCCTCACCACCGGCACGTTCCTGAAGGGCGTCATCCATATCGGCGACAAGCGCATCCCCGCTGGTCGCCACGGCGAAGCGCCGGCCATCGGGCTCTCAGATCGCTTGTACAGCGCGGGTTTCGCGATGGGGCGGCTCAAGACCGGCACCCCGGCGCGGCTCCAATCCAGCTCAATCGACTGGGCCTCGCTGGAGCTGCAGCACGGCGACGAGGAGCCCACGCCGTTCTCGTTCCTGACCGAGCGGATCACCAATCCTCAGGTCGCTTGTGGCGTCACTTACACCAACGCCGAGACGCATAAGATCATCGAAGAGTCGCTCTCGAAGTCGGCCGTCTATTCCGGCGCGATCAGCGGGCGAGGGCCGCGCTATTGCCCGTCGATCGAAGACAAGGTCGTGCGCTTCGCTGATAAGAATGCGCACCAAATCTTCCTCGAACCGGAAGGCTTGGATGACGACACTGTCTATCCGAACGGCATCAGCACATCGCTGCCGGAAGACGTGCAAGAGCGCTTCATCCGCACGATCGCTGGGCTCGAGAATGTCGTCATCAAACGCTACGCTTACGCGATCGAGTACGATTACGTCGATCCGCGCGAACTAATGCCGACGCTGGAGACCAAGCGCATCAAAGGTCTTTATCTCGCCGGCCAGATCAACGGCACAACCGGCTACGAAGAAGCCGCCGCACAGGGCCTCATCGCGGGCCTCAACGCAGCGCGCGCCGCGAGCGGGGGAGCGCCATTCGAGATCACGCGCGCCGAGGGATACATCGGTGTGATGATCGATGATCTCGTCACGCGCGGCGTCACCGAGCCCTATCGCATGTTCACCTCGCGCGCAGAATATCGCCTCTCGCTGCGCGCCGATAACGCCGATCAGCGCCTCACACAAAAGGGCATTGAGCTTGGTTGCGTGGGCACTGAGCGATCTCGCAAATATGCCGATAAAATGCGGGAAATCGAAGCGGGACGTGCGCTGTCGAAAACCCTGCAACTAACGCCGCAACAAGCCGAAGCGCGCGGTCTCAAAGTCAATCAAGATGGCGTGCGCCGCGATGCGCTGGCGCTGCTTGCGTATCCGACGATCAACTTCGAACAGCTCGCCGCGATCTGGCCGGAGCTTGCATCACTTAGCCCGCAAGCGCGCGAGCAGCTTGAAATCGACGCGCTCTATTCAGGCTATCTCGAACGCCAAGCGCTCGACGTCGAAGCGTTCAAGCGCGACGAAGATCTGCGCCTCTCGCCCGATCTCGATTACGCCAATGTCGGCGGTCTTTCGAACGAAGTGCGCGAGAAGCTGATCAATGCGCGACCCGTCACGCTCGGCCAAGCGTCACGCATCGAAGGCGTCACGCCAGGCGCGCTCACGGCGTTGTTGGCGCATGTCAAACGCGAACAAAGGAAACGTGCATGAAGCCAGCTCGCGACACGCTCTTCATCATCGCAGCGCCCTTCGTAGATGCAGCGCTAGATGGCACTTGGTTCTGCACTGCGTGCGCGACGATGGAAGGCGCGCTGCTGGCCAATCCTGAGTGGGCGTCGCGCATTGATGTTCGCCGCAGTGACTTTCCGCGCCCGCGCCGTGAGATCATCGCGCTGATCGGAGAAGCCAACCAATCGATGCCGGTTCTGGTTCTGGCGGCGGGCTCAACGCCCTCAGCGGACGCCAAGGAGCACGAGGGCGTTTTCTTCCTGGACGACCCCAAGCCTATCACCCGCTACTTGGCGGCGGCCTATGGCGGGGCAGGGCCGCATCCGTGAGCTACGGACCGCAGGAATTCGCCCGGGAACTCGGCCTTCCCGTTTCACAGGAAACATTAAACCGCCTGGAAACCTACCGCCGGCTGCTGGTGGAGTGGTCTGAGCGAATGAATCTGGTCGGTCCCAAGGAGCTTGAGCTCTTCTGGTCCCGCCATGCGCTGGATAGTGCACAGCTTGTAAAATTCGCCCCTGAGGCGAAATCCTGGGTGGATCTGGGTTCCGGGGCGGGGTTCCCGGCTTTGGTAGTGGCAAGCTTCCTGGCGGGGCAGCCGGAAACGTCCGTCCACCTCGTGGAATCCATTGGCAAAAAGGCCAAGTTCCTGATGGCGGTGGCAGAGGAAGCAGGGCTCCCGGCCACGGTCTTCAATCTCAGGATCGAAGACTTCGGCCGCGGGAAAGGCCGGTATGACGTGGTTACCGCGCGTGCTTTGGCTCCCTTGCCGCGACTCATCCCCTATGCGAAGCCGCTTCTCGATCGCGGCGCGATTGGGCTCTTCCATAAAGGCGCAGACCTGGAAGCCGAGCTGGTCGCCGCGAAAGACGTCCTAAATGGTGGGGCGTTCCGGGCAGACGTGCTGGAGAGCATCAGCGATCCGCGCGGCCGCATTGTTCGCATAACAAAGGCCGCCTGACCGCTGGGCTCCGAAAGGAGACGGGGACATGCGTGTTTTGGCGATCGCCAACCAAAAGGGCGGCGTGGGCAAGACCACGACAGCGATCAATCTCGGCACCGCTTTGGCGGCGGCCGGGAAGGGCGTGCTCATCTTCGACACCGACCCGCAAGGCAACGCCTCGACCGGGCTCGACATCCATCCGCATGATCGCGCGGTGACGAGCTACGATGTGCTCATCGGGCAGCTGCCGCTGTCGAAGGCGATCATGCCGACGAAGGTGCCCAATCTCTACATCACCGCAGGCGATGCGCGTTTGTCTGGTGTTGAAGGCGAATTGCTCGGAGAGGCGCAACCACAGCATTTTTTGCGTCGCGCGCTCGATTTGTTTCGTTCGGAATCGCAGCTGGGCATCGACTACATTTTGATCGACTGCCCGCCGTCTTTGAACGTGCTGACAGTAAATGCGCTCACTGCATCGGACGGCGTGCTCGTGCCGCTGCAAACGGAATACTTTGCGCTCGAAGGCCTCGCGCAATTGGTCGCGACCATCAACGCTGTGAAGGTGAATTTGAATCCGACGCTCGACATCCAAGGCGTAGTGCTCACCATGTACGACAAGCGCACAACGCTGAGCGAGCAAGTGGCGCAAGAGGTGAGGGCGCACTTCCCGGACAAGGTCTACGAGACCGTGATCCCACGTAACGTGCGCATCAGCGAGGCGCCGTCTCACGGCCTGCCCGCGATCATCTACGATCAGAACGCTGCCGGCAGCAAAGCGTACATCAACCTTGCCAAAGAGCTGATCGAACGCGAGCGCATGCTCCACGCCGCATAGTTCGCAACGTGGAAATTTTTACCGGTGGGCAAGGTTTGCCCACCAATCTGTTAAGCGAAACCGAATCGGGTCGGGACGGAGACGAGGGCGATGAGCGATTTGAGACCACGCGGCCTGGGGCGCGGACTTTCAGCGTTGCTCGGCGAACCCGTGCGCACCGATACACCGACGCCAGCCAACGCGCCGGCCTGGCCTGCCACGAATGAATCGCGTCCTGCGCCGGTCGAGCCGCCGCGCAATGTGTTCGAGCTGCCGGTCACGCAGACCCAACAGCCGCCGCAAGCGCCTGCGCCGACGCCTGCTCCTGTCGCCGCCACGCCGCCGCAAGCGGCCGCGGCCACCGATGGCCCGCGCGGGCTTCCGATCGATCTCGTGCAACGCAATCCGCAACAGCCGCGCCGCACCTTCGACGAAGGCGAGTTGAACGAGCTGTCGAACTCGATCCGCACACACGGAGTGCTGCAGCCGATCCTCGTGCGCCCGATTGCTGACGGCAAATACGAGATCGTCGCAGGTGAACGTCGTTGGCGCGCAGCGCAGCGCGCGGGCCTGCACACGATCCCGGTCGTCATTCGCGAGTTCAACGAAGTTGAAGTGCTCGAGATCGCGATCGTTGAAAACGTGCAGCGCACGGATCTCAACCCGATCGAAGAAGCGCAAGGCTTCCAAGCTTTGATCGATCGCTTCGGCCGCACGCAAGAAGACATCGCTGAAGCTGTCGGCAAATCGCGCCCGCACATCGCCAACATGCTGCGTCTGTTGAAGCTGCCGGACGATTTGCAAGAGATGGTGCGCGATGGTCGTCTTTCGTCAGGCCACGCTCGCGCAATCCTTACTGCGCCGGATCAACGTGGGCTGGCGCAACGCGTCATCGCTGAAGGTCTGAACGTCCGCGAAGTTGAGCGCATTGCGCAGCAAGCGAAGGACGAAAAGCACGGCCCGCGCGCTTCGGCGGTTGCTGCCGATGCGAAGTCCGCCGACACACGCGCGCTGGAAGCATCAATCTCCAACGCTCTCGGCCTCGACGTTGTCATCGCTGAGAAGGGGAGCGCCGGCGAGGTGAAGATCACCTACAAGACGCTCGAACAACTCGACGACGTCATCCGCCGCCTGCGCGGCGGGTTCTAAACACCAAGCTTCGCTTTTGCGTTCATGCGCGTGGGGGTAACCTCGCGCGCATGAGTTCTGTTTACGCATCTCTCGGCACCACGATTTTCGAGACTATGTCGCGACTAGCGGCGGAGAAGGGCGCGGTGAATTTGGGCCAAGGCTTCCCCGAGGAAGACGGCCCGCGCGATATTCTCGAAGCCGCAGCGAAAGCTACGCTCGACGGCCCGAACCAATACCCGCCATCGCGCGGCTTGCCTGAGCTTCACCAAGCGGTGGCCGCGCACTATCGCGAACATCAGTCCATCGATCTCAATTGGCAGAGCGAGATCACAATCACCTCCGGCGCTACCGAAGCCATCGCCGCCGCTTTGCTCGCTTTCATCGAGGCTGGCGACGAGGTCATCCTCTTTGAGCCGATGTATGATGCGTATCTGCCGATGGTGCGCCGCGCCGGCGGCGTGCCGCGCGTGGTGCGTTTTCATCCGCCGCACTGGCGCTTAGAACGTGAAACACTCGCCGCTGCGTTCAGCGACAAGACCCGCGTCGTCGTCATCAACACGCCGCATAATCCGTGCGCCTCGGTGATGAGCCGTGGAGAGCTGACATTGCTCGCCGAACTGTGTCGTACTCACGATGCCATCGTCGTCAGCGACGAGGTTTGGGAGCATGTGCTGTTCGACGGCGTCGCGCACACATCAATGCTTGAAATCCTGCGCGATCGCACTTTGAAGATCGGCTCGGCCGGGAAGATGTTTTCGCTAACCGGATGGAAGGTCGGCTTCGCCTGCGGCGCGCCTGCGCTGATCGAGGTCTTCGCCAAAGCGCACCAATTCCTCACCTTCACCACACCGCCCAATCTGCAACGCGCCGTCGCGTATGCGCTTGGCAAGGAGCGCTCTTACTTCGATGAGATGCGCGCAGGCTTTCAGCGTTCGCGCGATCGGCTGGTGCGCACGCTTGAAGGGGAGGGGTTCGTGCTATTGCCGGCGAAGGGCGCTTACTTCGTCAGCATCGATCTCGCCGCCTCTGGCATCGCGATGAGCGACGAAGCCTTTGCCAAGCACGCCATCGAACACGGCGTTGCGACCATTCCGGTCTCTGCCTTCTACGCGAATTCAGGTGCGCCGCCGCTCGTCCGCCTCTGCTTCGCCAAGCGCGATGAGACGCTGGATCGCGGCGCCGAAGCGCTCATTCGCGCTAAGCGCGCGCTCTAAAAAGATGAAGGGCGCCGCGGGGGGAGCTACCCGCGACGCCCTTCTCTTCGAAACTGCTTAGTCGTCGTTGCTTGCGAGGCGATTAGGCGACGATTTGGGCAGCTTGGCTCATCACGCTCATCGCCATCGGTGCGAACACGGCGCAGGCGGCGATCAGGCTGAAGAACTTTATCATGGCTCTCTCCTCAGCCGACGATTTGCGCGGCTTGGTTCAAAGCGGCGAAAGCGGCGGGCGCGAACAATGCGGCGGCGAGGAAGAGGCTGGAAAACTTGATCATCTCGGTTGCTCCCCGAAGCGGCATCGCTTCGATGAGCAAACCTACCTAGAGGCAGGGCAGGGCGATGTGACGACGGGCACAGGGGCGATATCGGAGATTATAAGATTGTTTGGTCAAATCGGCATAATAACCGTATAAAAACCAATTATGTGCCGTGGACGAAAGCTCGCGCCGCCCCTAGTGCGTCCGACCAAACCGTCCAAAGCGCGTAAACGCCGACCAATAAGAAGAACCAGCCCCCAAGGATCGAAAGCGCCCGTGAGCCCTCGCTGCGTGACGGGTGCGCCGACCAGAGGCAAAACAGGCCGAAGCTGATCCCGGCTATGCCAGCGAAAATGGCGATCATGTTACCCCGCCGGCGGCGCCTCCGGCTCCAAACGCGGACTTTCCACCGGATCACTCTCCCCGCGTGACACCACCTGCGCCACGACCAGATCGCCCGTCACGTTGAGCGTGGTGCGGCACATGTCGAGGATGCGGTCGACGCCGAGGATGAGGCCGATGCCTTCCGGCGGAATGCCAACCATGGCCAGGATCATCGCGATCACCGGTAGCGAGCCGCCCGGCACACCGGCCGTGCCGACGCCGCCGAGGATGCAGACAAGCATGACGATGAGCTGTTGATCGAGTGAGAGCGCGATGCCGAAGAACTGCGCCAGGAAGAGCACCGTCACGCCTTCGAACAGCGCCGTGCCGTTCTGGTTGGCGGTGGCGCCGACGGTTAGCACGAAGCGCGAAATCTTGCGCGGCAGCTTGAGTTCAGTTTCAGCGGCGCGCAGCGAGACGGGCAGGGTGGCGTTGGATGACGCGGTCGAGAACGCCACCACCATCGGGTCGCGGATCTGGCTGAAGAAGGCGAGCGGGTTCTTGCCGCCAAACAGCAAGACGAAGATCGGATAGACGACGAACATGTGCAGGGCCATCGCGCCGATGGCGACGCCCGTGAAACGTCCCAATGCCGCCAGCAAATCCCAGCCAAACATCGCGGCCAGATTGAACATCAGGCAGGCGATGGCGATCGGCGCGGTTTTGATGACGAGGTTCAAGAGCTTCATCATCACTTCGAACAAGCCGTTGATGACGAGCTGCAGCTGGTCGCTGGCCTTCGATTTCACCATGACCAGGCCGATGCCGAAGAAGACGGCGAACACCATCAACGGCAGCACTTGCATATCGGCCGCGGCCTTCACGACATTGCGCGGCACGAGCTCAAGGAAGAACTGGCCGAAGTTCACATTCTCCGGCGCGTTCTGAACGATGCCCTGCGCCGCATCGGCGTTTTGTTCGAGCAGCCGTTGCGCGAGTTCGGGATCGATGCCGGCGCCAGGCTGAAGGATATTCACGGCGGCGAGGCCGATCAGCACCGCGATCGACGAGATCACCACTGTAATGAGAAGCGTCTTCCAGCCGACGCGGCCGAGTGCGGTCAGATCGCCCATTTCCGAAACGCCAACGACGATGGCGCTGAAGAGCAGGGGCAGCATCAGCATGAAGAGCAGGCCGAGGAATATCTGCCCGATCGGTCCGGTAATGTTGGCGATGATCCAATCGACTTGAGCGGCCTGCCCAACCATCACCGTTTCGGGATTGGCCAAGTGCGGCGCGATGATGGTCTGATTGACGTAGATGCCGATGCTCAGCCCGATGGCGAAGCCGATCAGCATCAGCAGCCAAAGGGGAATGCCGCCGCTCTTGGTCGTGTCCATTCAGGAACCTCTCTGCCCCGTTCGCTAACGGTCGGCGGCGGAGAGAGCAACAGAAAGCGGAAAGGGGCTAGCCGCCCACCAGCTTGGCGACGCCGCGATACGCATCTGCAGCAATGAGTTCCTGCGGTGCGCCGGCGGTTTTGCTGCGCAGCTCCGCGGACCAGAGCACATCATAGGCCGCGTTGAGTTTCTTCGCCGTCCAAAGCCGCGCTTGTGCTGCAACCGCGTCGCGCTCTTTCCAGAACACGGGCGGGCGCAACCGCGATACCGCATCGCTCGGGCTCGCGCCGCCATCGATCAATGTGCGCGCCTCGCGCAATTGATGCAGGCGCCGGAGAAGGGCGCGTATCGCCGAGACGCCGGAGAGCCCATCGATCCGGGCCAGTGCTTCAACCGCCTGCGCGACCTTGCCCTGCGCCGCCGCCAAGCTCGCTGCATCGAGCGCGCTCTCGGCTTCGCCCGCCATCAGGGCGTCGATGTCGTCAGCCGAGATTGGTCGTCCGAGATTGTGCGCGTAGAGCGCAAGCTTCTCGATCTCCTGGCGCGCCATGCCGCGATCGGAGGGCAGGGCGGCGAGGAATGTATCTTCTGCGCCGTGACCAAACTTGAGCCCGAGATCTTTCGCCAGCGATCGCGCATACTGCGCCCGCTCAGCTTCGGTCTCTTCATAAAACGCAATGACAGCGCCGTTTTTCGCCGCCGTGAACTGTTTCACAAGCGCTGCGGTAGAGCCGAGATCGCCTGCTTCGATGATCAGATACCCGCCAGGCTCGTCGCGTTCGATCGCCGCGAGCTCATGCTCGATGGCGCCATCCGCGCCTTTGCCCGAGATACGCGCCCACACCACCGTCGGCCCGCCGAGCAGCGATTGAGCTGACATCGCGTCGGCAAGCCGCGCACTGTCCTTCTTGATCTCGTCTTCGCCGAGCTTGGTCACCGCATACGGATCGTCGGACTTGCCCACCGCCCACGCCGCAAGCGCCTGCGCCGCTTCGTGCACGAAGCTCTCGTTCGGACCGTAAAGGAGGACAGCGCGGACGGCTTTATCCGGCTTGTCGAGAAAGCGCCGGATCGAGGCGCCCTGAATTTTCATTCTAGCCTTCGCGCGCTTGCGCCATGCGCAGTGCGAGTTCAGCGCGGAAGCGTTGCGCCATCGTCTCGGCGGCGCGCTCTCGCGCGTCGTCTTGCGCGGAGATCTCGCCGAACGCCGCAGTCGGGATGTCGTAGTTCACCACCGTCAGCACCGATCCGCGCATCACGCGGCCGCCGCTCGGCGGCGTCAGCACGTAATTGGCGATCAAGCGCAGCTCCGAACGCGTCGCGGATTCGTCGACGCGGATGCCGAGCGGCGTGACTTGTTCGGTCAGCGTGATTTCGAGCAGGGCAGGTGGCGAGCCGTCATTCTCGACTTGCAGGATGCGGTCGAGCTCGGCCCGCAGAACATGCCCGGCCATGCCGTCGATCTGGGTCAGCGTCACCGGCCCGATCGCGTTTTGCCCGCCGGGCTGCGCGTACATCGGCTGGAATCCGCAAGCGGCGAGCAGCAGGGTCAGGCTGGCGAGCAGTAGGCGCATCGGACGATCCTCAGTTCGCGACGATATTGACGATCCTGTCGGGGACCACAATCACCTTGACGACAGTCTGTCCCTCAAGGAATTGCACTACTTGGGGGTGTTGCAGCGCCAGTGCGCGCACATCCGCTTCGGGCGCGCCCTTGGGGGCCTCGATCTCCGCACGTTTCTTCCCGTTCACCTGAATCGGGAGCGTTACGGTCGTCCGCGCCGCCAGTTGCGGATCGGCCACAGGCCATGGCGCGGTTGCGACAAAGCCGGTCCCGCCCAGCGTCTGCCAGCATTCCTCGGCCAGGTGCGGCATGAATGGCGAGATCAGCTGCGCCAGGATGCGCAACGCCTCGCCACGCACCCAACGGCTGGCTTCATCGTCACCCTTCAGCTTGGCGATGCCGTTGACCAGCTCGTAGCAACGCGCCACCGCGACGTTAAAGCGGAAGTTCTCGATGTCGTCCGAGACACTCTGAATGGCGCGGTGCGCGAGTTGGCGCAGCGCCAGCGCTTCACCCAGCATTACCGTTTTCGGCGGCGCATCGGTGGGTGAGGGCATGTCGCCGGCGCTCGCCAACGTCCAAACACGCTGCACGAAATTCCACGAGCCCTTCACGCCGGATGCGGTCCACTCGACATCACGCTCAGGCGGGGAGTCCGACAGCACGAACCAGCGCGCGACATCGGCGCCGTAATCGGTGACGAACGCGTCGAGATCGACGACGTTCTTCTTCGACTTCGACATCTTCTCAATGTCGCCGACTTCGATCTCGTTATTTGTGCCAATCTCGTAACGCTTGCCGTCGCGCAATTCAGTCTCCTCAGGGAGATAGTATCTTGCGACGTTAATGTAGTGGTTCACGCCAAGAGGCAGAGCTCCTGGAATGCCTGGTTGCGTGCTGTTGAACGGGCCTGCGACCGCCCAGCCGGTTTTCTTCGAAAAGAAGACACTATCGATCTTCTCGACATCACTATCGGTGAGTAGTTCGTGCGGCCGACTGTAAGTCTCGTGAACCACCATGCCTTGCGTGAACAAGCTCTTGAACGGCTCGCCATTCGCGGGGCCATCGAGGAAGCCGCAATCGCGCATCGCACGCGTGAAGAAGCGCGCATAGAGCAAGTGCAACACCGCATGCTCGACGCCGCCGACATATTGATCGACGGGCAGCCAATAGCTCGCCGCCTTCTTATCGAACGGCGCGCTTTCGTTGTTCGGGTCCGTGAAACGCGCGAAATACCAGCTCGAATCCACGAATGTGTCGAGCGTGTCGGTTTCACGTTGCGCGTCAGCGCTGCACTGCGGGCACTTCACGTTCTTCCATGTCGGGTGACGATCAAGCGGATTGCCCGGCTTGTCTTTGTCGAACGTCACATCTTCCGGCAGCGCGATCGGCAGGCTCTCGACCGGCGCCGGCACCGCGCCGCACGTGGCGCAATGGATCGCCGGAATAGGGCAACCCCAATAGCGCTGACGTGAAACACCCCAATCGCGCAGACGCCATTGCGTTGTAGCTTCGCCCTTGCCGATTTTTACCAGCTCGTCGATCGCGCGCTTGATCGCGTCGCGCGTACCGAGGCCGTCGAGGAAGTGCGAATTGTAGAGCGTGCCGTCGTCGGTGAACGCATCTTTGTCGATAGCGTAGGTCGCCGCGTCCGCGCCCGGCGGCAGCACCACGGGCTTGAACGGCAATTTGTATTTGTTGGCGAAGTCCAAGTCGCGTTGATCGCCGGCAGGGGAGCCGAAAATGGCGCCTGTGCCATAGGTCGAAAGCACGAAATTTGCCGCCCAAACCGGCAATTCCCAGCTCGGATCGAACGGGTGTTTCACACGCAAACCGGTGTCGACGCCGAACTTTTCGGCCTTCTCGATGTCGGCCTCGCTGGTGCCCAGAGCTTGCGCGCGCGTGATGAACTCAGCGACGTCGGCGTTCTCAATCGCCACCGCCTTGGTCAGCGGATGATCGGGCGCCAGCGCGATGAAGCTTGCGCCGAACAGGGTGTCGGGACGCGTCGTGTAGACTTCGATCGGATCGCGCGCATGTGAGCGTTCGCCATCGGACTTGTGCAGATATTCAGGCGCGTGGGCGATGTCCCACCAGATTTTCGCGCCTTGGCTTTTGCCGATCCAGTTCGACTGCATCAGCCGCACTTTGTCCGGCCACTTGTCCAAGCCGCCGATCGCGCTCAGCAAATCTTCCGCGTAGGCGGTGACCTTGAACATCCACTGTTCAAGCTCGCGCGTCTCGACCGGTGCGCCTGAGCGCCAACCTTTGCCGTCCACCACCTGCTCGTTGGCGAGCACGGTGTTGTCGACCGGGTCCCAGTTCACTTTCTGCTTCTTGCGATAGACGAGGCCCTTCTTCCAGAAGGCCAAGAACATCGCTTGCTGGTGCTTGTAGTAAGCCGGATCGCAGGTCGCCAATTCGCGCGACCAATCGATCGCCAAGCCAAGCAATTGCAGCTGGCCGCGCATCGCGTCGATATTGTCGTAGGTCCAACCCTTCGGATGGATGTTGCGTTCAATCGCGGCGTTTTCCGCCGGCAGGCCGAACGCATCCCAACCCATCGGATGCAGCACGTTGTAGCCGTTCGAGCGCCGGAAGCGCGCGATCACATCGCCCATCGTGTAGTTGCGCGAGTGCCCGACGTGAATGCGCCCCGACGGATAGGGGAACATCTCGAGGATGTAGGCTTTCGGTTTGCCTGCCGCTTCTTCAGCCGAAAGCGCGCGATCGATCGCGGACGCAGCCCAACGCGCGCGCCATTTCGGCTCGACTTCTCGATGATTGTAACGCGACGACATTCCAACGCCCTCTTAGGGGCGCTTGAGTGGCGGCAAACGCCCCGCCTGTCTAGTTCCCGCCGACTGAGCTCAGCCGAAGCTGACGCGCGCGCGTAAGGATCGCGTTCTCGATCTGCACTTCCGTGTCGGGATCGACAGCAGCGTCCGCCCACTGACCACTGGTGTTGGTTTGGCGGAAGATCGAGACGTTGAGCGCATCGGCGCGCAGGCGCGTGTCGAGAATGTAGACGGTCGCTTTGAAGCGCTCGTTTGGCGCGGCAGCGTCCGAGTACCAATCAGTGATGATGACGCCGCCAAACGGATCGGCCGAAGCCAGCGGCATGAAGTTCAGCGTGTCGAGCGAAGCGCGCCACAAGTACGAGTTCACCCCGATGCCGGCTTCCGAACCGCTTCCGCCACTGCCGCCACCGCCGAAGAACGGAATGCCAGCGCTTTGGTTATCGTCGGCGCGCGACGCGCCGGAATCGTCACCGCGGAATGCCGAACAGGCGGCCAACGCCAGGGCGGCGACCATAAAAAGTGCGCCCCGCAAGAGCCCAGCCTGAATCATACGAACTTCCTCCGCTAATCCCCGCCGGCTCGATCCCCGAAGCCCGCGCGCCCGCTCCTATAACATGGGCGCTGGGCAGGGCCAGGGGTCCACTGCGAACCCGGCGATGTTGTGGCGCGGGCTCGCTTCCTTGGAGAGCCGAAAGGAACTTGGGCTCTTCTGCCACGTTTTTGACGAAATATTCGCATGGCCTGTGTCCTAAAGTTCACTGCGGATCAATCTGCGTTGGGCTATGTTAGTCGAGTACGTTTCGAGGCCGAGGGGATATTTAGGTGTTTAAGCCGTCTGCATGGGTGATCGCGGGAGCCGCCGTTTTGGCGACGGCCGGCGTTGCGCATGCTCAGGACCACCACGCACCAAGTGTCGCCGCCCCAGGCGTAAGCGCCGGCAGTTCCGATGCGGTGCCCTGGTACCAGCGCTTCACGACGTCCGGCGGCGTGACTGAGTCTATCACCGGCGAAAGCGAGAATGACCAGGCTTTGACGCCTTCCTGGACGCTGAACCAGCGCTGGGGCGTGACGGTCGATGTCCGCGAAGCTCAGACTGTTGATCGTTTGGCTGAAGTTAGCCGCGGCGATCAAACGTCGGTGGGCGCCTATTATCAATTCACGCCGCGCGTGCGCGTCGGCGGCGAAGTCAGCGTCGAGAGCCCTGAGCGCCCGATCACGGTCGCGCCGGTAGATCGCGATTCTGAGCCGCGCGCCGGCGTTCGTATCGAGTCCGCGTTCCGCTTCTAAGCGGATAATGCATCCACAGCCGCTAATCCTGCAAAGCCTCGCCCAGCGAGCAATGACGCGTGTTTGGCGCTGATGCCGCCAAGCGCAATCACTGGAATTTGCGACGAGCGCGCGATCTGACTCGCGTGAAACAGGCCGAGCGGCGCGCGCCGTGAAGCACTCTGTGTCGGGAAGACCGGAGAAAGCACACACGCATCCGCGCCAGCGGCGCTCGCACGCGCGACCGCAGCAGGTGAGTGCGCTGCAGCTGTCATCAGTCGCTCGCCACCGCGCGGCGCCAAGCGATTTTCCGGCCAATGGACGCCGTCCGCGCCGACGCGCAGCGCCAACTCTGGATCGCCTGCGATCAATAGTTTTAACCCAAATGAGCGCGCGATCGCGGCCAGACGGCGGGCAATGCGCGCGCGCTCGGGCGCGCCAAAATGGCGATAGACCACACACGCGCCACGCGGCAATTGGCGGGCCACAGCGCACGGATCTGGCGTGCGCACTGGATCGGTGAAGAAAAACAAGCTCGGAATCGGCGGCGCACCGGCAGCGCGGTTGAGCTGGGCCGCGCGCGCCGTTAGCACTTGCATGGACCTCATGAGCCAACTCGCACCCGACGTTACAGCACGCCGCGCCGACATTCTCGCGCGCATCGCCGCTGCGGCCAAGACCGATGGTCGCGATGCCGCTGCGGTGACGCTGATCGCCGTTTCCAAGCTTCAACCCGATGAACGCATCGACGCAGCCACCGCCGCTGGTCAGCGCGTGTTTGGCGAGAACCGCGTGCAGGAAGCGCAGGCGCGTTGGGCCTCACGCCGACCGGCGTTCGCCGATCTAAGCCTTCGCCTGATCGGCCCGCTACAATCCAACAAAGCCGGAGACGCCGTCGCGTTGTTCGACGCTATCGACACGCTCGATCGACCGAAGCTCGCCGCCGCTTTGGCAGACGCGGTTCAGAAGCTTGGTCGTGCGCCTGAAGTCCTGATCCAGGTAAACACCGGCGAGGAGCCTCAGAAGGCGGGGATCATTCCGGCCGAAGCCGACGCCTTCATCAAGGCTGCTCGCGCTGAGTTTGGCCTGCCGGTTCGTGGCTTGATGTGCATTCCGCCGGTGGACGGAAGTCCGGCGATGCATTTCGCCCTTCTGGCGAAGATCGCGGCCCGTAACGGGCTGAGCCAACTCAGTATGGGTATGAGCGACGATTTCGAGACTGCGATTCGTTTCGGCGCGACGCAGGTCCGGGTCGGTTCGGCGCTGTTCGGCGCCCGCTCCTAACCTTCCGATTGCAAACCTGTGAGAGGACAAGAACATTCGTGATACGCTAGCCTCCGCAACAGTATGACCCGCGACACAACCATTCTCATTATCGATGACGACAGCGACCTGCGTCAGGCGTTGGTCGAGCAGTTCGATATCGAGCCGGGTTATGCCGGTGTCGGCGCTTCGAGCGCGGCCGAGGGCTTAGAGGCCGCCGAGCGGGCCAAGCCTGCCGCGATCGTGCTCGATGTGAGTCTGCCCGACATGGACGGCTTCGACGCCTGCCGGAAGCTGCGCGATCAGGGCGTCAAGGCGCCGATCATCATGCTGACCGGCCAGGCGCAAGAAGAAGAGCACCAAGTTGCCGGTCTCGACGCCGGCGCCAATGATTACGTGCTGAAGCCGTTCAAATTCTCAGTGCTGCTCGCACGCATCCGCGCGCATCTGCGTAGCCATGAGGCGAGCGAAGACGCGGTTTATCGCATCGGCCCGTACGAGTTTCGTCCGTCGATGCGCGTGCTGGTAGACGCTGCGCAGAAGAAGGTGCGGCTGACGGACAAGGAAACGTCGATCCTGCGCTACCTCTATCGCTCTGGCGAAAAGCCGGTGGGGCGCGAGGAGCTTTTACGCGAAGTCTGGGGCTACAACGCCAACGTCACCACGCACACGCTCGAGACGCACATCTATCGTCTGCGACAAAAGATTGAGCCCGACGCGCAAAGCCCGAAGCTCTTGATCACGGAAACCGGCGGCTACCGGCTGCAGGTCTAGGCCGTCATGTACATCGTCCTGGCTCGCGACGATCAGGGCGCGCCCGAGATCTTCCGCTCTATCCAAGGCGAAGGTCCAAACGTTGGGCGCATTCGCACCTTCATTCGTCTCTCTGGCTGCAATCTGCACTGCGTCTGGTGCGACACTGCCTACACGTGGAATTGGCGCGATACGCCGTTCGAGCACGAGCGCGAACAGAAATTCGAACGTGAAGCGGAGGCGATCAAGCTAAGCGTCGCGGACGTCGCGGCGCTTGCCTCCACGTTCGCCAGCGAAGGCTTCGTCATCACCGGCGGCGAGCCGCTGATGCAGCGCGCCGTGTTGCCTGATTTGATCGACGCGCTCAAGGCCGCAGCGCCGGCGGCGCAGATTGAGATCGAGACCAATGGTTCGATCGTTCCACCGGCGGCGCTTGTGGCACGCGTCGATCTCTTTGTGGTTTCCCCGAAGCTCGCCCATTCGGGAAATGACGCAGAACTAGCGCTGAAGCCCGAAGCCCTTGCAGCGTTCGCGGCTTGTCCCGGCGCGATGTTTAAGTTTGTGGCGCGCAGCGTCGAAGACGTCACTGCCGCCGCTGAGATCGCCGTCGCTCATGCCATCGCCGCGTCCCGCGTTTACATCATGCCGGAAGGCACTGAGGCTGACGTACTCAACGCGCGCGCCCGCGTGCTGACCCCAGCCATCCTAACGCACGGCTTTAACTTCACGCCGCGCCTACACATCGAACTCTTTGGCGCCAAGCGCGGCGTCTGAAACGCAAAACGCCCCGGCCGTAGCCAGGGCGTTCGCGCGATCCACCGAAGTGGAAGCAGTTTTTACCAGCGGAGGAACGTGTCCGAGATCTCGCGTGCCGAGTTCCACAGACCGCCATTGGCGTTGTCTTGCAGCGAGCCGCCGTTGATGTTTAGGCGCACGCCGAGTTGCAGCGCGTCGGTCTCGTTATAGTCGCTGCCGTTGTACTCGTAATTGGTGTTCGTCCAGTTGCCGAACACTTCGATGTTGTTGGAGAACTGGTACGCGGCGCCCAGCGACCAACCGTCGAGATCGTAGCCCGCGCCGGAGTCGATGTCGTCAACGGAGTAGTCCGCGTTGATCGCGAAGTTCGGCATGAAGAAGTAAGAGCCACCGATATTGTAGTGGCTGCCGTCGTAGTTGTTGTCGCCGAAATCGGAGAACGCGATCGAGCCGTCGACTGAGAAGTTGCCGATGCCGCGGCGCGCTTCGATGCCGAACACCGAGCCGCCGTCGCCGTAATAGTTCAGCATGCCGGCGAAGCCGCCGACGTTGAAGCCGCCGAGGTCGCCCGAAAGGTGAGCGGCAGCGTAGCCGTGGCTATAGCCGTCTGAGTTCCACTCTTGCAGCGTGGTGCGGCCGTCTGCTTGCAGACGCAGGCCGTTCGAGACGTCCGTCACGATCGCGCCGCCGAGGCTGTACGCGTCGAAACCATCACCGTTGTCGTAATCAGTGCTCTCGTACGTGTAATCGATGGCGCCGCTGGTGTCGGCAGAAGCAACGCCCGGCGCGATGAGGGCGGCCGCAGCAGCGGCGCCAACCAAAATCTTTTTCATGAGGTAAGTCCCCTGAGGTTTGTTGTCCGGCGCGGCGTTATCCTCGCGCTCTGAGGGGCAATAAGCGCTCAGGTGGTAAACAAGACCTTTCCACAGAGCCGCGGTACCGGGATGCGCGCAAATTTTAGTGCGGGTCGCGAATGAACTGTGGCGCCAGAATCACAATTGGTTAACGCGCAGGCCTTTGCGCAACGAAGAAGCGCGGGCCTCTGGGCCCGCGCTTCTGGCGTTTCGTCCCTGTTTTTAGTTTTAGTCCGCGGTCGCTTCTTTGCCGGCGACGACGCGGGGCGCAGCAGCGCTGCGTGCAGCAGCAGCGCGCATCGGCTTGCCCGAACGGGCCGCACCTAGGCGATCAACTAATGCTGCGTATTCATCCCAGAGCTGTTGCGGCAAGCGTTCGCCGAACTTCTCATAGTGGCCGGGGATGAGATCGGCTTCTTCCGCCCAGACGTCGAGATCGACGCTGGTCAGCGTGTTCATGGCTTCATCGCTGATGGTGAGGCCGCTAATGTCGAGCGAACCTTGCGCCGGTACGTAGCCGATCGCGGTTTCGTTCGCTTCAGCTTCACCGTCGAGACGCTCGGCCACCCACTTCAGCACGCGGGCGTTGTCGCCGAAGCCCGGCCAGATGAACTTGCCGTCTTGGTCTTTGCGGAACCAGTTGACGAAGAAGATCTTCGGCAGCGCAGCGCCGGGGCGCTCACCGATCTTGAGCCAGTGATTGAAGTAATCGCCCATGTGATAGCCGCAGAAGGGCAGCATCGCGAACGGGTCGCGGCGCAGTTCGCCGACCTTATTCTCCGCCGCCGCTGTGCCTTCCGACGCGACATTCGACGCGAGGAAAACGCCGTGTGCCCAGTCAAACGCTTCCGTCACCAACGGCACTGCACTGGCGCGACGGCCGCCAAACAGGATCGCGTCGATCGGCACGCCTTTCGGATCTTCCCACTCCGGCGCGATTACCGGGCATTGGCCGGCGGGCACGGCGAAACGTGAGTTCGGATGCGCGGCCGGGAATTTCGAATCCGCGAGCCATGCGTTGCCCTGCCAATCGGTCAGGCCAGCCGGCGGGTCCTTCGAGAGACCTTCCCACCAGACGTCGCCATCGGCGGTGAGCGCGACATTGGTGAAGACCGTGTTCGAGTGCAGCGTATCGAGCGCCGACTTGTTGGTCTTCGAACCGGTGCCCGGCGCCACGCCGAAGAAGCCAGCTTCAGGATTGATGGCGTAGAGCTTGCCGTCGTCGCCGAAGCGCATCCAGCAAATGTCGTCGCCGATCGTCTCGGCATTCCAGCCAGGAATCGTCGGCTGCAGCATGGCCAGATTGGTCTTGCCGCACGCCGACGGGAAGGCCGCCGCAATATACTTGTACTCGCCCTTCGGGTTGGTGAGCTTCAGGATGAGCATGTGCTCGGCGAGCCAACCCTCATCGCGCGCCATGACCGAAGCGATACGGAGCGCAAAGCACTTCTTACCGAGCAGCGCGTTGCCGCCGTAACCGGAGCCGTAAGACCAGATTTCGCGCGTCTCAGGGAAATGGACGATCCACTTCTCGTCATTGCACGGCCACGGCACGTCCTTGGCGCCAGCGGCGAGTGGTGCGCCGAGCGTGTGAATGGCGGGCACGAAGAAGCCGTCTTCGCCCAGTTCTTCCAGCGCGCCTTTGCCCATGCGCGTCATGATGCGCATCGACGCAGCGACGTAACCGCTATCCGTGATCTCAACGCCGAGCTGCGAAATCTTTGAACCCAACGGGCCCATGCAGAACGGCACGACATACATCGTGCGCCCACGCATGCAGCCATCGAACAGGCCGTCGAGCTTGGTGCGCATTTCAGACGCCTCGACCCAATTATTGGTCGGGCCGGCGTCTTCTTTGTCTTGCGAGCAAATGAACGTGCGGCTCTCAACGCGCGCTACGTCCTTCGGATCGGAGGCGGCGTAAAAGCTGTTCGGACGCTTCGCCGGATTCAAACGCTTCAGCGTGCCGGCCGCGACGAGTTCTTGGGTCAGGCGCTCCCATTCCTCTTCCGAACCATCGCACCAATAGACGCGATCTGGCTTTGCCAGGGCTGCAATGGATTCCACCCACTGAACCAGTTTCTTGTGCTTGGTCGGCGCCGGGTGAAGGCCAACGATCTCGGTCAACAGAATCCCTCCAGGCGCCACGGATTGGTCGTGCGCGGCGCTCGTTTTGAAGCGGCCAAAATGTGTGACAGTGCGTCTATGTCAAACGGCTTCTTCGGGCCACTGTGAGTCTGCAATTGCCACCGGTAGCAATCGCTTTTGCAGGGCAGAACTGCCGCCGTGGAGGGAAATCCGCGGTCGGCCTGCCCCTGTCAGGCCCGCTGGGTCGCCGCCCAGTCGGACATGATGCGCTCCAGCACGCTAAGCGGCACCGCGCCGTTGGCGAGCATCGTGTCGTGGAAGCCCTTCAGGTTGAACCGCGCGCCCAAAGCCGAGCGCGACGCGTCTCGCATCCGGTTGATGGCTTGGCGGCCGACCATGTAGCTGCAGGCTTGGCCCGGCCACACACAGTAACGCTCGATCTCGGTAGTGACGGAGCTTTCTTGATCGCCGGTCGCTTCCACCATCGATGCGATGGCTTGTTCGCGGCTCCAGCGCAGGTGGTGCATGCCAGTGTCGACGACGAGGCGCGAGGCGCGGAAGGTCGCCGATTGCAGATAGCCCAAGCGGCCGAGACGATCATTGGCGTAGACGCCAAGTTCGTCGGAGAGCTGTTCCGCGTAGAGACCCCAGCCTTCGCTGAATGCCGAGAAGCCGAGCATGGCGCTACGAATGAACGGGATCGAGCCCGACTCTTGCTGGATCGATATCTGCCAGTGATGGCCTGGCACGCCTTCGTGATAGTTGAGCGTCGGCAGCGAGAACTTCGGCCATTCCGATGTGTCGCGCAAATTGATGTAATAGGCGCCGGGGCGTGAGCCATCGAGCGCTGCGCGTTGGTAGTAACCGCCAGGCGCACCCGCTTCGATCGCTGGCGGCACGCGGCGGATTTCAAGCTGCGCTTGCGCGAGCGTGTTGAACGCCTGCGGCATCAGTGACTCGATGTGACGCGTCTGCGTGTTGAGGTCGGCGAGGATCTGCTCACGGCCTGCATCGGTGTTTGGATATAGCTGGTCGGGTCGGCGCGAAATTTCACGCACGCGCTCGGCGACGCTGCCGCGCGTTAGGCCCTCGGCCCGCAGAATGCCGTCCATCTCGCCGTGGAATTGCCGGATAAGCTCCAGGCCGACATCATGGATTTCCTGCGGCGACATGGTCGTCGTCGTGCGGCTTTGCAGGGCGGCGGCGTACATTTCCGCACCGCGCGGCAAGCGCCAGATGCCCGCATCATGCACCGCGCGCGGACGAATGGCGCGCAACGCGTCGATCTGACGGCGATAGGCCGGGAAGACCGTATCGCGCACCAAAGCTTCGGCGCGCGATACGTAGGAAGCGCGATCCGGTTCCGAGACGCCCTGCGCCTGGGGCAGGCGGCGGACCAAAGTTTGCACCAAAGCTGTCTCGGACGGCGCGCGCGCGGAGAATCCTTCGAGCGAGCGTAGCGCGCCATCGATGGCGAAGTCCGGTGGGATGACGCCGGCGGCGGCGTCTTCGGCGATGATCGCGGTTTCCTGGTCGAGTTGCGTCGCGAAGCCAGTGAGGCGCACCAAGTACGCATCCGCTTCATCGCGCGTACGCAGTGGATGCTGCTGGTCGAGGAAATCCGGTCCGTTGCGATATGCGCCCGTAAGCTGCGTCACCGCATAGGGTGAGCCCGCGCCGCCGCCGATTTCGAAGGCGGAGTTGGCAAGGTTGTTTTCCCACGCCGTGCCTACGACGTCGTACGTCACCTGATCGCGCGCCGGCAGGCTGGCGCGATCAATCGCGCGCAATTCGTTGAGCGCCGTCTGTTGCAGCGCGCGCGCTTCGCGGCCCGCGGCTTTCGAGCGGTCGCTGACTTTGTCGATAAAACGATAGCCCGCGCGCTCTTCGGTGATGCCGAGGCTGGTGCAGAGCTCCGGCGCGCGGCGGAACGTCATCGCCACAGCGCGATCGAGCACTGCGGTCAGGCGCGTCGAAGCGTCCGGGGCTTCGACTAGAGCAGGAACGTTGCCCGCGAGCGGCGTTGCAGCGCAGCCGCCGAGAACGGCCGCACCTGCAGCACCGGTGGCCAGAAAATCGCGTCGTGAAAAGGTCATGGAGGCATCCCCGCTCATTTGGTTGCGAAGATACTAGGCCGCATAGGCCCGACGACAAACCGCTTGCGATGAAGCGCTAGAGTTTCAGGGCGGCTACCACGGGAACATGGTCGCTCGGCCGCTCCCAAGACCGGCAAGGCACATGAATGTGGAACGCGGCCGCTTGTGAGGTCACAGCTAAGTCCGACGTCGCCCAGATGTGATCGAGGCGGCGGCCGCGATTGTTCTTGGTCCAGTCAGGGCTGCGATAGCTCCACCAGGTGAAGAGCTTTTCCGGATCAGGCCGGTGCAGCCGCGCCAGATCGATGAACCCACCCAGATCGCGCACCGCATTCAACCGATCGGTCTCGCCCGGCGTGTGAGAGACGACATTCAAGAGCTGCTTATGGCTCCACACGTCGAACTCGCCGGGCGCCACGTTGAGATCGCCAACGAGCACAGTCGGTGTCGCACCTTTGCGCTTCTTGTAGAGCCGCTTCATGCGATCGAGCACGTCGAGCTTGTGGACGAATTTCGGGTTCGTCATCTCCGGTTCATCGGCGCCTGCCGGCACATAAAGATTGTGCACTTCGATGCCGCCAATGTTCACCGCCGCGATACGCGCCTCGCCCTTTGGACAAATCTTCGGCGCTTCGACGGGCTCAAGCTTCAGCTTCGAGACGGTCGCCACGCCGTGCCAGCCCTTCTGGCCGACAACGTGGATGTGGTTATAGCCCGCCGCCTTGAACGCCTTCGCCGGGAATTCGCCGTCGCGGCATTTGATCTCCTGCAGACAAAGAACGTCGGGCTTCGCGTCAGCGAGGAAACGGCAAACCGTCTCGATCCTCAGCCGCACAGAATTGATGTTCCACGTCGCGATCTTCATCGCTGCCTTCTGCATGTTACGGAGTCGAAAATGAAGGAGGCCCGATCGCTGTCCGCGACCGGGCCTCTCAGGGCGCCTTTGAGGGGGCGCATCTCGCCGGAAGGGGAAATCCGGCTTCACAATCGCCGCGCTGGACTCGTCAGCGGGGGGACGACGCTATCCAGGGGGATGTTGCGACGACTGCTACGCGTTGTATGTACGCCACAGGCTCAAAAAAATCAAGACGCACGCCGGTGTAATGTCTTGCCAGCGCGTGCGGATTTTGCCTTCCGCGCTTAGCCCCGTCGCCCAGAGCGATCGCGGTCGAGCATATCTTCGAGACGGAACAACGAGCGATCGAAACTGCCCGGCTGCGTCACATCTGAAAGTGTGATGCGCGTGCGGGCGCCGGTGGCGTCGATGACATCCCACGAGCGTAGCTCAGCGCTCTCGCCGTGGAACTGAAGAATGATCTGACCATCGGTTTGGCCGCCGCGGTCGCGCGCCGTCACCATCAGCCATGGCCCCGATTGCGAGACGCGCAGCACGCGCGCATTGCGCTCAAGATCAACATTTGCACCCAAAATGATGTTGAGCGGCGTTGAACGCAGCGCCGTGCGTTCTGTCGTGCGCAATTCTGTATCGCGCAGCGCCACCACGTTGCCGTCGGAGACGATCAGCATCGTCGCAGGCGGATCGTATTCGAACCGCATGCGCCCTGGTCGCTGGATATAAACGGTCCCGCTCGCGCGCCCGCCGCCCGGCGAGCTTTGCATGAAGCGGGCTTGCAGGCGGGTGAAGCTGTTCAATGTGCGATTGGCGCGCTCTAGGCCAGAGGCGCGCGCGGCGCCGTCCAGCACAACGGGCGCGGTCTGCGCCAAAGCGGATGGCGCAAGCGCCAGCGAGGTCAAACCCAGAAGGGCGGTGCGTCTCAACATGTCTTCCATGTGGCCGAAACGCATGGCGAAAAAAAGGGTTCACCCGGTGCGACGCCGTGGCGTTCGCGTTCAGGTCGGCTTCAGGCTACCCGCGCAACCGCCGTCGCCTCGGTTTCCCAAGCGGCGTCCAGCTCCGCCTGGGTCCGGCCCGCCTGGCCGAGGAGCGCTAGGTTCTGGCTCTCTTCCGGCGTGATGAACAGGCCAAACCGGCGCGCCAGGCCGCCAGCGAAGGCGCTCGACATGATCATGTCGATCATCGGGCTGAAGACGAGGCCGATCAGGATCGGCGCCATCCAGATGACCAACTCCGAATAGGGCGCCGTGATCAGCAGCGTCGCAAGGCCGACGCCTGCGTGCCAGCGGTGCGTGCGCCACGCGTCGTCCCAGTTCGTCTCTTTCAAGCTGCGGCGTTGAGCGCGCCAGCCAGTGTCCACGCCAGCAAGCGTCTCGAACACGGCGCGGCACGCGAACAACATCCGCACCGGCGCCATCGCTGCCGAGATAAAGAAGTCGGCGAGCAAGCCCGCGCCAATCGCGGTCGCGCCGCCAAAGGCTTTGCGTTCGCGCGCATCAGCAAGCGCCAATATCGCACCCATAACCTTCGGTCCGAACAGCATCACGATTGTGAGCACGATGCTCCAGTGCAGTTCGAGCAGACGCTCTGCGCCACCTTCGAACCACGGCTCACCCGGAGGCGGCGCGCCTTGCGCCAGGCGCAAGCTCACGCCGACCGCGATGAAGGCGAGCCAGAGCGGGCCCGCCGCATAGACCATCGCCGCCATCAGTATTTGAACTTTGGCGAGCCAATGCAGACCGTCGGCACGCAGCAGCGCCAAGTGCTGGAAGTTGCCTTGGCACCAGCGGCGATCGCGCGTCGCTTCGTCCGCCATGGTGGGTGGGCATTCTTCGTACGAACCGTGCAGCATCGGCGCCATCGCGACCGACCAACCGGCACGACGCATGAACCAGCCCTCGACGACGTCGTGGCTTAAAATGTCGCCGCCGAACGGCGCCGGCCCTTCGAGACGCGGCAAACCAGCGGCTTCCGCGAACGCGCGCGTGCGCAGAATGGCGTTGTGGCCCCAATAAAGGCTTTCATTGCCGCTCCACCAAGCGACGCCCGCCGTGGCCACGCGGCCATAGAGGCGGATCCCGAATTGCAGATTGCGCGCAAACAGCGTCTCGCCGCTGACGCCCATCGGCGTCGTTTGTAGAACACCAAGATCGGGACGCGCTTCCATCGCGCCGGTGAGGCCGATCAGCAATTCCGCGCTCATCAAGCTGTCGGCGTCGAGCACGATCATGTACTCGTAGCCGCCGCCGAAGCTGCGCACCCAATCAGAAATGTTGCCCGCTTTGCGACCGCGATTGTCGGTGCGGCGGCGATAATAGAAAGCGCTGCGGCCGCTCGATGAGGCGCGCTGCGCCGCCTCCCACTCGCGCGATGCGCACGCACTGTCGTTGGTGTCGCTCAAGACGAAGAAGTCGAATGCGGCGTTCGCGTCTTGGCTCGCCAGAGCGCGGTCCATCCGCGCCAAGCGCTCATAAACGGCGGCCACGTCTTCATTGCGCACCGTCGCCAGTAGCGCGACGCGCGGCAGCTTGGCCGGACGAACGATCGTCTTCAGCTCAAGCATTTCGTGACGCTTGCTCGCCAGCAGCACAAAACCGGCCAGCGAACTGCAAAACCAGCAAGCAATGCCGATGAAGAGCGGGCCGAACAGAATGAGGCCCGCCCATTCGAGCGGCGAGAGTCCGTCGCCGGCGAACAGCTCAAACGGCGCGAACCAAGCCAACGCCGTTAGCGCGAGTGTGCCAACCAACAACGCAACGCGCCGCCAGAGCATACGAGCGTCATCGCCCGCGCGTGCGCGGAACGCGACGCGTGAGGCAGGTTGCTCTGGCATTGCCATCGGCTGAGGCGATGGCAAGAAGCGCAACGGCGCGGCATGATCGTAAGGCAAACAAAACTCCCAGCGCGCATTGAGCGGCGCGGTGCGTCGAAAAGCGAGCGTGCCGGCCAGCCCGACACGCAATCGCGTGCGCATAGCTTACTCGCTAGGCGCAGCCGCCGACGAATGCGGCAGCACAGGGCTGCGTTCCGCTTTTGAGACCTGCGTTTGAATCGCTACGCCCTGCGGAAACGCAGGGCTGCGCGTTTAGCTGCGTCGTGGTTTGGCGCGCGGCTCTTCCGCCAGGAACGCGGCGAAGCCCGAAGGCGGCACGTATTCGCTGCGAAACCACGGGTTTGTCTTCGGATCGAAGATCGACTGCAGCCATTCGGCGACCCGCAGAACGCGCGCGGCGTCCTTCACGTCTTTTCGCACGATGATCCAAAGCTTGATCGGGACGTTGGCTTCACCACCGACGATCTGGAGTTCCGGCGCACCCGGAAGAACATAAGTCGGCACGGTCGCTACGCCTGCGCCGCCACGCAGAGCCGCCATGACGGCGAGGCTTGAATTGGACTCGAACGAGAAATGCGCGAGCGCTTCGACCGCCTGCGCGCGATTGCCCCACGTGTCGCGTTGAAAGATCTGGCCGGTTTGCTTGAGCGCGCGGTGTTCGCCCGCCGCACCCGCTGATTTCGGCACGCCATAGGTTTCAAGATAAGAGGCGGCCGCTACGAAGACGTAGTGGGTGGTCGCCAGCAAATCCGTCAAATCGCCCATCTGGGCCTGTCCGGCGTCGGCGGCGATCGTGATATCGGCGCGAATATCGGTCTCGCGCAGCGGGCCGGAACGGCAATCCATCAGCACTTGAATGCGCGGATTGCGGCTCAAGAAATCGCTTACGCGCGGCGCGATCCAGAGCGCAGCCAGGCCATCAGGCACAGCAACGGTGACAGCGCCTTCGTCGCGGCGATCGCGGCCGCGCACCAAACTCTCGATGCTATCCGCCCCGTGCTGCATCGTGCGTGCGGCGTCGAGCAGATCAGAACCGGCGCTGGTAAGCGTCACGCCGGTCTTGCTACGATCGAAGAGGCGGACCTCTAAGCGCGTCTCCAGATCTTTAATGTGACGGCTCACACTCGCCGCTGTTATAAGCAGATCTGTCGCGGCTTTGTTGATGCTGCCGACAGCGGCGACTGCCGCGAATACGCGGACGTCATCCCAATTCAAGCGCGCACTCGGGCGCTCGTCGCGGTGCGTTGTTTCTTGCAATGCCGTATTCCAACCTTCGCGCAAGCACGATCCTTCAGCCTCCTGCACCTTAGAGCGTGTGGACTACGCCGCAAAGGAGGGCGGGAGGCTGTATATCGTAAAACATACGACGCACCGCGCGATCCGTGGCGCCTTTGATGCGGACGGCACGCTATGAGCCGTCGCCCGCAAGGCCTGCTTTGCCTAAATCTGCGGCACGAGCACGTCGTTGGTCACGGCCTTGTGGAACTGACGAAGGCGCTGGCGTCCGCAGAGCGCGAGCTAGCGCGCTTTCGAGCGGCGGGGCTGCCGATCTTTCACGCTTACTTGCAGCGTCCGCGCGAGCAAGTGCGCGGCACGCTGCCCGGCCTTGAGCCGTTCTGGAATGAGCCAGTCTTTGCACTCGCACACCCATCGGCATTGAGCAGCGCCGATGCGGAGACGATCGGCGCGAGAATCGAGAGCCTGTGCGTCATTGGCGATGCGCGCTCACCTTTGGCGCATGCGGCGGCGACTGCGATCGAGCAAGCGGGCGCGGATTGGATTGTGATCGACGAGGCGTGCTTTGCGCGCACGGCGGTTTTGAACTTCGAAACAGATGGATCAGCGGCTCGGGCGCGTCGCGCTCGGGGCGCGAGCAAGGGGACGAACATCATATGGTTAGAGTCATGGCGGGCATGAAGAACGACGCGCGAAAAGCTGAAACCATCGCGAAATTGCGCGCGATCCAGGCCCTTATCGAGGCGGCGTCGATCAGCGCCGATACGCTTGACGGCGACGACAGTCTCACCAAGCGCGAGCTGCACGACAGCTTAGCGGTGGCGCAATTGTCAGTGCTGCGTTTGCTTGACGATGAAGGCTACGGCTTCAACCTTTTTTCGACTTAGCACCGCGTGCAGCAGGCGCTTTGCGGCCGCGCGGCGCCGGCGCTTTCGCAATCGCGTGCGCGACGGCGGCGAGTTCGGTCGCGCCTTGCGCGCCTTTTTGCGTCCCCGGCATGAAGTACGAGACGTCGACGCTGAGCAGCGTGCAGATCTGAAACAGGGTCGCCGCGGCGACGCGGTTTGTGCCTTGCTCGTATTTTTGCACTTGCTGAAAGCTGATGTTCAGCGCTTCCGCTAGGGCGCCTTGGCTCATGCCGAGTTCGCGGCGGCGCTCGCGCAGGCGCTCGCCGATATAGGTATCGACAGCGCTTGTCTTACGGGCGGTGACGGCCTTCTTCTTCTTCGCGGGCAAATCCAACAACCTTGAATGTGTAATGCGCATTTCGCATCGCATGAGCGCCGTCCGCCAAGCAAGCGCTCACTTCATGCGGCGACGTTAGGTGCGCTTTTGGACAATCGCACAAGATGAAGTGGTCGCTTTGGGGTGCGATTGGCGATGACACGTGGTCGCGCCCCGCGATTACCTTTAGGGCAAGCACGCTCACAGACATCACAGATCCAACCTCAGGTGGGAGGCGGGGCGCGCGTGACGCGCTGAGGTAGTCTCGAATGCGCCGGCCTTCTTCGACCAACGCCTGCGCGTCAGACGCGCCCCGTTTCAAATCGTTTTTCCCGGTGTGAGTTCGAGGAGTTGTAGAACGCCGCCTGCTTTTCAGCCGACAGCTCGCCACCTGTACGATGGACCTGGCCTCGCAAACCGCGACGATCCAGTTCCGGCGCGCCCCACCATCGATGAGTCACGCCTCGGGGCTTTGAGCTGCTGCCGGTTTTACGGACACCGAGTTTAGGTGTTTTAGTGAGACCGGAG
>CAYZIJ010000030.1:0-30567 GCA_964478365.1 uncultured Terricaulis sp.
CCGCCGATTGCGCCGGCGATCCACGCCAGTGCAGCCAAGCCGCCAGCAAAACCAGCCCACGAGAAGCCGGTCTTCATCTTCACCGGTTCTTGCGGTTGGATGGTTTGCGGCTCGTGCGCGTGCGTCGATACCGTTTGGCGATCAAACGGACTCGGTTCGAAATCATCGAGCGAAGAAGACTCATTCGAGTCATCGGCGTTGTCGCCGAACAACTCGAACGGATCTCGTTCGTCGTCGTCATGGTTATTGAAATTCATAGCAAACTCCCGAAGCGCGCCCATGAGTCCACGGGCGTTAACGGGGCCGGCTGCAACCTGCATGCCAACGAGGCGAGTGCGTTTCTCGCGCTGCGCGTGCGCCAATTCGGAGCAAAGAAAAGGCCAACGTGCGCGTTGCGGGCACGGTTAAGGTAAACACGTATTCATCTGCGCGAGCTTTGCGTGTGACAGACGTGGCTATGCGCCAACGGGGGAACGCAAATGTTCTATCTGCGGTTAGCCTCATCAGGGATAGGCGAGCCATGCACATCAACGCGGCGCATGACGAACACGCACTTCATGACAAGCGCGCAAGGTTCGCTTTGCCGATGGATCGTGATCTGCGTGACCATCCGCCCGAAGTGGTGGGCTCGTTGATCGCGCTTCTGCAAGCGCCTGGCGACATCGACCTCGCCGCGATCGAGGTCGCGCTGCAGACACTGCCGGTCACGACTGAAGCGCTCGGCGACGCCGTTCACCAAGACGACGCAAACTATGTCCGCACATTGCTCTATCGCGACGCGCGCTGCGAAGTGTTGGCGTTAACCTGGCTCAATGGTCAGCGCAGCCCGCTGCACGATCACGGTACGTCCGATTGCATCATGCGCATCGTCGGCGGCGAAGCGACGGAGAATCTCTATCGTCATCGCGAAGCCGGCGCGGCCAAGCGCGAACACATGACCCGCACGCTGCGCGTTGGCACCGTAAGCTTAACCCGCGCCGACACGATGCACGCGATTAGCAATGACGGCGACGAGCCCCTAGTGACGCTCCACGTCTACACGCCGCCGCTGCGGCGTTGAGCGCGGACCCAGCGCGCATCTCACGCCGCTAACCAGGCGAGAGATAGTGTTGCGTCAGTGCGCCCGATAAGTCTCGGCCGGCATCCAACGTCGTATCCGACGCGGTGCACTGCGCCTCCGCGACAGAGCCGAGCCAATACTCGTAAGGCTCGGTTTGAATGGTTGAGAACGTTTGCCACTCTTGGTCAGGCGCACGAAACTCGCCACAGATCAGACTTCTGGTGACGCCGTTGTCACCTCGCATGACGCCAACGTGTACGTTTCTGAAATCTGCGCCGCTCGGTGCGACGTGAACTCGGAAATCCGTGGCCGCGGCTTCGATGAGCCCTTCTTCAGTGCTTGCACTTGTCGGTGCTGAGACTTCTGAAGCACGCTGATCATCTCTGCAAGCAGCGAGCGAAAGCGCGCTCGCTAGAATCGCCAACTTGAGCGCTCGCCACATACTCGTCTCCATCCACTCGGTGGCATATGGGGACGCCGCATTCCGCTGCAAGCGCACATCGGTTCGACGCGAACTCTCGCGTCTCCGCCCTCCATTGGGTGACTACCCCGCCGCCGCGTCGATGAGCAGAAACGCTTTCGTCGCGTCTGCATTCATGGACGCGCGGCCGCGGCCGATGAGCTCGGCGATGCGCGCGCCTTCCTGACGGAGGAATTGCATCGCTTCCTGGTTCGCGCCGGGCGACCGCGAAAGGTGATCGGCGAGGCGTCGTGCTGCATCGGGAGCGGCATCATAGACCGCGCGGCGGCGCGCCTGCGTGCCCGAGCGCGCGCGCTGTGCGATGCGTTCGAGCGCGGAAGGCGAGAACACCTCGTCGAGTTGCAAACCCGCTTCTTCAATCACCGTGACGATGGGCAGACCAGTCGGCCGCGGCTCGGAAATCTGGCGGCGCAAATGCGCAACCGGATCTTCCGCCGGTTCACGCCGTTGCGGGGCGCGTGCGCCGTCGCCGTCATCAACGTTGGAGAGCAAGTCGCGCCAGGTCCAATCGCCTTGTTGAGGCGCTTCCTCGCGCCGCGATGGCGGCGGCGCAACTTCGCGGCGCTGCGTGCGCGGCGGCGGTGCGCTTTCGAGCGGATCAGTCTCGTCACGCCAAGCTTGATCATAGCCGGGCGTTTCCGGCGGCTGGCGCAAGTTCGGGGCGGAGCGCTGACGCGGCCCGCGTTGTTGCGGCTGCTGCTGCGGATTTTCATCTTCGATCGCGTGACGCGCGCCGACAGCCGCAGCGCGCGCTGCATCGGCCGCTTCACGCAAGCGCTCCAGCGCCGACGCCGCTTCGCGCTCGACGCCGACAGCTTCTTTGCGGATCAGATCGGCGGCGCGCTTGGCGTCGTCGATGGCGCGCACGGTCGTTTCGCGCATCGCACCAGCAGTGGAGTTCGCCGCCAATGTTGCGGCGTCCGCCGATTGCCGCGCGGCGTCGGTCAAATTGGTGGCCTTCGCCAAAATATCGAGCGCGTTGGAGAGCGCCGTTTCCAGCCGCAACGCGGAATCGGCGCTGGCCTGGGCGGCACCCGTGAGATTTTGCGTACGGTCGGTGATCAATGCCGCCGCCGCCCCAAAAGAGGTGAGGCGGTGGTCTAGCGCTTGGTCGGCGGCGCGGACTTCTTCTTCCGCCGCTGTCGCCGCGTCGGTGATTGCGGCGGTGTGGCGCGAAATGCTGTTGCCGATGGTTTGCGCTTGACGCGTCAGTTCGTCGGCAATGCGCAGCAATTCGGAGTGCTCGCGCTCCATGCCGGTGATCAGCTGATTGGCGCCTGCCTTGGCGCGGCCCTCGATGTGCTCGACCGCATTGGTCTGGCGCATGATGTGGCCTTCGACTTCCTTCAGTCGCGACAACGTCGTCTCCAGCGCACGATCGAGCGAGTTGATCTCGCCGCGCACGCTGGTCGCCAATTGTCGCGCCGCGGCTTCGGCGGAGCGTTCAGGATTGAGCAGGCGGTCTGTCGCGTCGGCCAAGCGCCGTGCTTCGGCCCGGGCGCGGGCGCTCTCGCGTGCAGTGAGGCCGGAGAACCACGCCATCAAAGCCGGCAGAATGAGACCCGCGACCAGTGCTGCGATCTCGACGCCGCTCAGCGCTTGGACGCGCTCTGCGCCGAGCAAAGCAAACGCCGCAGCAAGTCCGCCGGCGATCCACACCAAGCCTACAATCAGCGCGATAATGGCGAGCAACGCGCCCGGATCAGCGGGGCGTTCAGGCGCGGGCGATTGCGTCTGGTCAGTCATCTTGTTCGCTTCCCACCACGAGACGCACGCGAGCGCCAGCGTTCACTCCACGGAAACGCAACAAGTTGGGCCATTTCAAGGGCGAACAGCATCAACAACGCCGATTGGCGCTGGCGCTATTCAGTTTGCTGTTGGCAGGTATCGACCGCGCACACGCGGCCACTGTCAACGCGATGCTCGACGCGCTCGACGCTGACGCCGATCCACGCCAAAGCCGCCGCGATCAGGAAATCGCGACACGCTACTAGCACTCCCACAATCATAGACGCGAGCATCGCCCTACACCTCAATGCAGCAATCGCTATGTGCGCTTGCCCCGCTCGCACCGCAAGCGCGAAGGTCCGCTTGTTACGCCGATTGACGATTTGGTCGCGACATCGCGTCTGGCGGCTTGACCGGCGAGGGTGGATGGCTAATTTCTGGCGTGATGTTACAACATAACAACCCCGGCAGCAGTCAGCGTGCGCACCTCGCGCACGCCGCGGTTGTTGGCCTGCACGCCCTATGCTGCGGCCTGCCGGCGCTTGTTATGTCGGCCGCAGCACTCTCAGGGGCGGTGTCTAGCATTGCTTTAATGTCTGATTCTGTTCAGTATTTTCACGATTTCATGCACGCCTACGAGGCCTGGGTATTGGGGCTTTCGGCGGCTTTGGTCGTCGGCGGGGGCTGGTTTGAGTTCAATCAGCGCCGTGCTGGGGGGCATAAGCACGGCTTTCCTTGGCTTTTCGCCCTGTCGGTGGGCTGCTTTGTGCTGAACGTCGCGATCATCGTCGCGCATCGTCTAGTTTAACCTAAATTCACCCTACCCTGGCAGCGTGGCCTCCGAACTCTTGGGGCCAGCCTGTCTATGATCCAACGACCGCCTCAGGCGCTAGCCAGCGCGGCTGACACCCGCCGCCGAGAAATGCCGGCCTCGGTCGCGCTGATTGTCCTGACCGGCGGCATCGCGGCTGCGATCATGTCAGGTCCGGGGGCAGTGGGCTGGTCAGCGGTGATGTCGCTGCTGCTGATCCTCGATACCGAACTCTACCGCCGCCTCGACTCCGCCAACGTCAAAATCGAAGGCAAGACCATGGCCGCGCTGGCGGCTTGGTCATTTGCCTGCTCCGCATTCTACGCGGCATTGCCCGCAGCACTCTGGCTCCACGGCGAAGCCGCAGGCGCCGCTGCCGCTATGGTGCTTTGGGTCGCCGGCGTCGTCCGCCACTTCAGCCCCGGCGTGTCGGGCGGTTGGCCGATCGCAGTTGCGGGCGCCGCCCCGCCCGCCTTGTCCATCATCGTTTCACCACTGCTGATCGCCTCGATGGTCGCGCGGCCGGATTGGGATCTCGCCATCATCGCCGCCATCGGCGGCGGCGCTCTGATGATTTATGTCGCGCAAGCACGCGCCAGTGCGATCGAAGCGGAGCGCGCTCTGCGTCACCTGAGCGTCAAGGACGCGCTGGAAAGCACGCTCGCGCGTTTAGTCATGACCAGCGATCAACTCGATCTTGTACTGCTTGATCGCGACGGCCGCGTGCTCTCGGTCTCAAAAAGTGCGCTCGAGAAGATGGGCTACGACGACGGGCTCATTGGAAAACTGTTCGCTGATTTCGTGCCGTTGCCGCCGGATGCGTGGCGCGACGCGTTCGAGCGCACGCTGCGCGGCGAACACGTTCGCCATGCCGAGCAGGAAGTGGCTCTGCCCGCAGGGCGTCACTATTACGCTTGGGAAACGCGTCCGTGGCGCGACGAGGACGGTGAAGTGTGCGGCGTGTTCGTCGCCGGGCGCGATATTACTTCACTCGTTGAGGCGCGCACTGCGGCGGCGGCAAACCAAACCCGCTTGTTGATGGCGCTTGAGGCCGGCAACGCTGCGGTCTGGGAAGTCGACTACAAACACCGGATCATCAATTGGCACGGCGACGCGGAGCCGCTCTTCGGCGTCGCCTTTACGTTCGATCACTTCGACAAGAACACGACTTCGTTCATCCACGAAGACGACCGCGAGCCGTTGGCGCGCTATTTCGAGGGCATTGCTGCCGGCGAGGGCGGCTCAATCGAGCACCGCGTGCTGCGCCCCAATGGTGATGTCACCTGGGCGGAATCATTTGGCCGGCGCGTCCTTGGCCGCTCCGGCGGCGTGCGCAAACTGATCGTGCTGTCGAAGGACATTACCGAACGCAAGCGCCAGGAATTTGCCTTCATCGCCGCCATGCACCGCGCTGAGGAGGCTTTGAAAGCCAAGCGCGCACTCTTTGGCGAAACCGCCAACGCGACCGAAGCGCTCGACGAATCTGCCATCAATGTCGGCGAAATGTATGGGCGCCTCGATGCACTGATCGTGGAAATGGACGCGCGCGACTCTGTGTTGGCGGAGACGCTTGCCGAGTTGCGTGCAGCGCGCGAGTCCGCTGACGCGGCGAACGTCTCGAAGTCGCACTTCTTGACCTCGATGAGTCACGAACTGCGCACGCCGCTCAACGCCATCATCGGCTACTCCGAAATTCTGCGTGAGGAAGCTGAGGAGGACGAGCGCGCCACCGATATCGCCGATATTGATCGCGTGCTCACTGCCGCCCGCCAACTCCTGCATCTGATCAACGAGATACTTGATCTGTCTAAGATCGAAGCTGGCCGCATGGATGTCGTCGCCAGCGAATTCGAGATTGCGGATCTGATCAACGACGCCGCCGCGACCGTGCGTCCATTGGTCGAAAAGAACGGCAATAGCCTGAAACTCGATATCGCGCCCGATGTCGGCGAGGGCATGAGCGATTGCTTCAAACTCAATCAATGCTTGTTGAATCTTTTGTCCAACGCCGCGAAGTTCACCCGCAACGGTGAGATCGCCGTTCGTGCGCGGCGACACGCGGGCATGATCGAGATCGCTGTCAGCGATAGCGGCATCGGCATGAGCGACGAGCAGGTCGCGAAGCTGTTCAACGCCTTCGTGCAAGCTGACGTCATGACCGCGCGCCGTTACGGCGGCACTGGCCTCGGCCTCGTCATCACGCGCCGCATGATGCAATTGCTTGGCGGCGATGTGACCGTGGCCAGCGCGACGGGCCAAGGTTCGACCTTCACTTTGCGCTTCCCTGCCGTGCTCGCCGGTCAGAGCGCGCCGGCGCGCATTGATGCGTCTGCCGCTGAGGGGCAAGGACGCGAACGTGTCGTGCTGTTAATCGATGACGAAGAAAGCGCGCGCGATCTCACGGCCCGCTCGCTCACGCGTCTGGGCTTCACGGTCGAAACGGCGATCACTGGCGAGGAGGGGATCGCACTCGCGCGCACGCTGCGCCCGAGTCTCATTCTACTCGACATCGACCTGCCTGACGTCAGCGGCTGGGATGTCCTCACTGTGCTCAGCACCGGCGACGCAGGCGATATTCCGGTGATCATCCATTCCGTCGACGACAATCGCCAGCGCGCACTCTCGCTCGGCGCCTGCGAGCATTTGGTGAAGCCTGCCGATCGCGATGTGCTCGCGGCCGCTGCTTTGCGCTTCGCGATCTCGAACAAAACCAACGAAGCGGCGACGCAACCGGCGATCGCTCCTCAATCAAAATCCGCGTGAAAGGCCCGACAATGCGCATCCTCATCGCCGAAGATCATCCCGATAACCGCGAAATGCTGACGCGCCGCTTGGAGCGCCGTGGCTACGAAGTGCATTGTGCTGAAAACGGCGCTGAGGCCGTTGAGAAAGCGCAGGTCTGCGCGCCGGACTTGATCCTCATGGACATTTCCATGCCGGTGATGTCGGGCATTGAAGCGACGAAGGTGCTGCGCCAAACGCCAGCCGTTGCGAACGTGAAGATCGTGGCGCTCACCGCGCATGCGATGGAGAGTGCGCGACGCGAATGCATGGAGGCGGGCTGCGATGATTTCGCGACGAAGCCGGTGGATTTTGCGGGCCTCATCGCGCTGATTGAGAAGCACGCGGCCTGAAGCCGTTAATGCGCGTCAAGGTTAGCAAAATATCTATCCAAAAAAGTTGGTCAGCGTTGCGTTGCATTAGCGTGACCTCAACCAAGCTTCTGTAATCTTCGGCTCTGGTGTGGTGTTCACAGGGCTTAGGGGGGCAAATGTCCTCGGCGCAAGGCGATGACGGCGCGTCCGCTTCGACGCGCCTAGGGCGTATTCTGCTGGTCGATGACCAGGCGCAGAACCGCGACATGCTCGGCCGCCGTTTGGAACGGCGCGGCTACGAGGTCATCCTGCTTGAAAGCGCCGTAGGCATCGAAGAGGTGATCGCCACTGAAGCGATAGAACTCGTTCTGCTCGATTGGATGATGCCGGAGCGCTCGGGACACGATGCGCTAAAGGGCATCCGGCTTTTGCACGACGCTGAGCATGTGCCGGTCATTGTCGTTACCGCGCTCGATGACGGCGACATCGTGTCAATGGCGCTCGAAGCCGGCGCCAACGACTATATTCCAAAGCCAATCGATCTGCGCGTACTGACCGCGCGCGTGAAGGCGCAGCTCGATCGCCGCCAGGCCGTGCTCGAACTCGACGCCATCCGCAATGATCTTGAGCGCACCGTTCAGGAACGCACGCAGGACCTGGTCACCGCCAACGAAACCCTCTCCGCTGAGGTTTGCGAACGCGAGGCGGCTGAAGCGCGGGCGCAAACTCTGGCGCGTCATGATTCATTGACCGGCCTCGCCAACCGTCGCCACTTCCTTGAAGATCTTGAGCGCCGCCTTGGCCTCATCGGTCAGGAAAAAAGCGCGTTTGCGCTGATGTTCGTCGACCTCGATCGCTTCAAACCGATCAACGACGTGCACGGACACGCGATCGGCGATGAATTGCTGCAGGTGATCGCGGCGCGCCTTTCCGGCTGCTTGCGCGATGATAGTTTTGCCGCGCGCTTGGGCGGTGACGAATTTGCCGTGCTGCTCGAGGGTCCCGATGGCCGCGACGGCGTTGCTGCTGCTGCACGTCGCGTGTTGCACGAACTCTCCGCGCCTATCCTAGTGAACGGCTTGAAGCTTACCGTCGGCGCCTCGATCGGCATCGCCATGTGCCCCGAAGATGGGCGCAACGCCGCTGACCTTCTGCAGCGCGGCGACGCAGCCATGTTGCGCGCCAAGGAAGATCGCGGCGCCTACAAATTCTTCGACTCCTCGATCGACGAAGAGTTGAAATCGAAAGCCGCACTCGAAACCGAATTGCGCACAGCAATTCCGAACGGCGACATCGTTCCGTACTTCCAGCCGGTTCTGCGCCTCGATGATGGCGCGCTCGCTGGCTATGAAGTCCTGGCGCGCTGGCCGCATCGCGAACGCGGCATGATTTCGCCGGTGGATTTCATTCCCGTCGCGGAAGAGGCGGGTTTGGTCGATGCGATGTTCTGGGCGCTGCTCGCACGCGCGTGCGCGAAGGCGCTGAGCACGCCGGGCGAATTTATGCTGGCGGTCAATATCTCGCCGAGCCAAATCCGCGACCAGTGGTTTCCCGAGAAAGTGCTGCGCACGTTGCGCGAGACAGGTTTCCCGGCGCAGCGTCTTGAGATCGAAGTCACAGAAAGCGCCATGATTGGCGATATTCAGCGCGCCAAGTCGGCGCTGATGTCGCTGAAGAACCAAGGCGTCAGAATTGCGCTCGACGATTTCGGCACCGGCTATTCGTCGCTGTTTCTTCTCCGCGCGCTTCCGATCGACAAATTGAAGATCGACCGTTCGTTCGTCGGCACGCTCACCACCGACCGCGAGAACGCGACGATCGTTGGTGCACTTGTTGGTCTCGGCAAAGCGCTTGGCTTGCAAGTCACGGCCGAAGGCGTCGAGGACGAAGCCACCGCAGACATGCTGCGCGCGATGGGTTGCGAGTTCGCCCAGGGCTATTTGTTCGGTGCAGCTATTGAGACGCCGACCTACGGTGAGCCTTTGCGGGCTGCGGTTTAAGCCGCTTTGTAAGCGAACCAGACGTTCGGTTCGACGTAACGCCCGACGCCGCGGTCCAACTCGATCGACACCGGCACCAGCGCGCCTTCGACTGCGTACTTGCCGCTCTCTTCGTAGGTGCGGCCCGTCCACATCTCCCAAAAGCCAACTGGCTCTTCGACGATCATCGAGCGCTGCGCCGGTTTGATGATCTTTCCGCCGGCGGCGGCGTGGCTGCGCAGCCAAGGGTCAAAAAGGCGGCCTTTGTCGTCGGTCCAACCGATATAATCCTCGATCGAGACGAACGGATGTTGGTGCTTCGACGAAGGACGCACCGGCGCGATGACGCCGTCGAGGCTCTTGCGCTCGGAGAGGGCGCGGAATTCCTCGATCATGCGCCGGGCCAGGCCTTTGCTGCGATGAATACCTGGGACGGAGATCGCCAGCGCGCCCAGTGCGTTCTTGGTCTTGGCGCCATCATTGGCGGCGCTTTCGACTATCCAGTCCCAGCCTTCCGGCGGCAGATTGTTGAAATCGCACGCGACCGGCACGCAATTGCCGACAGCGACGGGGTAGCCCGTGGTTTCGTCCACGAGAACCAGTTGGCAGTCCGCGTGCTCCTCCAGCAACTCCTGGTAGAAGACGAAGTGGGCGCGGGTGAAATTCAGAAATCCAAGCGCGCTCCAGGCGGCTTGTTCGATCGCCATAGCTGCTTTGCGCAGCTCAGGGCTGTCGGCGCGCGTCTTCACGGCGTACCGGCTCATAGGTCACCCAAGTTCTTCGTTAACCAATATTGACGCCCGGCGTTGCGATTACCCGGTTGCCCCTAGCGATCCCTTGGCAGGCGTTCTTTTCCCTAATAAAGGGTAAAAATACTAAGTACAAGCAAAAACTGAGTATTTACCTATATTAACGCAGCAACGATCTGCGTTAACCATAATGTCAGCATGCATGGTTACTAAAGTATTCGAGGCGCGATTATTATTGCTCCCGGTGTCGGCTGTAACGCTAAATTGGGATTAGCCGAGATATAAGCGGGCCTTGGTCCGTATTGTACCCAGTTAACCTTGGCTTAGTGATATGACGCCTTCCAGCGCCAAAACCATTCACTACAGGAACGACTTGCGTCGTCTCACCGGTTTGATCGGTGTCGGCCTGGTTGGACTTGGTCTGCTCCTCGTTGGCGTCGTCGCGTACGCCGGCTGGTCGAGCAACGTGAAGGCCGTTGAGCGCGAGCGCCAGCTTGTGGAAAACGCCCTTGATCAGAGCGTCAGCCGGGTTTTGGATCAGCAAAAAGCGATCGCCTGGTGGGATGATGCGGTCATCAACGCTCAGTCGCGGCCGCTCAATGTCGACTGGCTCGAGGAAAATGTCGGCGTCTATTTCTACGAAACCTATGGCCACGATGAGGTGGTCATCGTCGATGCGCAGAACCGCCCTGTCTACGCCAATGTCGGCGGCTCGCTGAGCGACCCGGCTGCGGCTTACGCCAACCATCAGGCCGTGTTCGATCAGATCATTTCTGAAGCGCGCACCGGCGCTAGCGGCGACCTGCGCCGACGCGACCGCGCCTTCGTCGAAAGCCAAGGCAATTATAGCGCGCTTCTGGGTGCGAGCTTCGGCCGCTGGGCCGGTCACATCATGCGCGTCGACGGCGAGCCCGCCGTCGTGGCGGCGCTCTCGATCGTGCCGAACATCGACGCCAGCCTAGTGCAGGGCGAACCCCACCTGATGCTCAGCGTTGTCCGTATCGACGCGGACTTCATGGCTGAAGTCGGCGGCTCGCTGCTGATCGACGACCTCGCACTGTCGACGACCCCGTCGCGCGATGGCGGCGTCAATGCTGAAGTCTTCCGCGCCGATGACGGCGCCGAGATGGGCTATCTCTCGTGGACGCCGCGGCGCCCGGGCCGCACGCTGTTGCTCTTCATCCTGCCGCTTGTCGCGCTCGGCGTGGCAGGGGCGGGCTTGTTCACGCTGCTCATGGTTCAGCGCCTGAAGCGCGCCACGGTCGATCTCGCCGACCGCGAAGAGCTCTCGCGTCACCAAGCGCAGCACGACTCTCTGTCCGGTCTGCCGAATCGCCACCACTTCGTCGAGCGCCTGCAAGAGTCGCTCGATGGCCTGGTCCAGTCGCGTAATAACGGCCGGATTGTTGTCGCCTATATCGACGTCGATCGCTTCAAGGACGTCAACGACACAATGGGTCACGCCGCCGGCGATACGCTCATCATGGCGGTTGCGGAGCGTTTGCGCTCGGCTTTGGCGCCCGAGGATTTCTTGGCCCGCTTTGGCGGCGACGAATTCGCCGTCATGCACCGTTCCACCGATGTCGACGCCGTCCAGCACCTGTGCGAGCGGCTGCGCGGCGGCTTTGATGCGCCGTTCGACGTCTATGGCCAGCACATCCGCATGACGGCCTCAATCGGCGTGGCCACCGCGCCTGAGCATGGGTTCTCGCCGCAAGAGCTAATGCGCCACGCCGACATCGCGCTCTATCAGGGCAAAAACCAAGGCCGCGACCGCGCTATGGTTTTCTGCGCCGAGATGGCGGCTGAGGTTGAGCAGCGCCGCGAGGTCGAACTCGAATTGCAAACCGCACTCGACGCGGAAGAACTCTATCTGCACTACCAGCCCGTGGTCTCCTGCACGCAAAACCGCGTCACTGGCGTCGAAGCGCTGCTGCGCTGGACGCACGCGACTAAAGGCCAAATTTCGCCGGCCGTGTTCGTGCCGATCGCGGAAGAGGCGGGTCTTATGCCGGCGCTTGGCGCCTACGTCCTTGAGCGCGCGTTCGCCGAAACCAAACGTTGGTCGGATCTCGAAGTCTCGATCAATCTGTCGCCGGTGCAGTTCCGCCACGTCGATCTGGTCGAGCTCTTGGAGCAGCTGATCGTCAAGCACCAAGTCGACCCGAGCCGCATCGTGCTGGAAGTCACTGAAGGCGTGCTGATGGAATCCACCGACCGCAACCGCCAGATCCTGGAAGCGGTGCGCGGCCTCGGCTTCAAGATCGCGCTCGACGACTTTGGCACCGGCTATTCGTCGCTGCGCTATCTCAGCGACTTCCGCTTCGACAAGATCAAGATTGATCGCGCCTTCGTCACCGGCATCAATGAGCGCAAGCGCGCCATGACCATCATCCAGTCCGTCGTCACGCTTGGCCGCGGCCTTGGCATGGGGATTGTCGCCGAAGGTGTGGAAACCGACGCTGAGGCCTCGGTCATGCGTCTGCTCGGCGTCAGTGAGCTGCAGGGCTTCTGGTTCTCCCCAGCAGTTCCGGCCGATGAGATCGACGCACTTGTGGCGAGTTTCGCCACGCAGTCCGCCGAACCTCGTGAGCCAGCCGCCATGGCGGCCCTGCGGGCCAAACTCGGCGGCTAAAAACACCTTTGGTGCAGCGCAGCATTGGCGGTTCGCTTCGCGCACGAACCGACTGAACCTCTGTCGCTTTTCGGACACCGTTGAACGGCTTTCGCCGTGCGCCGCGCTATGGACAAAATTGCGTTAAGTCGGCATGCCATCGAGGCGTTGCTTGACCGTCTGCGGTCAGGCGCGAATGCGGGGGTACGAGGGAGCCGCTCTGGCGGGACAGCCCTCGCGGCGGCTTTGAGGGCGCTGCGCACCGCATGAAAGCGATAGGGGACGGAGCCGGCATGCGTATTTCGCGAATTCAATTGGCGGGTCTTGTTGTGGCGCTCGCCGGGGGCGCGACGCAGGAAGCGCTAGCCGACGATCTCACCATCTCAACCGCGACGACCACGCCCGTCACCACGGCGAGCGCGCAGAACGCCACACCAGGCTCGATCACGGTTGCGAGTGGCGGCTCGATCGCCGTCACCGCGGGCCAGAACGCGATCACGATGAACGCGGCGGCGCGCAACGTCACGAACAACGGAACGATTTCGTCGAACAACGCCAACGACGTGCTCGCCATTTATGCGATGGGCGGCTTCAGCGGCGACATCACCAATGCCGGCGCGATCTCGCTGGTTGAAGTCAACGATCTTACCGACAGCGATAGCGACGGCGATCTCGACGGCGTGCTTGCCCTCGGTTCGAACCGCCACGGCATTTTTGTCGATGGCGCCTTTACCGGCAACATCGTTACCACCACCGCCGGTTCGATCACTGTTGAAGGCAACAATTCAAGCGGCATCACCATCGATGGATTGCTGACAGGCTCGATCACCAGCGCCAATTCGATTTCCGTCACGGGCGGAAACAGCTACGGCATTCACATTCAAAGCGGCGGCGTCACCGGTAACGTGACCAGCACCGGCTCGATCATCATGCGCGGTGAGAACAGCTCCGCCGTTCGTGTTGACGCTCAGATCGGCGGCGCGCTGTCCATCAACGGCACTTATGTCGTCAGCGGCTATCTCACCAATAGCGCTCCACTCGACAACCAGACCGGCTATGAAGCGGGCGATAATCTGGTCGGCGGGTCGGTGTTGGATGTCCGCGCGAACGTCGGCGGGGGTGTGCTCATCGCCGGCACCGGCGTCGAGGATGACCTCAACGACGACGGCGACGGGTTCAGCGAGCCCAACGACGCCGACGACGACGCCACCGCTCAAATTCTGTTGTACGGCTCGGCGCCTGCGGTTTTGCTGCGCGCCGATACCGGCAACATTGTCATTGGCCCGACGGCCAGCGGCTACGGTTTGCACAATCGCGGCAGCGTCACCGTAAACGCGCTTTATGACGGCCGCACCGCGACAGGCTTCCGCGTCGATGGCGTTGGCGCGAACACCGTCGATACGTCCGATGGTCTTGCCAACGACAATCTCCTGGCCGTGACCGCGTTTGAAGCCAACGCCTATGGCGTCTCGATCGGCGACGGCGCTATTGTGCCAGAAATCCTGAACCGTGGCCGAGTGCTGGTGCAGGCCAATTCCGAAAACGCGCACGTCGCGTACGGTGTCTATCTCGAAGGCGGCACGACCTCGACATTGACCAATAGTGGCATCATCGCCGCCGAACTGTTCGGCGAGCAGGGCGACGCCGTGGCGGTCTATGACGCCTCCAACACGCTAACGACGATCACTAATAGTGGCACCATCGCCGCTCAAGTTGTGGCTACTGACGATGACTTGAGCGACGAAATCGTGCCTGTCGCGACCGGCGACGCGGTCGCGATCGATGTGTCGGCGTCAACCGTCAATGTCTTGCTTGAGCAGATCGAGGATACCCCATTCACTGATGACGACGGAGTCGATAACGACGCGACTGGCCGGCCGGAAACCATGATCGTTGGCGATATTCGCTTTGGCAGCGGCGACGACACGTTCAACTTGTTGGCAGGCCGCGTTGACGGCGACCTGTCGTTCAATGCCGGCGTCGACACCTTCTTGATCGACAACGAGGCCGTGTTCAGAGGACGCCTTGACGATTCTGACGGCTCTCTCTCGATCACCGTCAATGACGGCATGCTCGATCTCACCGGCGGCGACGTTAACGGCCAAGTGAACATCACCAACGCCACCTTCGGCGCCGATTCCACCTTGCGGCTGCAACTCGGTAGCACTGCGCCGACTTCGACGTTGATCCAAGCTTCGGGCACGGTCACGTTCTTGGCCGGCGCGAGCCTTGCGCCATTGGTGCCGATCGGCCTCCCCGATAGCGCGGACATTGTCTTCCTGACCGCGAACTCGCTCGTTGGCGGCGCCAATGTCGTCAACCCGAACGTCGTCGGCAGTGGCGTGCCGTTCGTCTATAATCTCGGCATCGAACTCACTAATCCGATGGCGGTCGATGGCGCCGCGAACGGGTTGTTGGCGTCCTATCAGCTGAAAACCGCGACCGAACTCGGCCTCACCACCAATCAAGGGCTTGCCTTCGATCCGATCATTGACGCACTGCGGCTCGATGCGGATGCGGTCGCCGCGTTCACTGCGCTCGGCAACCAAGCCGCGTTCGATGACGCCTACGAAGACCTGATGCCGAGCTTCTCGTCGGCGGCCGCCGAACTTGCCGCCACCGCGATCCAGCAAGCGCAAGGCGCCAGCGGCAACCGCCTCGCGGCGACGCGCCTGCAAGGCCTCAATGAAGTGTCTGTGTGGGCGCAAGAGATCGGCTATTTCGTCAGCCGCACGCCGCCGACGCTCAACGGCCAAGAATTCACCGGCGCAGGCTTCGGCATCGCGCTCGGCATCGACGGCCCGCTCGACAATGGCGCGCTGTTTGGTCTGTCCGCTTCGCTGATCACCTCTGAAGTCGAAGAAGAGGGCCGTCCGGAAGGCGAGATCGCCACCACGTTCGGCAACATCAGCGCCTATCTCGGCACCGCCGTCGGTCCGGTCGATCTCGACTTCGTCGCAGGCCTCGGCGCCGGCCAGATGAGCTCGCAACGTGTCGTCGAAATCGGCACCACGTTCAGCGCCGAAACCGAAGCCGATTGGTGGGCCTATAACGGCCATGGCCTGATGCGCGCTTCGGTGCCGTTGGCACTCGGCGATACGTTCGTCATCACGCCGCAAGCACAGCTTACGTACGTGTTCCTCTCGGAAGACGGTTATACCGAAGAAGGCGGCGGCGCTGCGATCGACTACGAAGTCGATGCGGCCACTTCGCAACGCCTGTGGGGCGATGTCGGCGTTGAGTTGGCGGGACGCTTCCGCACGCGTGGCCAGACGGTGATCGCGCCGCGTCTGTTCGTCGGCTATCGCGCCAACATCATCGACGAAGAAGCCGAGCGTAGCTTCCGCTTTGTCTCCGGCGGCAACAGCTTCACGCTCACCGACGAAGGCTTCGGCGACGGCGGCGCGTTGATCGGTATCGGCGTCGACGCCACCAACGGCTACTCCACCTTCGCGCTCGGCTATGAAGGCGAGTACGGCGATCAAATCGAACGCCACAGCATTAACGCCTCGATCCGCTTCCGCTTCTAAGCGTGTAGAGCTGCGCACAAACGCGAAAGGCCGGCGCCAGAAAGCGCCGGCCTTTTTCGTTTGACCGAAACAATCGCTTCGGCGTCAGCCATCCGAAGCTCGCGTAGGGAACGCTCAGTCCTCCTCCGCCAAGGCTTCGGAGGACATCCTTCTCTCGCTATCGCGAGCGAAGGATGGTGGGTGATACAGGATTCGAACCTGTGACCCGCTGATTAAGAGTCAGCTGCTCTACCAACTGAGCTAATCACCCGAGACTCAAAGCGAGGGTCGGAGATAAGGGGAATGAACGGCTCCGTCTAGTGCGCGAGGGTCGCGGGGCGCGGAGAGCTTTATGGGCGGATTTGCATGGGCGCTGGCGGCCTTCGTGGCGATCCATGTCGGCGTCTCGGCTACCGGCGTGCGCGCCAAGCTGGTGCAGGCGATCGGCGAGTGGCCATACCGGGCCGTTTTCTCGCTGGTGTCCCTGGGATTGCTGATCTGGCTCATCCAGGGCTACGGGGCGGTGCGGGCGGATCCGTTCGATCAGCTCAACGAGCCGATGTGGCTGCCGCCGCCATGGCTGCGCTGGCCGGCGACGGTCTTGGGCATCTTCGGCATGGCGCTAGCCGTCACCGGCATCCTGACGCGCGGACCGACCTCAATGGGCGCGGAAAAGACCGGTTTAGCGCGGTCTGAGCCCGCACACGGCGTGCTGCGCATCACGCGCCACCCGTTCCTTTGGGGTGTCGCGTTCTGGGGCGTGGCGCACTTGTTGACCAATGGCGAGCGCGTCGCCGTCATGCTCTTCGGCGCATTGGCGGCGATGGTGATTTTCGGCGCCCGCTCGATCGACCGCAAAGGTGCGGCGCGCGATCCGGAAGGCTGGGCGCGGTTTGCGGCCGTCTCGTCCAACGCGCCGTTCGCGGCGATCGTGCAGGGACGCAATCGCCTGGTGCTAAGCGAGATCGGCTGGCGCGGCCTGGTTGGAATCGCCGCAGCCTTCGCCATTGCCTGGGGCCACGGCCAGATCGGGCCGGACGTGTTCTAACTTGGCTTTAAGCGGCGTGTGCGAAGAGGGGCCATGCTCGTCCTCGACCGCACCCATTTCGACCACATGACCGGCGCCGACCGCGCGCTTCAAATCGAAGTGCTCGGTCTTTTCCGGATGCAGGTGGATGGCTGGCGCGCGGCCTTTGCCGCCGAACCAGGCTGGCGCGACGCTATTCACACCATGAAGGGCTCAGCCCGCGGCATCGGCTTCGCCGCACTCGCCGCCGCCTGCGAAGCCGCGGAAACCGCACCGGAAGGCGACACGCTAGTCGCCTTGGCGAATGTGCGCACGTCTTTGGACGACGCCCTCGCCGCACTGGAACAATTCGCCGCCGAGGCCGCCTGATGCGTTTGCGCTAAGCTTGGCGCATGAGTGCAGCCACATTCCAGCTCCGCTTTCTCGTTGCGGCTGCCGACATCGACGAACTCGGCCACGTCAACAACATCGTCTATCTGCGCTATGCCCAAGAGATCGCCATCGCCCATTGGCGCTCGCGTGCCAGCCAGGAGATGTTGGCGAACTATGTTTGGGTCGTGCTGCGTCACGAGGCCGATTATCGCAGCGCGCTTACGCTGGGCGATGAAGCCGAGGTGCGCACGCGCGTTGATGAGAAGGCCCACGGCGCAACGTGGGTTCGCTACGTCGATATCTATAAAGCCGGCAGCGACAAGCCCGCCGTGCAGATCAAATCAAATTGGTGCCTGCTGGATTCGAACACGCGGCGCATTAAGCGCGTCCCGTTGGAGATCATCGCGCAATTTACCGACTAGAATTCCGGATGGTCGGGATCCGGCGCTGCGGGTTGGCCCGCTGCGATGCGCATAAGATCGCGCACTTCGCCGAGGCGCTCGAAGGCGAGAAAGGCGAGCATGAAAAGTTCGCAGAGGAAGCGCCAGTACACCAGCGCCACCGCCGCCACTGCAGGCACGGCGAGCAACTGCATCGCGCCCGTACCGAAATTGCCGCCGGCGAGCGAGAAGATCGCGGTCAGCAATGCGCCAAGCGCCAACACGACGATCGCGGCGGCGCCGAAATAATAAACGAACTTCACAAGTGTCGGACCGAGCAAGCGGTCAAAGCCGAGAAAGCGCTGGATGATGGATTGCATGGTCCCGCCTCGCGAATCGCGTTGCGTCCATCAGAGCGTATAGCCGCCGTCCACGACAAGCGTTGTGCCGGTCACTGGCGCTGCGTCAGTGAGCAAACTCAGCAGGAGGCGGTTGAGATCGCCGCCGCTTGGATAGCGAGCCAGTGGCGGCGTGAGATTGGCGATGATTTCGAAAGCGGCGCGTTCGCTGCCAGTGTCGCGCACGATGTCTTCAAACGATTGGATCGCGCCGGAGGCTTGGCCAAGTGCTATGGCGTTGATGCGAATGTTGTCCTCGGCGGAGTCTTTGGCGGCGACGCGTACGAGTTGCAGCAGGCCGGGGTCGGATTTCAGCGCCGCGGCTGGCGCAATCACCACGATTGCGCCGCCCTGGTTGTTGAAGCGCATGAGTGGCAACGCCGTACGCAGCGCGAGTGAGGCGGCTTGCGTGTGCGGGCCGCCATCGCGGCGAAAATCGACGAGCGCGCCATCGTCCGGCGCCGGCGCACACGCATTGATCACCGCCCAGTCGAGCCGGCCATAATGATCTTTGATGAAAGCGCCGACACGCTCCCACCATTGCGGATCTTCCGCATCCTCATGCGTCAGCATCGAGACGCGTTCGGGCGCCACGCCTTCGTCGCCGAGTTTATCGGCTAGAGCATCGAGCGCCGCCGCATCGCGGTCGATGAGGATGAGGCCGCCTTCGGCCCCGTAGGCGATCGGATGCGCACATGCAGCGCCCGCGCCATGCGTCGCCCCGCTGATCAGCGCCACCGGATTGATGCGATCGAAATCCATGGCTGCTTTACGCCACGCCCGCCAGTTTCGGTCAAATGCTCAGCAGGTCGCCAGCCGCACGCCGCCGCGCTATATCCTTCCCCATGACGCGCTTCGCTTTGCAATTCGGCTCGACCCAGCCCGGTCTCACCTATCAGGAGCGCGTCAGCGCCTATGGCGTTTGTCCACGCGGCGAGGCCAACATTGCCATCGTTCAGATCGGCAAGAAGGCGCCTTACGAATACGATCTCCCCGGTGGCGGCGTTGAGGCCGACGAGGATGAAGCCGCAGCTTTGATGCGCGAGTATCAGGAAGAGACCGGGCTCACCGTTTGGCCGACGCGCATTATCGGCCGTGCTGGCCAGTTTTGGGTCAATAAAACCGAACCGCGCAATTCGCTGGCGACATTCTACGAAGTCGAACTTTCAGCCGCGGACGGACATCCGACCGAACCCGATCACGCTTTGCTTTGGATGCCCGCTGTCGAAGCGATTACGCGGGTGCGTCATGAAGCGCATGGCTGGGCTATCATGCATTGGTGGCGCCTGCGGCGCGGCGGCGCTGATCAGCGCTGACCGGCGTTCGCGTCGCTGCTGTCGCGCTCGTTCGAGCGCAGTGGATTGAATGCACTGATCCGCTCAAGAATTGTCGGGTCGCGTAATTCGTATCGATGCAGTACCGGCAGCGCCGTCATTTGCAGCGTGCTCGTCGCTTCACGCATCAGCGTCGCGTCAGGAAAATTACGCACCGGCATCATCGTTGAGTCCAGCACGGACGCCGGCTCCACCGTTGATACCGGGCCGCCAAGGCCCGTGCTCGGATCTGCAGCGACCAATTGATCTTGCTGCACATCGCTATCGGTACGCAGCACTCCATGATCGTTGACGCGCAGAACAACGGCGCTCGCAAGTGCCGCGCAGCTCACCAAACCCAATGCGAGCGGCGCATATTTCGGCGGCGGCTTCGGTGGATTGACGGCTCGCGCGACACCCTGAAGGCGCTCAGTCAGCGCGCGCCACGCAGGATTGCGGTTGCTGCGTTCGCCGCGCCATTGCGAGAAATCGATCGCCGTCACTTTGCGGCCGAGGCGCGGCCAGTCGTCCATCAATGTCAGATCGATGACGCGTCCTGGCTCAATCTTGCTGGCCCATTCGCGCATGTAAGTTTGGCTGCGCGCATCCGGTGACCAGATGAGAAGAACCGCGTCCTTCTCCTCGCGCGCCGCTTCCAGTTCCCCCAGCGCCTGGCGGCCGCTGGTCAAGCGCACGCGATGTTCCCCCGCTTCGAGCAGACGCGTGAGCGTCTCCGCGAGCTTGGCGGCGTCGTGTGTGCAGATGATGCGAACGTCGATCATGGAGGCGGGGGGCCCTTAAGAGGCAAAGGCTTAGCATAGGCGTTTGGCCCCGCCAGCGGTGGGCTCGGCTCGCCGCTGTGCATAAGTGCAAGGAGATTCGCCCGCATGGCGCCAAGGACGCGGGCGTGAACAAGAGGCGAACCAGACCCCAAACGGATTACCGCGCTGCAATCTTCGTTGTCAGCCGGTTGGGAAACGGTAAGCTCGCGGCAGGCGGCGGCGCACTGGCGTCTCGCGACGAGGGAAGGGGAGAGCTCTCACATGGATCCGGTCATTCTTGGCTACATCGTTCAGGCTGTCGGCGGCGCTGTCGGCGGCAACATTTTGGGCGCGGTTACGCGCGGCGGCGGCGGTCTCGCCGGACGCACTCTGATTGGCGCGCTCGGCGGCGTCGCGGCTGGTTTTGCCGCGGGCAATGTCGAAGCTGTCGGCAACATCACCGCGATGTGGTCGGGCCTGATTGAAGGCGACAATGGCGTCCATCTCGCCAATTTGATCACCGGCGCTGCCGGTGGCGGCATCCTCGGCCTGGTCGGCGGCCTGCTCATTCGCCGCTAAACGTTCGGCGGGAGCGTTCGCGCTCCCGCTACAGCGCGCGCCAAATCATCGAAAGAAACTGCGCGTCGGACCAATTGCGGTTCGGCTCAAGCGAGCGTGTTTGGCGCACAACCACGACGCCGTCAGCCGCAGAGAAATAAAGCCGCTGACCGCCCGCGCCTGCCGCCATCGCCAGATCGAACGGCGCCGGCGAGTTTGCGCGCCACAGATCCGTATCGACATCGAGATCGTCGCGCGAGCGGCCCGGCGCTGCAATCCATAAGCCAAAACCGGCGCGCGCTTCGGCGAACGAGCCGCGCGTCGCTTCGCTCAGTACGCCTTCGCTACACAAACGCTGCGCCCGCCATACGCCTTCGCGCCGGATCAATTCACCCGCCTGCGCCCAGCTCCGCGCTGACAATGCAGCGCCTTCGTCGAGCAGGGGCGCGCCGTCAGGGCCACGCGTCCAGCCGATCGGCACGCACCCAATCGGCAGCAATGTGCGTGCGGTGAGGTAGCGCGCCGGATCGCTCTCGACGCCAGCAGTCAAAAGTTTGCGCCGCGCGATCTCGGTGAAGATCACATACGGCGCCGCATTGTCGATGAAGCGCACGCCCGGCGGTTCAACTGGTTCAAGCGCCAATGCCGTCGCCAGATCACGATTGTCGCGGCGGCCAAACGCAATGCCGCTCGCGCCGCTCAACAGGGAGCGGATCGAGATCGTGCTTTTGACAGGATGCGCGCCCCAATCACCAATGGTGAGCGCAACCGGTTCGTCCAGATTGAGCAGATCGTCATCGGCAAGGGATGCGGCGAGCAATGGCGCGAACATGCGCGTGCCTTCGCCGATCGGCCAACGCGCCTCTGCACTCGCGCCCTGATAATCCTCCGCCATGACGACCCCGTGGCGCACGACCATGAAGCTCACACCGCCGCGATCGGCGCTGTAGCGCATCGCGTCGGCGAAACGGTGCGCCGGCTGCGCCAGCGCGAACGGCGCAGTCGATGCGCTCACGGCGCAGCATCCGGCGGCGGCTAAAAATAAACGGCGGTCCATCCGACTCCCCGGCGGCAGTCTCCCCAAACGGAACCGATCGCACAAGCCGCGCGTATGAGGGGGATGACGCGTTTTATGCTTTTTGCCGTCGCCGCGCTCTGGTTGAGCGCGTGCGCCACCAATCCAGTTTACCGCCTTGCGGACCAGCCCGCGCTCACCGCCCGGCCGATCGACCGCACCGCCTATCTCGGACTTTGGTACGAGCAGGCGCGCCTGCCCAATTCGTTCGAGCGCGGCTGCGCCAGCGCCACAGCCGAATACGCAGAGCGTGATGATGGCCTCATCTCAGTCCGGAACACCTGCTTCGAAGAAGATGGCGGCCAACGCGTGGCCAACGGACGCGCTCGCGTTGTCGGGGAAGGGCAGCTCAAAGTGAGTTTCTTTGGTCCGATCTGGGCCGATTATTGGGTGCTCGCACGCGCCGACGATTATGCGTGGTCGATCGTTGGCGAACCGCGCGGGCGTTATCTTTGGGTGCTCACGCGCGCAGAGACTTTAACCGCCGCCGAGCGCGCATCGTTCGAGCAACGCGTTATCGCGCTTGGTTTCGATCCCGCCGACTTGGTCTGGGCGCGTCGTTAGTACCGCTTTATTTGTTCGGCGGCGCGTTCTGGCCGGCTTCTGACGGCTCGCCAATATCCTCAATACCGACTCGCACTTCCATGGTGCGGTCGCCGCGGCGGATAGTGAGCGCGATCTCGCGGCCGACGCCGACCCGATCGAGCGCGCTGGTGAGATCGGCCAAGCGTCGCACAGGCTGGCCTTCGGCCTGTACGATGACATCGCCCAGTTCGCCGCGTTCAGCATTGGTGCCGCGCAAACCCGCGCGCGCCGCTGGTGAGCCGCTGGCGGTTTCCCACACCAATACGCCTTCAACGCCAAGCCGCGCCGCCACGGTTTGATCAGCGGCAAGAATGCCAATGCCGGCAGTTGGTGCGCGGCCGTCTTCAATCAGCGTCGGCACAACGCGCGCGATCGTATCGATCGGCACCGCAAAGCCGAGGCCAGCATAGGCGCCTGACGGCGAGTAGATCGCTGTCGTCACACCAATGACGCGGCCGGCGCTGTCGAGCAACGGCCCGCCGGAATTGCCCGGATTAATGGCGGCGTCAGTTTGGATGACGTCGGCGATCTCGCGGCCCTCGCGCGTCGGCAAGCTGCGGCCGAGCGCGCTAACGATGCCTGATGTGATGGTGCGGTCGAAGCCAAACGGATTGCCGATGGCGAACGTCGCTTGGCCGACGCGCAAATCTGCGGACGAGCCGATCGGGATCGGCGGCGCGCCCACGGGACGCTCCAGCCGCAGCACGGCGATATCGTATTGCGGCGCTCGGCCGATGACCTGCGCCTCAATGTCTTCGCCGCTCGGCAGCCGCACAATCACTTGCGGCGCCTGGACGACGTGATTGTTGGTGACGATGTGGCCAGCCTCATCCCACACGAAACCTGTGCCGCTACCCACCTCTTGATTGAAGCCGCCGCCGCTGATTACCAGCACGACCGAAGGCGCGACCGATTCAAAGATCGCGATCGTCGCTTGTTCGCTCTCGGCCAGCGTTCCGCGCGCCTGGATCACCCGCGGATCAACCTCGCCAGTCTTGGTGTCCCCCTCGACGCCCGGGTTGCAGGCGGCGAGAGCGAGGAGGGCGGCCAGGGCGAGCTTTTTCATGAGGGGAAAATAGTGTGTGGCCCCGCCAAGCGCTAGCGGCTTAGCTCACGCATGGCGCCGTCCAGGCCCTGTATGGTCAGGGGAAACATGCGCTTTTCGCCGACGATCTCGCGGATCAGCTGGATTGACGGCGTATGCCCCCAATGCGCCTCGGGCGTCGGGTTAAGCCAGACCAAGCGTTCATAGACGTTGGCGACGCGCTGCAGCCAGACCGCGCCCGGCTCTTCGTTCCAATGCTCGACCGAGCCGCCCGGATAGGTGACTTCATACGGGCTCATCGTCGCGTCGCCAACAAACACGATGCGATAGTCGCTCGGGAACTTGTGTAGCAGATCCCAGGTCAGCGTCTTCTCGTCGTGACGGCGGCGATTGTCCTTCCACACGCTCTCATAGAGGCAGTTGTGAAAGTAGAAGAACTCCAGGCTCTTGAACTCGGTGCGCGCCGCAGAGAAGAGCTCCTCGCAAAGCTTGATGTGCGAATCCATCGAGCCGCCGACATCGAGCAGCAGCAAAACCTTCACAGCGTTTCGCCGCTCCGGGCGCATGACGATATCAAGATAGCCTTGCCGCGCGCTGGTTTTGATCGTGCCGTCGAGATCGAGTTCGTCCGGCGCGCCAGTGCGCGCGAACTTACGCAAGCGCCGCAGCGCCACTTTGATATTGCGCACGCCAAGTTCGACGCTGTCGTCGAAATTCTTATACTCGCGCTTGTCCCAGACTTTCACTGCACGCCGTTGGCCGCCTTCGCCGCCAATGCGCACGCCTTCTGGATTGAAGCCGCCATTGCCGAACGGGCTCGTCCCGCCCGTGCCGATCCATTTGTTGCCGCCTTCGTGGCGCTCTTTTTGTTCTTCGAGCCGCTGCTTCAGCGTCTCCATCAACTTGTCCCAGCCGCCAAGAGATTCGATCTGCGCCTTCTCTTCGTCGCTGAGAAATTTTTCCGTCAGCGCCCGCAGCCAATCGGCGGGGATCTCCGCATTCGCCGCATCGACAGTGTTATCGAGCCCTTTGAACACATGGCCGAACACGCGATCGAACTTGTCGAGATGGCGCTCGTCTTTCACCAAAGCCGTGCGCGAGAGATAGTAAAACTCCTCAACGCTCTGCGCGATGGCGTTCTTCTCCAGCGCCTCGACCAGCACAAGATATTCCTTGAGACTGACCGGCACGCGCGCCGCCCTGAGTTCGGTGAAGAAGCGTTGGAACATCAGCGCGTCTCGTCCAGTTCAAGCAGTAGTCCGGTCAGCAGCGTGCTGGCCGCTGCTTCCGGTCCTCGCAGATCTTCGCTCTCTACGACAGCGGCGTAGCGCACCATGTAACTCCAACCATTCACCTGCACTATTGCGAGGGTGGTCAGAATACGTTTGCCGCTCACAACCGCAATAAAATGGCGGACGCGTCGCTCTGGCAGGTCCGCCGCGCTCGGCGCCTCCGTTGCAGCATGGACTTGGGCATTCGTGAAGCGCGCAAGGAGAGCGACCTCTGCGGCAGCAAGCGCTTGATCAAGGTTGCGTCCATCGGGATAGCGCGTGGCAAACAGTGTGAACGACTCGCGCGTGCCCACTGTTCTACACGCGACATTGTCGCCGCGCGGCGCCTCACCCAGGATCAGTATCTGCCCGCCTTCGCCTTCGCGGTCGAAATCGCAGCGCATGCCGCTCGCGAGATGGCGCACGCTGACTTGTCCGTTGTGAACGATGTCGAACACGCCGATCGCGTCCGCTTCTTCGATCATGCCTGTGGCGATCGAGCCACGCGCGGCACGCGGCTCGTCTTCCTCAGGCGGATCAGCGAAGGCTGGCGCCGCCATCGCCAGCGTCAGTGCGAGGAGGGCGGCGCGCATCATATTACGGGGTGGCTGGCGCCTGTGCGCCCCATTTCCGCAAGTAGAAGCTCGTGGCGTCAGATGCGCCGCTCGGTCCGCACGCAATGCGGGTCGCGATCGAGCCTTGGACCGCGCCGTGGATCATCGCGACCGCCGCAAGTTGATGTGGTGTGCGGTTGCGTCCGCGCTCGCGCGCCATCAGCGGCAGGAAGTTTAGCGTGCGCCAATCGAGCCCGCACGCTTGGCCAATGCCGGAGGCCACGCCGAGATCCATGATCTCGCGTACGGCGTCGCGATCAAGAAGCGGGCGAGCGCGGTCGGCTTCGCTCAACGGCGGCAGCAATTGCCCCGCTTCGTCGCGCGCCATCACCATGTTTTCCGTGACCAGTGACAGCACTTCGTCAGCTGCCGCGTCTGGCGCCGGAGTAGGCAGGAAGCGTGCGCTCGCGTCCTGGGCCATGGCCGGCTGCGCCGCGAGCAATACGAACGCCGCCGCTGTGACCAATCGAATGATTAGGTTTTTCACTGCCCACCTCGCTGTTCGCGGCGCGCCAGGAACGCCAGCCGCTCGAACAGCATAACATCCGCCTCGTTCTTCAAAAGCGCCCCGTGCATAGGCGGGATCAGCTTTGAGGGGTCCCGGCTTTTCAGCGTCTCCGGATCGACATCGTCGGTGAGCAGGAGCTTTAGCCAGTCGATCAGCTCGCTCGTGCTCGGCTTCTTCTTCAGGCCGGGAACCTTGCGGATGTCGTAGAACACCTTCAGCGCCTCGTTCACCAGGCGCGTCTTGATGCCCGGATAGTGGCTGTCGATAATGGCGCGCATCGTGTCTTCGTCGGGGAAGCGGATGTAGTGGAAGAAGCAGCGACGCAGGAAGGCGTCCGGCAATTCCTTCTCATTGTTCGAGGTGATCATCATGATCGGACGCTGCGCGGCCTTGATCGTCTTGTTGAGTTCGTAAACGTAGAACTCCATGCGATCGAGTTCCTGCAGGAGATCGTTCGGAAACTCGATGTCGGCTTTGTCGACTTCGTCGATCAGCAACACGGGGCGCACGTCGCTTTCGAACGCTTCCCAAAGTTTGCCCTTCTTGATGTAGTTGGCGATGTCGTTGGCGCGTGCGTCGCCAAGCTGCGAGTCACGCAGCCGCATCACTGCGTCGTACTCATAGAGACCTTGCACGGCTTTGGTCGTCGACTTGATGTGCCACTCGATGAGCGGTGCGCCCAAGCTCTTGGCGACTTCGATCGCCAGCATCGTCTTGCCGGTGCCAGGCTCGCCTTTGACGAGGAGCGGGCGCTCCAGCGTGATCGCCGCATTGACGGCGACCTTCAGGTCTTCCGTAGCGACATAGTCCTTCGTGCCTTCAAAGCGCATGCGGTCTCTCGTTGTTCGCCCGTTACATTCCATCTGAGCAATAAGGCTCCGACGCAGCCGCGCGCAAGGACTGGTTAACCAAGAAGGCCGACTCTCGCAGTCAGTGACTCCCCAGAAGCGGGAGGAGAGGGCCTCATGCCACTGAAGTTGTCCCTGCGCCCCGGCGAGAAATTCGTCGTCAATGGCGCCGTCGTGCAAAACGGCGATCGCAGAGCCGCACTTGTTCTCCAGAACAAGGCCTCGGTGCTGCGCGAAAAGGACATCATGCAGCCGGACGAGGCCGACACGCCGGCAAAGCGGATCTACTTCCCGATCATGCTCATGTATCTCGACGAAATGGGACGCGACAAAGCCTATGGCGAGTTCGCATCCAGGCTCGCCGAATTCATGGGCGCGGTTCGCGATCCCGCAGTGCTGGCTGAATGCATCGGCGTTTCCAAAGAAGTAATGGGCGGCGAATATTACCGTGCATTGATGCGCTGCCGGAAACTCATCTCGTATGAGGCCGAGCGCTTGGGGCTTGGGCATGTCGATCAAAGCGTACCAGCGCGCAGCCACGCAGGCTGAAAATCCTAGAGAACTTGAGTATCGCGCCTTCGGCCAAGCGACGGCTGCACTCGTGCGCATGCAAGAAGAACGGCCGTTGCCGGCCATCCTTGCCGAGGCGCTCGAAACAAATCGCAAGCTCTGGAATGTGCTGGCCGCCGATTGCTCGGCCCCGGAAAACCAGTTGCCGCTCTCGCTGCGTGGCCAGATCATCTCTTTGGCGCTCTGGGTGTCGCGCTATTCAAGCGACGTATTGCGCTCCGGCGCCGATCTTGAGCCGTTGATCGACATCAACCGTACGATGATGGAAGGCCTCGCGGCTCGTTAACTGGGCAATAATTGCCGATGTAAACTCGTTTCGGTTTTGGCGAGTTATTAACCCTTCGCCGCTTACAAACATCGCAACGCAAGCGTCTCGTCCGTGAAAGGGCGGGGCGTTACGCGAGCCGACCAAAATGGCCGGTAAACTCAAGTCCAGAAGGACCAAAAATATGACCAGCGTGAATACCAATTACGGCGCCCTCGTTGCGCTGCAATCGCTCAATCAAACCACTCGCGATCTCTCGGAAGTCCAAAACCGCGTCAACACCGGCCTGAAGGTCGCGTCGGCGAAGGATAACGGCGCCGTGTTCGCTATCGCCGAAGGCCAACGCGCCCGCGTGTCGTCGCTGACGGCCGTCATGGACGGCATCGATCGCGCCACGTCGGTTATCGACGTCGGTCTGTCGGCTGGTGAAGCTGTTGGCGACATTCTGAAGCAATTGAAGGAAAAGACCGTCGCCGCTCAAGCGAACGACCTTTCTCAAGACCAACGCGACGCTCTGCAAGCTGACTTCGCCGCATTGCGCGACCAGGTCGACCAGATCGTCAACGCCGCGAAGTTCAACGGCTCGAACCTTGTCAACGGCACGAACCTGACGGGCGGCAGCGCCGCGTTCAGCGTTCTGACCTCTGACGTCAGCGGCAATGCTGGCCAGTTCGAACTGAACGGCCTCGCGCTTGGCACGCTCTACTCGGCGTCGGAAGACATGGCGACGGCCACTGGCCTCACCATTGGCGCTGGCGACGTTCTCTCGTTCTCGATCACGTCCGGCAACGAAACCACGACCTTCACAGTCGACGTCGACGCTGCCGATACGATCCAGCAGTTCGTCGATAGCGTTGGTGAAGCCTCGGGTGGCCGCGTCACAGCGTCCTACAACGACGCGACGGGCCGCATCTCGTACCAGTCGGCTGAAGACTTCACGGTCAACTACGAAGACGGCGCCGACACCGGCGTTGATGACGACGGCTTCCTGGACGGCACCGATGGCGACACCGGCACCTCGTTCACGCAAGTCGTCGCACCGGGCGCCAGCAACAACCAGCTGACGGTTTCGGGCTTTGACTTCCGTCTCGGCCGCGCTGGCCAAGCGCTCGCGGGCTTCACCTCAGCGCTCAACATCTCGACCTCTAACGGCGCTGAACTCGCGTCCAACGCCATCGACACCGCTCTGACCAACCTGAACAAGGATCTGGCCACGTTAGGCGCGCAATCGAAAGCGCTCGAAGTGCAGAAGTCCTTCTTGGGCAAACTGTCTGACTCGATCGAAGCTGGTATCGGCAACCTGGTCGACGCCGACCTCGCCAAGGAATCGGCCCGCCTGCAAGCTCTGCAAGTTAAGCAGCAGCTGGGCGCGCAAGCCTTGTCGATCGCCAACTCGGCGCCGTCGATCGTGCTGTCGTTCTTCCGCTAAGCGGAAACGGATGAGGCGGGGAGCTACGGCTCCCCGCCGACTTCCTTATAAAGCATGAGCCATGGACTCCATCGCTCCCCCTAAGGTCCCTGACTTGATGCCGGCGCGTGCGCCGGCGTTGTCGTCTGAACCTGGACCCGCGGCCCAAGCGGCCGACCGCCGGATCGCCGAACATCAGGCGATGCTGCGCGCTGAAGTTTTGCCCGACAAAGGCGCTGTGCGCCTCGACGCTGACTCGCAGCGCTTCGTGCACACCTTGCAGGACTCCATGACTTCGGAGATGCTGCGCAAATATCCCAGCGAGTCTCAACTCGCTTACTCGCGCGCCGTGATGGCTTACCTCCGGGCCCAAAGCGAGAAGTAAGCGGAAAAGTAAACAGAGCGTAAATTTATTTGTTTCGGATGCGTCCGCGTTAACGTTTCGTTAACGCATTTACGCTTTCTTCACGCCTGCGGCGAAGCGCGCCGCGCGTCTTTTCGTGTGACGCGCGATCCGAAGGAGCAGGGCTTTATGGTTTCGAGCATCACGCCGAATGGTACGGCGGGCGCGAGTGCGCTCGGCGTTGATCAGCGTTTGGCGCGCCCCAACGTGGCGGCGCAGCAGCAGCAGCGGCGCGACGGGCCAACCGGCGCGGGCGACAGTGTTGAACTGAGCCGCGCGACGATCTCGGCATCGCGCGAGAGTGTGCGCAACGGCATCGCGCAAGTTCAGGAAGCCTTAGCGCTCGGCCACGACGCGCAAGCCATGCTTGTGCAAATCAACGCCGCGACGAAATCCGGCTCGCAAGCCGATCTGCAAAGCGCGCTCACAACGTTCGCGCAGCGTCTTGAAGCCGCGATCGCGCGCGGCGCGGCGCTGGTGACGGGCGGGCAGGTGACGGTTCAAGCCGAACCGGGCGCTGCCTCTGTTGCGATTGATGGTGTCGATCTTCAGCTGAAGTCCGATCCTGCCGAAGACGATGTGCTGAGCGTGTCAACCGAAGCGCAGGCCGACGATCCGGCGTTGCCGCAATCCGTGCTGAAGTCGCTCGAGAAGCTGCAAGAGGCGATGACTCGCTTGTTGGATTCAGTGCGCTCGCTCGAAGCCCATCAAGGTTTCCTCGGCGCGGCGGAAGCGGCGACTGTGCGTGGCGATCTTGATGCTGACACGGCGCGCCTAATGGCGTTGCAAGTGCGCCAAGGTCTGGAGCGCACCGGCGGCGCAATCGCCAACGCCGAACCGCAAGCCGTGCTAGCGCTCTTCAAAGCGTGACGTAAGGCGGACCAGGCGCTCATCTCTAGACAACACTGGTAGCCGGGTAGTCTTCTCCCCTTGTGGGAGAATACAGACTTGAGCGCAGCGAAAGTCAGATGAGGGGTGACGGCTCCAAGGCCCGACCATTCAAGCACCTCGCTGAATCTCTCACACAAAGGGAGAGGATCAAACGTACCAATCTATCCCACGGCGAACAGCGCTCGCGCCCGTTGTTTTCAACGCCGCGCACAAAATCTATCCCACAGCTTCAGAGTGGCGGTATCATGC
>CAYZIJ010000031.1:0-30528 GCA_964478365.1 uncultured Terricaulis sp.
TTCCTCAAGTTATCGGGTCGTTAGCGGGCGCGTTCGATTCCGGCCCCAGCACCATTTCTCCACACGCAGAAAAAAGAGCGGCCTTTGCGGACCGCCCTTCAGTTTTTCTGGGCAGAGTTAATTAGACGCCAGCGGCGCGAGCTTCGGTCGCCGTGGTGGTTCCTCCGTAAGCGACGCCAGCGAACTGCATTGAAACGCCAGAGCCGTCGGCGGCTTCAGTGTTCTCAATGACGATGCGCGAGGCCGGGATGCCGCGGCTGATCAACGTGGCGCGCAGTGCTGCAGCGCGGCGTTGAGCCAGCGGGCTCGAACCATCAGCGGCGATCACCGCACGCTCGAGCGTGCAGACCGAGGCGCTGTCGACCGCATAGCCAATCTCGCGGCGGGCATTCGCGCCGAGCGCCGACGATGACGGACCGAACGACGCGTTGTGCAAACGTGCAGCGCAAACGCCGAAGTCGCTCGTCGCAGCCGAGATCGCCTGCGGAGCAGCCGCTGGCGCCGACGGCGGAGGGACGGCGGCGCCAGCGGGGGCCGACGCTGAGGCCATCACCACTTGGCCGTCATTCGCTCGCGCGAGTTGACGATCCGACATGATGGCGGCCACTTGCGTTTGCGCTTGGTCGCGCGACGCGTCTTCGCAGGCCGCGCGAGAACGGCGGTCGCCGGCATTGCGGCAAAGGCGATCGGCGGCGCGGTCGAGACGGCGCGCCAATGTGGCTTGGCCGCGCGGCGAGTCGAGGTTGAGATCGGCGTAGAGAACGCGTGCTTCGGCGTTGTCGCGATTGATCTCGATCCGGCGCAGATTGTATCGCGGCGACGCGGCATACGCGGTCAGGGTGTTGCTGCGCGTGGCTGCTACGCCGTTGGCTGTCGCGGTTTCCACGCAATCACGAACCGCCGCCCGCATGCGTGCTGAGCGTTCGCGCGAAGGATTGCCACACGCCTGCACAGCTGCGGCTTCAATCCGCGCGTACATCGCCGCAGATCCTGCGGTGGAGTTCAAATCGAGGTCGCTATAGCTGACCGGCACCGACAGGCTCTGAGACCCAAAGTTTTGTGCGGCAGCTGGTTGCGCCGCCAACATCAGGCAGGCCGCTGCGGCCGCCCCTACAAACAGTTTCATGACTTCCCCTCCGAATGGACGTCACCCTCCGCCGCGAGTCCGCGAGGCAACGCATGTCAGAGAAGGCGCATTCGCTGCGGCGAACGGGTCATCATGGTTAAGAAAATTTTGAAAAAGGGCGCGCCCTGCGTTGCATTGGCGGAAATGAGCCAGTTAGCTGCGGCCCGTCTGGGGGACCGAATGCGCGGATTGCGCACGCTTTTTTCGCGACTAACGGTGGCGCGCAGTGGCTGACGCTGTGCTCGAACGCGAAGCGTTGGCGCTGTTCGAACAGGCGCTCGACATTGCGCAACCTGAGCGCGCGACGTGGATTGCCCAACATACCGAAGGCCGTCCCGACCTGCGCGCGCGCGTGACGGCACTGGTCACCGCCGACGAAAGCGAGCAAGTGCGCACTGCCGGAGCCTTCGCGGCAATTGAGGCCGAGGCCGTACCGTCAAGGCTCGGCGCTTATCGGATCACCGAACTCATCGGCCGTGGCGGTATGGGAGCGGTTTATCTTGCCGAGCGCGACGCCGGTGATTTCTCGCGCACCGTCGCCATCAAGATCATCAAGCCGGGCCTCTTCTCAACCGACATCGTTGAGCGCTTTCAGCGCGAGCGCCAAACACTCGCCTCGCTCACGCATCCCAACATCGCGCGCTTGTATGATGGCGGCGAAACAGACACCGGCTCGCCTTACATCGTCATGGAATATGTCGACGGCGCGCCGCTCCTGGAGTGGGCCAGCGCACGCAACGCGCCACGCGCTGAACGGCTACGAATCTTTAGCGACATCTGCGAGGCGGTGGCGTTCGCGCATGCGCGCCTTGTCGTGCATCGCGATCTGACTCCCGCGAACGTGTTGGTCACGGCCGATGGCGTGGCGAAGCTCATCGACTTCGGTATCGCGCGCCCAGCAGAAGACGGGTCGCAAGATGGTCGCGCAGCAGCATTGACGATGACCCCCGGTTACGCCGCGCCAGAGCGCGCGACCGGCGCGCCAGTGACGACATCGGCAGACGTCTATTCGCTAGGGCGCCTGCTTGATGAATTGCTGACGCCAAAAACAAATGAACACGAAATTCGAGCGATCGTCGCGCGCGCCTGCGCCCATGATCCGCAAGACCGTTACGCCAGCGTCGATGCCCTGCGCGCGGATCTTGACGCCTGGCGTACGCGTCAACCGGTCAGAGCCTACTCGAACAAGACCGGCTATCACCTGCGCAAGTTCGCTGCGCGCCATAGCGGGGCGCTCACGGCCAGCGTTGCGGCTTTCGTGCTGCTAGCCGGCGCGCTGGGCGTCACGCTCGTCGCCAACGCCCGTGCGGAACGCGCGCGCGCATTGGCGGAGCAACGCTTTGAACAGACCCGCGCCATCGCAAACTCGATGCTGTTCGACGTGTTCGACGAAGTGTCGATGACGGCTGGAACGACCAACGCACGCGAAATGCTCGCGCGCACCAGCCTTACCTATCTCGAAGCGCTGGCCGCGGATCCGAACGCGCCGATCGATGTCCGTGTGGAGGCCGGCCTCGGTTTCTTGCGTCTCTCGCAGGTCGTTGGCGGTGGTCAGGCGAGCGAGCTAGGGCGCTACGAGGATGCGAACGCCCTGCTCGCTCAATCGCAAAGCATCCTCGAACCACTCTTTGCCGCCCATCCCGATGATCCCGGCGTCGCGCGCGCGATGGCGACGCTGCTGCTCGAACAATCAGGTGCGGCGTTGTACACCGACAACGACGCCGATTCCGGTTTTGCGCTCGCGACAAGAGCACGCGAGATCCTTGAGCCGTACCGCACCGCCGACGCGCGCGCTGCGCGCCAGTACATAGCGGCGCTGCAAGCGCAGGCCGACAGTTATGGCTGGAACGATAACTACATCGAAGCGCTGCCTATGCATCAAGCAGCCGAGGAGTTCGCTGCGACGCTGCCTGAGGCGCTGAGCAGCGATATCGACGTGATGCGCGCGCGCGGGTCCAATCTCCGGCTGATGGGCGAAGCATATCATCGCTTGGAGCGAACAGAGGAAGCCCGCGTGACGCTGGATCGCGCCGTGGCGCAACAGCGTGCGGTGTCGGACGCGGCCCCGAACAATCCGGGCTTCATGCGCAATCTGGCGATCGCGCTCTGGTATCGCGCTGTCGTTCATCGCAGCAACGAGCGCAACGAAGCGGCGCGCGCGTCGATCGAAGAATCCGTGGCGGTGGCGCGGCGCATGCGCGAACGCGACCCTAATGACGCTGGCGCCATTCGCATGGTGGCGATCTCGACCGAAGTTTATGCGCAAGTTCTGGGCGATCTCGGCCGCGTCGCTGAGAGCTATTCCGTCGGCCAGGAAGTCATCGCCGCCCACCGCGAATTGGTGCGCCGCGCAGGCGGCACTGCCGGCGCCCGCCGGAGCTTGGCCGCCGCGCTGATGACGCATGGCGGCAATTCGTACAATGCCGGCGCCTATGCCCGCGCTTGCGACGCTTGGGTCGAGGGCGCGGGGATTTATGAGGACCTCAACCGCGCCGGTGCGATGTCGGAACGCGACCGAACAGTGACGCTAGCGGAATCGCAGGACATCGTCCGCCGTGCCTGTAACCCGCCACGCCCAGGCCTCGGCCCCCGCATTTAGGGCCATTTTGCCAGGGGAGCGCGGTTGTCACCGCACCTGCGAACCGCCAAACTTGCGCACGTGACGGCTCAAGACCCTGACCAAAAAGAACTTCTCGTCGCCCATTATGACGAGTTCCGCCGCGTCGCCCGCGGCGTGCTGAACGGCGACGCCGCGAAACTGCAGATCCAGCCGACCGACCTCGCCCATGCCGCCGCGATCAAGATTTTCGATCTGAACCGTATGGATGTGCGCGGCCGGACGCACTTTCTGTCTCTCTCGGCCCGGATTATGCGCCAGATCCTGATGGACGAACTCCGCCGCCTCCGCGCCGCCAAGCGCCAGGCGCCGCCCGTGACGACGCAATGGCCCGGCGAAGGCGAAGGTGGTCTCGACCTTGAGGACTTGGACGCCGCCCTAAGCAAGCTCGAGCAAATCGACCCGGAGCGGGCGCGCCTTGTTGAGCAGCGCTTCTTCGCCGGCCTGACCGTCGAAGAGATCGCCGAACTGGAGGGCAGCTCGCCGTCCACGGTGAAACGCCAATGGCGCGCCGCGCGTGCTTGGCTGATTAGCGAACTCGATCGCTGATCACTCGGCCCGGCGCGACGCCGCCTCGACTTCACGCACACGCCGCAAGATTTCCACCTGGGCGCGATCGTTCATGTCGCTCGCATAGGAAAGCTGTGTCCACGGCCCCCGGATCGCAAACGGAAACACGACACCGCCACGCGGCGAGCGTGGCGACAAGCGCAGATCCATGCGGCGCGCGCCGACATCAATGACGCCGATGCCAGGGATACGTAGATCGGTGGTGTTGAACGAAATGTCGTCGCTCGCGAGCACGCCGTCAGCGACGGCGAAGGTCGCGGAGAAGCCTTGGAACGGCGTGCGTGCTTCCGGTGCAACCAACTCGCCACGCAGCGCATTGCGGATGGTCGTCGCCACGCCGCCGAGATCGACGCCATGTAACGTGCCGGAGACCACTTCAAGATGAACCCGCCCGTCGCTTGAGCTCAGCAACTCGCTTTGCGTACGGCCCTGCATGCTGGCGCGGATGCTGACTTCAGCGCGGCCTTCAATGTTGCCGAAGTTGATTGCGTCGGTGAGGAAGCTGCGCGCATCGACGCCTGTGAAGGCCAAGTCCTGAACCAAGCGCGGGTTCGTGGTGCGCGCATCAATCTCAAAGCGCCCCCGGCCTGAGCCGCCATAGAGCGTGAGATTGTGCAACGTCGCGGCCAGATAGCCGTCATTGATCACCAGGTTCAGCCGCGCGCTATCAATGCGCATCCGCTGCACCAAAACCGCGTGCGTCACCAATTCCAGATCGGCGTTAATCGCTTGCAGGCCTGCGAAATCGATCGGCGTTTCACTGGGCGCCTCACGCACATCGAGCGAGCGTGGTGCCGCTTCAACGACAGCAATCTCCGCCGTCGGCGCACTAGCGCCAGCATCCGGCATGGCGGCCGCGACTTCTGCTTCACTCTCGGTCGTCGGAGGCGGCGCTTCGCCTGTGAGATAGGGATTTAGGTCGAAATCGAAGAGTTCTAGGCGACCGCTGAGATAGGGTTTGTCGCGCAATTCGGAGAGCACGAAATCGCCGCGGCCACGGACGCGGTCAACCGCAAAACCCGCATTAGAGAACGTGTAGGCGCCACCGCCGACAACGAGCCGGCCAGAGACCGCGAACTGGCCAAAGCTGGCGCCGCCTTGCAAAGGCGTGCCGCTCCAAGCCGCGAGATCGCGCAGGCTTGAGCCAGACGCGCGGACATTGCCTGCAAGCTCGCCGGACGTCGCAACCGTTTGGCCGGCGAATGAAACGGCTATGAGATCACTCTCAATCTCAATCGTAACCGGGCTCAGCTCGCCGCGCGACGCAGCGCCTGGGCGCGCGACGACCATGTCGAGTTGGACCGGGCGATCGTTAAAGACGAGCGACCCTTCGACGCGCATCGGCTGGTCAAGACCCGTGATGGCGGAGTTCAAGTCGACGTCGCCGATCTGCCAACCGGCGCCACGGCGCGCATCGAAGAAGTTGACGGCGCCATCGTTGATGCGGATCTCGCGGAGATTGGCGCGGGCCAGATCAATGCCTGGCTCGCCAGTGGTTGGCGGCGTCGTGCCGGTCCCCCCCGGGGGGGGGCGCACAGGTTCGAGCACCCAATTCGGCTGGCCCTCAGCGTCAACCTCAAGCGCAATTTGCGGACGCTGAAACACCAAGCGGCGGACAACGACCTGGCGATCGAAAAGCGGGCGGATTTCGACGCCGATGTCGATCTCGTCAGCGGCGATGAAGGCCGCCGCGCGCCCGCCTTCGACATTGGCGAGCGTCGCGTCCTCGGCGCGAAGGCCCAGAACCGGCCAATAGCTGACACCGACATCGCCATTGATGGTGAGGTCCCGGCCGGTGGCGTTTTCCACCACCCGCTCAATCTCGCCGCGCACGTCCAGGCGGGTCACGAGATAGGCCAGGAGCCCGGCGCCCATGAGAACCACCGTCAACAGACTTCCGCCGATCAGCAGCGCCCAGCGTCCCCAGCCCTTCATGGCTTCTCCCCACTTCTGAGGTCAGCCTAGCGGCTGGCGGACGCGCCCGGAATAGCTATCTATGCGGACATGTCAGAACCCGTCCCCGTTACGGTGCTCACAGGTTTCCTGGGCGCCGGCAAAACCACCCTCCTGAACCGCATCCTGACCGAGCAGCACGGCAAGAAGTACGCCGTCATCGTCAATGAGTTCGGCGAGATCGGCATCGACAATGACCTCATCGTCGACGCCGACGAAGAGGTGTTCGAGATGAACAACGGGTGCGTGTGCTGCACCGTGCGCGGCGATCTCATCCGCATCATTGAAGGTTTGATGAAGCGTCAATCCACAAACGGGAAAGGCCGCTTCGACGCGATCCTGGTCGAAACGACTGGCCTGGCGAAACCAGCCCCGGTCGCGCAGACGTTCTTCGTCGATGCTGACGTGCGCGCGAAAACTAAGCTCGATGCGATCGTAACGGTCGTCGATGCCAAGCACGTACTTGAGCAACTGAAGACGTCAGAAGAAGCAGCCGAGCAGATCGCGTTCGCGGACGTCATTTTGCTGAACAAGACCGATCTCGTCAGCAAAGACCAACTGACGGCGATCGAACGTACATTGCGCACGGTCAACGCCACCGCCCGCCTCCACAAAATGTCGCGCGGCGATATCGCGCTCGACGCCATCCTCAATCTCGGCGCCTTCGATCTCGATCGCGTCACCGAGATCGACCCGCACTTCCTGCCCGATCACGATTGCGACGACGCCTGCGCGCATCACGACCATCACGGACATGATCATGATGGCCATGACCATCACGGCCACGATCATCACCACCATCATGAGCACGATCACGTCGCGGCCGCTGGAATTTCCAGCGTCTCGCTCTCGACCGACAAGCTGCTCAGTCCCGAGAAGTTGCTGCCCTGGATCAATCAGATCACCCAGGAGCGTGGGCCTGACATTCTGCGGCTCAAGGGTATTCTGGCGTTCCCGGATGAGCCGAAGCGCTTTGTCATTCAAGGTGTCCACATGATCGTTGAGGGCGACACACAGCGCGATTGGCGCGAGGACGAGCCGCGCGTGTCGCGCCTCGTCTTCATCGGTCGCAATCTCGACCGCGCCGAATTGGAAAGCGCCTTCGCCGCGTGTGCGGCGTGACGGCGCAAGTTTACGTCAGCCGCCAACGGTTGGCGCTCGGCGCGCCTGCTACGAGCGTCCACTGGGCCGGCGAAACCGCCCTGTTCGCTTTGAGCGATGGCGCCGTCCGCTCGGCGGGCAAGGAAGCAAAGCTCAGCGCGCCGATCCAAGCGCATGACGGCGTCATCCTAAGTGCGGCGCTCCACCCCGATGGCAAACGCCTCATCACCGGCGGCGATGACGGCCGGCTCAATCTCGTGTCGCCGGATGGCGCTACCGAAACTTTCGCCGAACTTGGCAAGTGGGTCGATCATCTGGTCGCGAGCCCAGTCTCCGGCGTGATCGTCGCCGGCGTTGGCAAGCAAGCCGTCGTCTTTCGCGAGGGGAGAGAGACACATCGCTTTGTTTATCCCACCACACTCGGCGGCCTAGCACTCGACGCCAAAGGCCGGCGCCTCGCCGCGAGCCACTATGGCGGCGCGACCCTGCGCTACGTGCTGATGGCCGATGACAAAGGGACGAGCATGGCGTGGGCGGGCTCGCACCTCGGCATCACGATCTCGCCCGAGGCCGAATACGTCATCACTGCGATGCAGGAAAACTCGCTTCACGGCTGGCGCATGCCCGACAAGATTGATCTCCGCATGGACGGCTATCCGTCCAAGACGCGCTCTTTCTCATGGGACAAGCGCGGCCGCTGGCTCGCCACCTCCGGCGCCAACGCTGCAATCGTGTGGCCATTCGTCGGCAAGCTCGGCCCGCAAGGCAAACCACCGCTGCAACCGGGCGAGCGCAAAGCACTCGTCACTGCGGTCGCCTTTCATCCCAGCGAAGAACTGCTCGCCATCGGTTACGCAGATGGCGCAGTCCATCTCATCCGCTTCGCCGACAATATGGGCATGGAAGCCGATGAAGCGGGCGAAGGCGCCGTCACTGCGCTCGCGTGGGAGGCTACTGGCAGGCGCCTCGCCATCGGCGACGAAGCCGGACGCGGCGCGATCGTCGCGGTTTAAGCCTGCGCCGGCGGACGCTGCGCCTGAGCGGTTAGCACCTGATCCATCACGCGCACGACACCGGCGATTTCGTCGACAATCCGCCGTGCGCGCGCTGGATCGACTAAAGGTTTGAAAAGATCACCGGGCTCGAAGAGGTTGCCGCCCTCAACCGCAACCAGCAAGTCGCCTTCCTCGAATGCACAACGTATGCGCTTGCCTTTAAGACCGCGCTCCAGATCAATGAGCCGCTCCATCATCACCGGATGCAGCAGATAGCGCGCCTCAACCTGATCATTGCCCCAAACTTCAAACGCCTTCTCAAACTCAGATGAGACGAGGCGCACGCGCTCAAGTTGCTTCCCGTCGTGTTTGCCGCCACCGAACACGTTGAAGACACCCGCATCGCGGCGGACGATGGTCACGCCCAGAAACTCGCGCGGAAAATGCATGCGGATGAGCTGGCCGCGAAACACGGTCGTGTAGCGTGTGCGGCCCTTGCTGTCGGTACTACGCTGTTCGAGATGCGCTTCGTAGAGATCGAAGCTCGCGCCCTTGTGCTCGCCGTGAAAGAGATCCTCGAAATTTGAGCGCGCAAAGCTCGGCACCAAGCTCATCTCTCGCAAGCGATTGAAGGCGGGCGGATTGAACGTGCCGATCGTGAAGGTGGCGCCCATGGCCTCGGCGATGGCGCCGCAATATTCCTGCTTCAGCTTTGCACCGAGCTTTGAGAGCGGCTGGTACGCGAAGATCCCAACGATGAACGCCCCGAAGAAGCCGATGATAAGCGGGACCTGCCAATCCTGTGCGAACACCCCGAAAGCGATCGCGATCGCGGCCACGATGGCGCCGCCGATCCAGATCCGCGACTTGAACTTCTTGACCGCTTCAAGCCGACCCGCCTCGTTCGAGGCGAAGCAGGGCTCGATGCGGCTCTTATAGAGCGCGTCGAACTTTGCGTCGTCCAACTGGGCGAGATCGATGATTTCCGTCATGCGCTGCCTCCCCGGAGCGCCGCGAAGATGCAGGGGCCAGCCCGCGATTGCAACGCGCGCGCCGCCGTTGAATGATCAGCGCATGACCCTGCTCGACCGCCGCGCCTTCGTTGCAGCTTCGATACTCGCCGCTGCCACTACGCCCGCGCGCGCGCAATCAGCGCCGGTCGCCCGCACCCGCCACGGCCGCGTGCGCGGCACGGCGGGCGACGGAGTGCTAAGCTTCAAAGGAGTCCGTTACGGCGCGCCGACGCGGCGGTTCGAGGCGCCTGAGCGACCGCGCGCATGGCGCGGCGTGGCCGATGCTTTAGCGTTCGGCGCAGCGTGCCCGCAGCGCGGCTTGGCCAACGAGACGCAGAGCGAGGATTGCCTCTTCCTCAATGTATGGACGCCAGCGCTCAACGGTGCGCGTCCGGTGCTGCTCTACATCCATGGCGGCGCCTACAACACCGGCTCGGGAGCGAGCGCAGTAACTGATGGTGCGCGCTTGGCAGCGCATGGCGATGCTGTCGTCGTCACGCTCAACCATCGCATCAACGCTTTTGGCTACGCCTATCTCGCCGCGCACGGCTTTCCGGATAGCGGCAATGTTGGCCAACTCGATCTCATCCTAGCGCTCGAATGGGTGCGCGATAACATTGCAGCGTTCGGCGGCGACCCGTCGTGCGTAACTGTGTTCGGACAATCGGGCGGCGGCGCGAAGATCGCGACGTTGATGACGATGCCTGCGGCGCGTGGGCTTTTCCATCGCGCCTGGACGATGAGCGGTCAGCAAGTCACGGCCTCCGGCCCGCTCAACGCGACGCGGCGCGCCGACGCTTATCTCTCGGCCCTCGGCCTCACCGCTGCCAATGCGCGCAACATCGCAGGACTACCGGCGGAGCGCCTCGTCGAAGGGCTTACGCCAACTGATCCGGTGCTTGGTTTCGGCTCGCTCTATTTCGGACCAGTGCTGGATCAGCGCCATCTGATGCGCCACCCGTTCTATCCAGACGCTGCGCCGCAATCGCTGCACATCCCGATGGTGATCGGCAACACACATGACGAGACGCGCGGTTTCGTCGGCGCGGACCGGGCGCCGTTCAACCTCAGTTGGGACGATCTGCCGGCGCGGCTCGCTTCCGGCATGCGCGTCGACATCCTGCCTGCGCACGTCATCGCCGCCTATCGCGCGCTGTACCCGGCCTATTCGCCCAGCGACGTCTATTTCGCCGCCACCACCGCCAGTCGCTCCTGGCGCGGCGCACTCATCGAACTCGAAGAGCGCGCCCGCGCCACTGCGCCCGCCTTTGCCTACCAGCTCGATTGGCGCGCGCCTGCTGAAGGCGGCATTTTCGGCGCACCGCATACGCTCGACATTCCACTCGTGTTCGGCACACTTGAAGCATCGGAATGGATCGGTGTGCGCACGCCAGAAGCGGCGGCAATGTCGCGCGCAATGATGGATGCGTTGCTACGCTTCGCGCGTACCGGCAATCCGGGTTGGGCGCCGTATGCCCTGAACGAGCGTCCCACAATGATCTTCGACAATCGCTCACGCATCGAGAACGATCCACGGCGTGCGGAGCGGGAGCTGTTCGCCGCCGTGCCCTACATTCAACCCGGCAGCTGAAGCGCGCGCAGCCCGTCTTCCACGCTGATCAACGGGCGATAGCCCATCTCGGCGCGAGCCTTGTCATCCTTCAGAACAGAGTCCCGCGACATGATCATCGCGCTGAAGCGCGTTAGCGGCGGATCACCCTTGAGCGGGAGCGTGCTCCAAAGCACTTCACAGGTCGCGCCAATCGTATCAGCCACCCAGGTCGGCACGGACTTATCCGGCAACGCGATATTCTGCGTCGCCGCAATCGCGCCGATCATCTCCTTCATCGAGCGGACGCCGTCATCGAGAATGAAATAGGCTTGGCCGCCGCGCCCGCTGGTGAGCGCGAGGTCGATCGCGTGCACCAGATTGGCGATGTGCGTCGTTGAGGTTTGGGCGCGGCCGTTATCGATCCACATCCATTGGCCGGTTTTGGCCATGTGGCGGATGGTTGGCAGCAGCGTCGTATCGCCCGGTCCCCAGATAAAGCGCGGACGCAGGATGATCGTTTGGAATGCGGGCGTGTTTGCCTGCTCTACAAGTTCTTCGGCGCGCGCCTTCGTCCATGAGTAAGGATAGGGCGAGTTGGGTGCGCGCGGGTACGTCTCGTCAACGCCGCGCAAATGTTGGCCGCGCCACAGTACGCTCTCAGTGCTGATATGGATGAAGCGCTTTGCGCCGGCACGCTCAGCCGTTTCCAACGCGCGTCGCGTGCCATCGACATTGAACTTGCGCCACGCGTCGCGCGGCCCCCATTGCTCGACGAACGCCGCGCAATGGACGATCGCCTCGGCGTCGCCGATGTGCTCTGTCGCGACCGTCTCCAGATCGCAGCGCACAGGTGTCGCGCCGAGCGCGCGAATAGCGGCATCGCTCTTGTCAGAGCGCGACATGGCGCGAACATCATGCCCCGCCGCCCCAAGTGTCTTCGCCGCAGCGCCGCCGACAAACCCGGATGCGCCAGTGACGAAGATGCGCATTACGCGCCACCCTTAATCTGCACCAGAGCGTGCTTCAACTTGGTCGCGGACGCTGACGCATCTTCACGCCGTTCGCGCAACTCATCGACAACCTCTTCCGGCGCCTTGCGGACGAACTCGGCGTTGCCGAGCTTCTGATCCATCTTGACGATCTCAGTGTCGAGCTTGGCGATGTCCTTTGCCAAACGCGCCGCTTCCGCCGGAAGGTCGACAACGCCCTGCAACGGCAACGCCACCGTAGCGCCGTCGAGCACGAACGTGACGGAGCCTTTTGGCGCTTCATCGGCGCTGGTCGAGTATTCGAGCCGGCCCATGCGGTCGATCAAGTCTTGGTAACGCTCCAGGCGTGCATTGGTTGGCTCATCGGCGCCGATCAGCAGCAGCGGAATTTTGGCGCCTGCCGGCACGTTGAGCTCTGAGCGCGTCGAACGCGTTTCTTCAATCAAACGCACCATCCAATCGATTTCGGCTTCGGCCGCGGGATCGATCAGATCCGCGCTGAGGTTCGGCCATGCTTCCACGATCAACATGCGCTCGCGCTTGGCGCCGAATTCGCCAAGGCGCGTCCACAGCTCCTCAGTGATGAAGGGCATGAACGGGTGGAGCATGATCAGGATCTGATCGAGCACCCATGCCGCCGTGCGACGGGTTTCTAGCTTTGCGGTTTCATCCGAGCCATTGAGCAACGGCTTGATGAATTCGAGATACCAATCGCAATAGACATTCCAGACGAACTTGTAGAGCACGCCAGACGCTTCATTGAAGCGGCGCGCCTCTAGTTCACGGGTAACGGCGGCGGCAACCTTGGCCGTCTCGCCGACAATCCATTTGTTGACTGTCTGGTCCGGCGAGCGCGGATCGTACTGATCCCACACCGCGCATTCGTTCATCTGCGCAAAGCGCGCGGCGTTCCAGAGCTTGGTGCCGAAATTGCGATAGCCTTCGATACGCTCCACCGAGAGTTTGATATCGCGGCCCTGCGCTGCCAGAGACGCCAAGGTGAACCGCAGCGCATCAGCGCCGAAGGCCGGCAGCCCTCGCGGAAACGCACCGCGCGTTTCGCGCTCGATGAGGTCGGCGTCCTTCTTATTCGTTATGGCTTCGCGGCGTTTGGCGACGAGCGTTTCGAGATCGCAGCCATCGATGATGTCGAGCGGATCGAGCACATTGCCCTTTGTCTTCGACATCTTCTGGCCCTTGGCGTCGCGGACCAGTGCGTGGATGTAGGTCTGATGGAAGGGCGTTTCCTTCATGAAGTGCATGCCCATCATCATCATCCGGGCGACCCAGAAGAAGATGATGTCGTGCGCCGTCACCAGCACGGACGTTGGATAGAATTTCTTCAGCTCCGCCGTATTCTCTGGCCAACCGAGCGTCGAGAACGGCCAGAGCGCTGAGCTAAACCACGTGTCGAGCACATCTTCGTCGCGCGCGATCGGAATATTCTCCCACTTGCGTCCAGACTCATGAGCGCGAACGACGTTTGTCCAGCTATCGACCGAAGCAACATTCTTGTGCCCGTAGTATTTTTTGGCCTGACTTAGGGCATCGGCCTCGGTTTCCGCGACGAAGATTTCTTGCTCAGACAAGTCGAGCGTGTAACCACCACCCGACATATACGGCAGCTTTTTCGGCCCGTACCACGCCGGAATGCGATGACCCCACCAAAGTTGTCGCGAGATGCACCACGGCTCGATGTTGCGCATCCATTGGAAGTAGGTCTTCGACCAGCTCTCCGGGATGATCTTCATCGTGCCGTCTTCGACGGCCTTGATCGGCGCCTTCGCCATCTCTTCGGCGTTGACGTACCACTGGTCCGTCAGCATCGGCTCGATGACGACGCCCGAGCGATCACCGAACGGCTGTTGGATTTTCTTGTCTTCAACGCGCTCAAGCAGACCGAGGGCTTCGATGTCGGCCACAACCTGCTTGCGCGCTTCGAAGCGATCGAGACCGCGATACTTCGCCGGCACGTGCTCGGCATCGGCCATGCGGCCCTTGGTATCCATCAGAATGTAGAGCGGCAGATCGTGTGTGCGCGCTACTTTGTAGTCGTTGAAATCGTGCGCGCCGGTGATCTTCACCGCGCCTGAGCCGAAATCTGGGTCAGGATACTCATCAGCGATGATCGGGATGTAGCGATCCGCAAGCGGCAGCAGCACGCGCTTGCCGACGATCGGCGCATAGCGGGTATCGCTTGGATGAACGGCGACGGCGCCGTCACCCAGCATCGTCTCGGGACGCGTGGTGGCGATGGCGATGTAGTCGCGCGTTTCCCATTCCGTGGGATTGCCCGCTTCGTCGTGCGCGATCGGAAATTGATAAGTCTCGCAGTTTTCGAGCGGATATTTGAAGTGCCAGAAGTGGCCGTTCACTTCCTTGTTCTCGACTTCGAGATCGGAGATTGCGGTTTCGAAGTGCGGGTCCCAGTTGACCAGGCGCTTGTCCTTGTAGATCAGGCCTTCCTTGTGCAGCTGCACGAAGACTTTCAGCACCGCCGCTGACAGGCCCTCATCCATCGTGAAGCGCTCGCGCGACCAATCGCATGATGCCCCAAGACGGCGGAGCTGATTGAAGATCATCCCACCGGATTGTTCTTTCCACGCCCAGACGCGCTTGATGAATTCCTCGCGCCCCAGCGAGCGGCGGTCTTCATTGCCGCCGGCCTGCGCAAGCTGACGCTCAACAACCATCTGCGTGGCGATGCCGGCGTGATCCATGCCCGGCTGCCACAGCACGGTCTTGCCGCGCAGGCGCTCGAAGCGGACGAGGATGTCCTGCAGCGTGTTGTTCAGCGCGTGCCCGATGTGCAGCGAACCGGTAACGTTCGGCGGCGGGATGACGATGCAGAACGGATCGGCTTTCGGATCGTTCTTGGGTTGGAACGCGCCGGATTGCTCCCAAGCCTCGCTCCAGCGCGGCTCCACGGCTTTGGGATTGAATGTGGTTTCGATCATTGCGGCCAAGGCTATAGCAGGGCTGAGGGCGGGAACGCGAGATGCCATCTCGCACCTGCACAACCCGCAAATGCAGAGCGCCCCGGCCTTTCGACCGGGGCGCTCGCCATTTCGATAGACCTGCTGGCTTAGCGGGCCAGACGGGCGATGCGCTCGAGTTCCGCTTCGACGCGGGCTTCAACGATGGCCGGCAGGTTGCGGTCCAGCCATTCCTTCAGCATCGGCTTCAGCAGTTCGCGGACGACGCCCTCGACCGTTTGGCCCGGCTGTTCGGAAATCTTCAGCGTGCCGGCGAGGCGCGCGAGGGCCGCGGCCGACGCATTGGTGGTCGGCGCGGCGAGGTAGGAATCGCCAGTCGGTTCAGCGACAGCCTGCGTGCGCGTCGGCGTTGGTTCGACGTAGGCGGGCGCGGCTGTTGGCACTGGAATTTCCTCTGCTACGGCCTGCTCGACCGCTTCGAAAACAATGTCGTCATCCGCGGTCGCGACGCTTTGCGTCGGCGCATCGGTTTGCGTGAGATCGAGCACCGGCTCGGCCGTCGGCGCCTGCTCTTCTTCAGAAATGATCCGGCGGATCGACGCCAGGATTTCTTCCATTGAAGGTTCGGCTTGCGGATCTTGCAGCGCCATTATCTTGCCTCACCAAATTCAAACGAGCCACGCGACTCGAAAGGTAAAGTTCGCAGCGATTCCCGTCCACCGAAGCATAAGCATCGACGAGCGGAATCACTGCTCGTGTTCGTGAGCATGCTCGCGGTGATGCGATAAAGGAACGTTAATGCTACGCGCACGCAATCGTTGCGCGGGCAATCCGTTAGAGCGCGAACGCAGCCGGACGCGTGAGACCGGGCGCTACGGTTGAAAACGCATCGAACGCGACCCGATAGGCAATCGTTTCGCCGGTGCGTGTGTAAATGCGCGCAGAGCCTGCGGGACCATCGCGCACGATCACGCCAAGGCGTCCGCCTGGCGCGAGTTGAGCGAACCAAGAGTCGGGAACAACTTCCGCAGCGCCATTCAGCAGAATGACATCGTAGGGCGCGTCATCCTTCCAGCCATCGACGGCCGCCGTCGAAACCGTCCGCACATTGGTGACGCCGCACGATTCGAGCGCCGAGCGCGCCGCGAACGAAAGATCCGGCTCCGGGTCGAGCGTGACCACCTCTTTGCAGCACGCCGCCAAAACCGCCGCGCCATATCCGGTCGCGCCTGCGATCTCGAGGCCGCGCTCGTTCGCCTGCGGGGCCAAGGCCTGGATCAGCTTGGCCAGATCGCGCGCGCGCAGGAGGCTGCGCCCAGCCGCGACCTCAAGTTCCAGATCGGCATAGGCTAACGGCTTCTTGTGCGCCGGCGCGAAACGTTCGCGCGGCAGGGTACGCATGGCATGGATGATGCGCGTATCGGTCACGTCGCTCGGACGGACCTGACTTTCGACCATCATGTCGCGGGCGCGCGCGAAATCCATGAAATCTCTCCTGGCGCCCCGGTTAAGCCGCCCCGGCCCGGCCCGCAAGCCGCGCTTTGCCGCAACGGGTCAGTCGCAGGTCTCGTAGCGGCCCATGTCGAGGTGGAAGTGGTCGCGGTGCGCCCTGTTGTAGTCGGGCGACAGCACCGCCGCGAAATAGGTGCAGGCGCCGTCGCGCACCGCCCGGAGGAAAGCACGCTCCTGGGCGTTGCCATTCCAGCCTTGCTCAACCCGCAAAACGCTGCTGTCTGCGAGCGTAAAGCCCCCGACGTCGATGGCGTTGGCGCTTGCGTGCTCGCTCATGCGTCCATCGCTACGCCCAGCGATTGGCCGGCACTGGTACGGCGCGCCCGCCAGCTCAATCCGCGTCACGTCCTGGCGGAGGTAATGAATGGCCGCCGGCGCCACCACGTCGCGCTCCCACAACGCCAGCGCCGCCGCCGCCGCGCAACTCGTCGCGACTGGCGCCGAGTACGGATAGGTCGATTGGGTGAGTTCAACAGCGTCGCGGTAAGCGCAGCGTCCCTCACGCACGTCCGCCACGCGCTCAGTGGCGAAGCCCGCCGACGCTAGAGCGGAACGGCAAGCCGGCACGTCGGTCCGGAACGCCGCCAACCGCTCAACGCGCAGCGGCAACGGCGCCAAGTCGGCCTCTTCTGGCGGCGGCGCGCCGATCAGCAGCATCAGCATAAGCAGAGCCAGCGCCGCCAAAGCGGACGCCGCCCAGATACGGGCGCGCTCATGCTCCTCCTTGGAGGGCGGCGGGAGAGATCCGACTATCCGCATGCGAAAAGGAAACCGCGCCTTGACCGATTCCGGGCATACCGCCTAGGACATCCGGCCCGGCGCGCCTACCTATGCGCTGCGGCTGAGGCCTCGTGGCGGAGTGGCGACGCAGCGGACTGCAAATCCGCGAACCCCGGTTCAATTCCGGGCGAGGCCTCCAATCTTTTCCACAGCAATCTCAAGGCTTTCGAAGGCTTGGTGAAGAAAGCGTATCCTGTTTACGTTTCCTTTACCGGTTAGTGGGAAATTCACCTTGTCTTCCCTTGGAGACACCCCACCATACCCAACGCCTTCGAGGGCCCCGCAAGGGGCCCTCGTTTTCCTTGGGGCCAGGTGAACGACCTAAAAAGGGATGCGCGGCGGGCCTTTCCCCCTGGCGCCGAACTTGATAGAGACCCCGCCTGCTTGGCCTTCGGGCCGCGCGAATGTTCCTCGGTAGCTCAGTGGTAGAGCAATCGACTGTTAATCGATTGGTCGTAGGTTCGAATCCTACCCGGGGAGCCAATCCCCCACTTTCTTCAAGTGGGGCGCGAATTTAACCAACTGTATCTCAACAGTTTAGTGTCTTACTTCGACTCCTGAGCGAACGCCTCGCTTTGTGGAATGCCTCCACAAGTGGGGGATTCAAATGGAGCGATCCCCCACCATGTTAGCGGCGGCCGAAATCGAGACGGCGAAGCCCGGCAAGCACTACGACTCGCACGGCCTCTTCCTGTTCGTGACCCCGAACGGCGTGCGCTCGTGGCGTTGGCGCTATCGCGTGAAGCTCGACAACGGAAAGCTGCGCGAAAAGGAAGTCGTGTTGGGGCGTTGGCCCGCCATGAAACTAACCGACGCGCGCAACGCTCGCGACAAGCAACATGAACTCTTACGCGGTGGAAGCGACCCAGCGACGGCGAAGCAACGCGCCAAACGCGAGAGCCGCCGCGCCGTCATCTCCGAACAAGACAACACGTTCCGCAAAATCGCGCTGCTTTGGTATCAAGACCGCGCGGAGCTTTGGCGCGACAGCTACGCTGGAAACGTGCTCGCGCGTTTGCAGACTTACCTCTTCCCGACCATTGGCGCGATTCCGATTCGAGACTTGGACCCGCCGACCATCCTAGTTGCGCTCAAGGCCATTCGAGCGCGCGAAGTCGCGCACCGATGCCGCAAGTATGTTTCCGCCGTGTGCCGTTACGCCATCGCCAACCGCTGGCTTGATAGTGACCCCGCGCGCGACTTAAGCGATGCGCTCAAGCCTATGGCCGAACAGAAGCAGCGGCCGGCGATCATCGAGCCGTTGCCTTTCGGCGGGCTTCTAAACGCCATTGACAGCTACACCGGGCGCGACGAACTCCGCATTGCCCTGCAAGTTATCGCGCTCACGGTTCCGCGCCCGGGTGAGCTTCGCAAATCGAAATGGGGAGCGGTGCGCGGCGCCGAGTGGACTATCCCCGCAAGCGACGCAAAGCAGAACCGCGAACACGTGATCTTTCTAAGCCGCCAAGCTCGCGCGCTTTTCGCGGAGTTACGCGACGCGGCGGAAGACGATTCGGACGATGCGCTTATCTGGCCGGGCATGTCCGAAAACGCGCTCGCCTACGCGCTGTCGAAAATCGGCTACGCCGGCGCCGTCCATTGCCCGCACGGCTTCCGCGCTTCTTTTAGTTCGATCATGGCGCAAAAGAAGTTGGCGCCGGAAGAGATCACCGAACGCTGTTTGGCTCACCTTGTCGGCGGCGACGTGAGCCGACGCTATGACCGCTACGCGCGGAAGTCAGAGCGCAAGGCCGCAATGCAAGCGTGGGCGGACCAATGCGACGTACTGCGGAAGCAAGCGGGCTATCTAGGCCCCAAACGCTAAGCCGCAGTAGTGTTTGATCGCGTACAGATTTTCGCGGCGCGGGCGCGCACGGTTGCCGGATGTTCTGCCGCGTAGAAATCCTGAAAGCCAAGCGGGTGCTGTGTCTTCACCATAAGATCGGCGCCTGCCTCACCGAGATCGAGGAATACGCCGAAAGCGAAAGACGGCTGCATCGGGGCGACGGTTTTCGACTGCGTGATCTGCACACCGATCAGGTCTGGGAAGTTGGACCCGATAACGCGACGCTCTCGCTTGCCGAATTGCGAAATACTCTCAAGTAATCGCCTGCCCACTTTCCGCCGCGCGGATAGTCCCGCGCTGGCCCGCAAGGGGCTAAGCGGCTTTTCCCCCGACACGTGAATCAGCCCAACTTTTTCCCGTGAATCGGGGTGCCCCAAAACCTATTTGATTTCAATGCATTACGCGATAGCAGCCCAACGGAAAGTTGGACTGAAACCATGTTAAGTCTTTGACAAGTCACGGCTTTTAGAGCGTCAGCATTTGCAAGCTCGCGCGGTTTGCGACCTGTTGGGTGGGAATTTGGAGCCCCCACCTATGGCATCGCCTGACGTTCACACCATCATTTCCGGCCCGCAGGTCGCCCCCGACACGCTCACCCGCCTTACGGCCGCTTGGGTGCGCACGGCGCTCATCCCGGCGCCGGCGGATTGGGAGAGCGAGCGCCGCACCGTTGCCGCTGTTGCCGTGCTTGCCGCTCTCCACGACACGGCCGGCATTCGCAGCCGCGACACGCTAGGCCAACTGTTCGACCGCCTCACGGCCGGCGAAGCGCCGCTCATTGATGCGCTACTTGCGGACGCGGCCGAAGGGTCGCCCGTGCTCGTGCTCACGCATTGGGAAACCCTCGACGGCCGTTCGGCTACGTCTTTCGTGTTCCGTCTGACCGATCATCGTGACGAACCCACGCTCGCGCCTAGCGAAGAATGGCACGCGATGTTGGAAGGCAAGCTTCCGCTCGCGCCGCTGTTTGAAAAGATCATTGAGTCCAGCGTCGTGCCGTTCAAGCGCGAGGCTCGCTAATGAGTCGCGCTTCCATCTATCGCCGCGCCACTCGCGCCATCGCTCGCGCACTAGCGCCGGAACTGCGCACGCGCGGTTACGATGCGGCCGGTTGGCAACGCTTTCCGCGTGAAGCTCGCATGGGCCGCACGGCGACGGAAACGATTGCAGCGGCTTCGCAGGTTCGCGCCAAGGCTCGCTACTATGTCGCGAACGATGGCAATGCAGCGGCGGCCGTCAACGCACTCGTGACCTACGCCACGGGAGCCGGCCCGATGCCGGCGCATCCCAGCGCCGACGCGTTCATCAATGAGTTTTGGAACAACTGTGACGCGGACGGCGCAACCGACTTTGGCGGCATCGTCGCTCTTGCCGTGCGCGCGGCGATTGTGGATGGCGAGTCGCTCGTGGTTTTCCGCCAGCGCGCGGATGGGCTCAAGCTCCAACTCTACCCGGCCGAACAACTCGACGAGTCCAAGTCTGCCGATCTTGGCAACGGCGCCTACATCGCGGCCGGCGTGGAGTTCGACGCGCAAGGCGAGCGCGTGGCGTATTGGATCAAGCCTTACGTCCCGACTCAGATGTTCGACACCTACGCGCAACCCGTGCGCGTTGATGCGGCCGACGTGCTTCACCTTCGCCGTCTCGACGGCATCGGACAGATTCGCGGCGTCTCGTGGTTCGCACCCATCCTGCTCAAGCTCGCGGACTTGGGCTTGCTCTCCGATGCGCTGTTGAAGGGCTTCCAAGTCGCAGCGCTTCACGCCGGATTTTTGGAAGATCAAAACGGCATCGGCGGACTCCCCTTTGAAGGGGAGAAGGATGGCGACGCGCTCGACGTTTCGCTTGAACCCGGAGTCGTGCGTCGCTTGCCGGCCGGCTACAAAATCAGCTTCTCCAATCCGCAAGCCGCGCAACAGTCGATTGAGTTTCTAACTTCGCAAATCGAGACCATCGCGGCCGGTTTGAACGTCCCGGCGTTCATGGTCTCCGCGAACGTGAACCGCGCGAACTATTCGAGTCTCCGCGCCGCGCTCATCACATTCAAGGCGTACCTTGAAGCGCTGCAATACAACGTGATCGTTCCGCAATTGCTCGCGCCGATCTGGAAACGTTGGGCGCTCACGGAATCATTGCGCAATGGCGGCGACGCAGACGGCGCGCAAGCCGAATGGCGCTTTCCCGCGATGCCGGAAGCCGACCCGCTGAAACAAGTTCAAGCGACCGTCGCGCAACTCGAAGCGAAGCTTATGAGCCGCAAAGAGGCCATCGCGGCGCGTGGCGAAACGATAGAGCGCGTGGACGCTGACATCGAAGCGGACCCGCACGCGCAAGAGCCCGCCGACTCCGAAGGCGAGACCGAAGAAGAGGACTCGAATTCCAATGCCGAATAACCTCATTTTGCGCGCCGCGTCGCTCGCGCCCACGACTTTCGACGCTGACACGAACACGATTGAAGTTGTCATCTCGACGGGCGCGGACGTGCAACGCGCCGGCTATGTCGAGCGCCTGCCGATTGCGAACGCCGATCTTCGCGGCATCGCTGGCGCGCCCGTGCTCGACGCGCACAACCAAGGCAGCACGCGCGCCGTGCTTGGCGTGATTGAAAAGGCTTGGAAGGCGGCCGGCGAAATCCGCGCGCGCATCAAGCTCTCATCCCGCGATGATGTCGCTGGCATCGTGCGCGACATTGCAGACGGCATCCTGCGCAATCTTTCAATCGGCTACCGCGTCAGCAAGTGGGCCGATTCCACCAACTCCAAAGGCGAGCGAATCCGAACGGCGCTCGCGTGGACTATCCGCGAGTCATCGTTCGTACCCATTGGCGCCGACGCCGGCGCCGTCACGAGATCGGAGATTGATCCCATGAAGAAGAAGCAGAAAGCCGGCGCCAACGCGGCGATCGAAAACGAAGACGTTGACGTTATCGACACGTCAGCGAACGAAAACACCGTCACGGAAACCCGCGCCGAAATCCGCGACATCATCAAGCGCGCGGGTGGCACGAGCGAGCAAGCCGACGAACTCATTGACGCAGACGCGACCGTCGAACAGGCGCGCGCTGCGGCTTATGAGTTGATGACGGCTCGCACGCAATCGGCCCCGCGAGTTCGCGTCATCAACCCCGGCGTTGCGCCGGCCGAAGCTTTGGAGCATCGCACCGAAGCCTTGGCGGTTCGCGTTGCGGGCGGCAAGCCGTCCGATCAAGCGCGCCCGTTCGTCGCGCTCTCGCTCGTGGATCACGCCCGCGACTTGCTCGAAGCTCGCGGCGAACGTGTTCGCGGCATGACGGCCGAAGCCATCCTGACCCGCGCCATGCACACGGTAAGCGACTTCCCGGAACTGCTCACGGGCACGGGTGCGCGTCTGCTCAAGCCGGCCTATGACGCGGCCTCTTCGCCGCTCGTGGCGCTGGCCCGCAAGGTGACGGCCAACGACTTCCGCACGCAGTCCATGTTGCAGCTTGGCGAGATGCCGAAGTTGGGCAAGGTGACGGAGTCTGGCGAAATCAAATCGGTTACGCGCGGCGAAGCGAAGGAGTCGTGGGCGCTCGACACTTACGGGGCGATCTTCTCGCTTTCCCGCAAGGCGCTCATCAACGACGATCTCGCGGCGTTTAGCGACTTCGCGACTGCAGCCGGTCAAGCGGCGGCGAACACCGTTGCCGACTTGCTCGTTGCCGCGTTGACGCAATCGAACGGCGCCGGCCCGATCATGGGTGACGCGGTTCGCTTGTTCCACACGGATCACGGCAACATCTCGACGGATGGCGGCGACATTGACGTTGCAGCCGTGTCCGCCGCCCGCGTTGCCATGATGACGCAAACCGGCGTGGACGGCTCGACGCTCATCAACGTTCGCCCCGACACCATGATTGTCGCGCCTTCGCAACTCACGAAGGCCGAACAATTCGTGGCGAACTTCCAGCCGATCACGTTCGACACGACGCAGCCGTTTAAGTTGTCTGTCGTGTGCGAGCCGCGCCTTGAGGCCGTTTCGCCGTTCGACTGGTATCTTGCCGACTCGCGTCTGCCGGCGCTCGTGCTTGGCGGATTGGCCGGCGCCGAAGGTCCGCAGATTGCTTCGCGCGATGGCTTTGAAGTCTTGGGCCGCGAATTCCGCGTCACCCTTGATGCGGGCGTCGGGCCGAACGATTGGCGCGGCTGGTTCTACCAAGCCGGCCACTCTGACTCGAACAGCGCGGGCTAAGTCATGGCGCTGACGATCACCGAACTTGAGACGGCGCGCGACAATCTCGTGCGCCAACTCGCCAAGGGTGTCTTGAGCGTGACCGACGCCAACGGCGAACAGGTCACGTTTGCGAGCCCGGCCGCGATGCAACGCGCACTGGCAACAGTGCAGTCGCAGATTGACGCGCTCCGCTCTCAAGCTCCGAACGTCATCCGCTTCAACACTTCCAAATTTGGAGACTGAAATGAAAAACTTCGTTCAACCGGGCAACAATCTGACTGTTGCCGCCCCTTACGCCGTTTCGAGCGGCGAGGGAATCTTGATCGGCCAGCTTTTTGGTTTGGCCTGCGGCGACGCTGACAACGGCGCTCAAGTGGACATCGCCACCGTTGGCGTGTTCGACATCGCCAAGAATGCCGCCGACGTGTTCACCGTAGGCGCGCCCGTCTATTTCGACACGGCGACCAAGACGGCTCGCAGCGGGACGACGACCGACTCAAACTCCGCTGGCGATTGGGAAGCGCAAATTGGCGTCTGCGTTGAAGCCGCTGGCGCCGGTGCGAGCACCGTTCGCGTGAAGCTCACGACTCCGGTTGCGCTGTCCTAATGGGCGCCGCTGACTTCCAGCCCGGCGATTACGTCGCTCACCCCATGCATGGCGCTTGCCGTGTCGTGGGCGTGGGTGACGTGTCCGCCGCTGGCGAGACCTTCGCCGCGCTCACAATCGAGCCGCTTGCCCATTGTCGCGCGATTGTGCGCGTGCCCGTGGCCAAGTTGTCCGGCGCGTGCTTGCGCGTTGTGACGGCCGCCGACGCGCAAGCGATGCTGGCGACGTGGCAACCGCCGCGCGGGAAGTGGAATCATGTGCCGGTGAACGTGCAACGCGCTCGACGCATCGCCCATCTGCGCAGCTTTCGCGCAAGCACCGGATGAAATGCAAACGGCCGCCGATGCGGGGAAATCACATCGGCGGCCAAGAGGGAAACACACCCCGCACTGCAAGAAGGAAGTGTCATGACCACGAAAGAAGCCGCACCGGGCCAAGTCAACGCCGCGCGCAAAGATTCCTACCGCGTTTATCATGCGGACTTGATGGCTCGCCTTGAAGGCGATCCGGGCAAGCTTTTTCTGTTGCACGCCATCGCCTTTTTCGATTGGAGCGACACGCCACGCGAGACCGGCGACGCGTTCGACATCGACCACGATTATTGGGAACGCCATTGGCACATGCGCGAGAAAGCTCGCCGCGTGATCCAAGGCGCGGAGTCGTTCCCGGCGTGGGCGCGCCGTTGGAAGGCGATGCAAGAGCTTCGCTACTATCACGGCCGCCGAAAGCGCCCGGCATGGCTCGACGCATCGCGCGAGGCCCTTGGCGATGTCCGCTCGGAGGTTAAGCCGGCATCACTGCGAAGTCTCAAGTTCAAGGTGCGCCGATGACGCGCCGCAAAGACAAACTCGACGCACTCCCCGACGATGGACTCTTGTTCGTCGAGCGCGGACGCTATGACCGCTTGGCGCCGTCGTTCGATTTCATCCCCGGCATGTTGCACGACTCGACGGTGGCTATCATCTACGGGCCGTCCGGTTGCGGGAAGACCTTCTTCGCGTTGCATCTGTTGTGTTCGGCCGCGCTTGGGCGCCCGCTGTTCGGCGACGCAGTTGAAAAGCGCAAAGGACTCTACGTTGGGCTCGAAGGCGAAGCCGCCATCAAGGCGCGCATTCAAGCATGGTGCGTTGCGAACAAGGTGGAGTCGAACCCAATCGACTATGCGCTAGGCCGCTTCCATCTCGCGGAGAAAGACGACGTTGACGCGTTGATTGCATACATCGCGGACAACGGAATTCAGTTCGTCGTTATCGACACGCTTTCAATTGCCATGGCCGGGCTCGACGAAATCGCGGGCCAACACATGAGCGTTGTCATTGACGGACTACACCGTATCAAGCGCGAGACCGGAGCTTGCGTCGTGGCGCTCGCCCACACCGGCAAGAATGAGAAGGCCGGCATTCGCGGCCATAGCTCGCAGCTAGGCAACGTGGACACCACAATTGAGATTAGCTGCCACAACAAAGAGACCATCCGCGAGGGGAACAAGGTCCGCATCGTCGAGCACGAAGTGACGCTAGCGACTCCGCGCTCCGCCACGGCGCGCAAGCAACGCGACGGCGAAGGCAACCGTAAATGGCCGTTCGTGCTCGCGCTCAAAGAGACCGCCATGACCGATGCGCGCGGGCGTCCGGTTAGCTCGCCTGCCGTGGACGAATGCGAGCGTTTCACCGATCTAGACGACACACCGGACGCGAAGCCGGACAAGGCCATCTCCAAGAGCGCTGGCGAAGCCATGGACGTGCTCGACGAACTGGCGGCCAAGCACGAGCGACTCGGCATCGGCGCCCCCACTATCGACCACCTGCGAAAAGCGTTGAAGCGCGCCAAGTGGGGAGCGGACAAGGCAGCACCGGCATGGCGAATGGCGTTCAAACGCATCGCGGACAAGCTCGAACTCGATTCCAATGGAGCTATCGAACATGCTCGCTAATCAGCAAAGCGTAACGCCGTCACAAGCGTCACATTGTTACGCTCGTTACGGCGTTACGGCCCTTGTTCGCGAGCGCGCCTCTAAGGCGCTGCGAAGCGTAACAGCGTCACAAATCTCTAGAGGACTCGTTACGCTGTTACGCTTGGCGGGTCCCTTGCTGGCGCCGGCCGCCGGGGGTGCTCGGAGCCCAGGTTTTCAAACGTGCAAACCGAAAACTGAATCAACGCCATGACTCCAGCCCGCCCCCGTCGCTCATTGGAAGAGATGCTTGGCCCCGCGCCGGCGCCGAACAAGGGCGGCCGTCCCGTCGCGGACCATCGCCAAAAGCTCGTGCTCGAACAGGCCGAACACGCCCGACTCAAAAACGCCAAGCTCCGCGCCGAACTCGTGCCGGCCGCCGACGTTGAGTCCGAATGGGCAAGCCTGCTTGCCGATCTCCGCGCCGCGCTCTTGGCGCTGCCCGCTCGCGTCGGGTCCAAGTGCGCGCTCGACCGTTCGACCGTGGCGGCCATAGACACCGAAATTCGCGCCACATTGACCGCGCTGGCGGCGTCCGCTGGCGCGCGAGGGGGCGGCGATGCTTGAGCCCGTCCAACCCGAAACGGCCGCCAGCGGGCCGCCAATGCGTTTCTCTTCAATCAAGGGAATCCGCCAACGCGTTTGCGCGCGTTCACTTGCTCCCCCGCCCAAGATCGCGCTCGCGGATTGGATCGAGGCCAACGTGAACTTGCCGGCCGATGTGTCCGCCACGCCCGGCGCCATGCGCCTATTCAGCTATCAGCGCGGCATCTGCGAAGCCGTGGACGATCCGGCCGTTTCGCGCATTTCGTTCGTGAAGCCCGTCCGCATCGGCGCAACCGCGCTCATCACCGCGACCGTGGGCGCGTTCGTCGCTAACGACCCGTGCCCGATCTTGGCCGTTCAACCGACGCTCGACGATGCCCGCGACTTCGTTGTGAGCACGATTGAGCCGACCTTCGCGGCGTCGCCGTCGCTCGCGGGCCTGCTCACCCGCACGAAGGCGAAAAGCGAAACCATCCTAAGCCGCCGCTTTCCGGGCGGTTCGTTCAAGTGCGTTGAGGCGGCGCCGCGCATGTTGCGCCGTCACACCGTCCGCGTGGCGTTGCTCGACGAAATCGACGCCTATGAACCGAACGCCGAAGGCTCGCCCATCAAGCTCGCGGAGAAGCGCACGCTTTCCTACGCCAATCGCAAAATCTTTATGGCGTCGACTCCGACCGATGCGGAGACTTCCAATATTCTGAAAGCCTACGGCGAATCCGATCAACGCATTTTCGAGTTGCCATGCCCGCACTGCGGCGACTTCTTTGAACCGAAGTGGGCGCACGTCCATTGGGATAAGTCGGAAGCCGGCGAACATCTGCCCGATGCCGCGCACATGGTTTGCCCGTCGTGCGGTTCGATTATCGAGGAGTCGAGTAAGCCGGCCATGGTGGACGCCGGCCGCTGGCGCGCCACGCGCCCGCACATCAAAGGTCACGCCGGATTCAAAACGTCCGCGCTCATCTCGACATTGGCGAACGCCGCATGGCCGGAAATCGTGCGCGAATTCTTGGAAGCCAAGAAAGACCCCGACTTGCTCCGCGTGTGGACGAATACGCTTATGGGCGAGCCCTTCCATGATCGCAGCGGCGACGGGTTCGACGAACACGAGCTAGCGAAGCGCGCGGAGTCGTTCGGCCTAGAGTCCATCCCGGAAGACGTGCGCATCCTTACGGCCGGCGTTGACGTGCAAGGCTACGGGCTCGAAGTCGTGACGCTTGGGCATTCGGCCACTCAAATGTTCGTGCTGGCCTATGAGACGATTCACGGCGACCCGGCCGGCGAACAGGTTTGGCGTGACTTGGACGATTTGCTTAAGCGCCGCTTCGCGCACCCGCTAGGCGGCAAGCTTGGCTATGACGCGGCTGCAGTCGACTCTGGCGACGGCAACATGACAGACATCGTTTATCGCTTCACGAAGCCACGCCACGCACGACGCATTTTCAGCGTGAAAGGCCATGACGGCGACCGCCTGCTAATCGACCGTTCGAGTTTGTCTTGGCTCTACATCGTCGGCGCCGATAGCTGCAAAAGTCGACTCTATGGATTGCTTGAGCGTCCGGGCCACGTGCGCTTTAGCGCCGAACTCCCGCCGCGCTTCTTTGACGAACTCACGAGCGAGCGCCGAGTCACGTTCTACAAGGCGGGCCAACCGCGCAAGCGTTGGGAACGCATCAAGGGTGCGCGCGCCGAAGCGCTCGACGGCTTCGTCTATGCGATGGCGGTTCGCCAACTGGTCGGCGTGTCGCTCGTGACTCGTGAAAACGAGTTGCGCGAAGTGACGGCGCCAATCGTGCAAACGACTTACCGATCTAAATTCATGGACCGTAGCTAATGGTAAAGCCCCGCCCTTGCGCCCACTGCGGCGTGATCTTTCTGCCGGAATTCCCGCGCAGCGCCGCTCGCATGTGTTCGCCCGAATGCTTGAAGGCGCGCCGCCAAGTTCAACAGCTTGCAAGCACGAAGCGTTACTACGAACGCAATAAGGACGAACGCCGTGAGCACGCAAAGAAATACGCGCGCGAAAACCGCGACGTAATGAGCGCACGTTGGAATGATTGGGCGCGCCGCAACCGTGAGCGCCGAAACGCTCGCCAGCGTGAACTTTACGCCGCGAAAAAAGCCGAGCGCTCGACATGAGTCGCCTAGTGAGCGGAATCTATCATTCGATTTTTCCGCGCCACGCGACAACAAAGCCGCGCGAAGATGCGCGCCGACTCACCGACGATGACAAGCGCGCGCGCCAAATCGAACGCGAGCTAGAGCTAAGCATAGAGCAAGCGAACAACGGCTCGACGTATTTCGAACGCGAGTATGAGCGCAACGCGCTGCGACGCGAGCTAGACCCCGATTATTTCCGCGAGGCCGACCGCAAGTCATACGCGAAGCATCGCGCCAAGAGACTCGCGGCCAAGAAAGCAGAGCGAGCGGCGGACCCCGAGAAATTCCGCGAGCGCGGGCGAGCCTATGACGCGGCAAACAGAGAGAAACGCCGCGCGGCGCAGGCCAAGCGCAATGGCGACTACTACGCCCGCAACAAAGAGCGCATCAACGCGGCGCGTCGTGCGAAGCGCGCCTTGCAATAGTAAGTTAAATGGTGTTCCCGTTGTGCGGGTGGCACGAGGGAGAGCGGGATGGAATCGAGGGGAGTAGAAAAGCTGCGGGAAATCGTCACGACGCTGAACGCTAAGGGCAAAGGAATTCCCGAAAGCGTTTCGCAGCTAGACCCGTTTCCGACGCGCTCATATTCCGAGCTACAGAGCGGTTTTCACGCGCGCCGCTTCACGTTGTTCAAGTTCAGCACCTACTACGACTCTGAACTGTTCGGACTCACAGCAAACGGCGGATTGAAGCTGCAATATTGGCTTGGCACTCTGCTAACGTTCGTCGGACCCATCGCAGCATTGGTCGCCTGCTTCTTCATATCTTGGTGGCTACTGCTCGCGGTGCCGGTTGCGTTCTTCATGGGTCTGAGCATGACGCGCAACGCATATCAGACGGCGATCTTTGTTGCGGCGTTGGAAGCCGAGATCGCGTTTTGCTTGCTGTTCTTCTATCGGCAAGTCGGCGTGAACGACATGACATCGGGGCGCGGCTACTATTGGAACGCCGAGACCAATTCGAGCACGATCAACTGAGCACGCGCTCTAGCGCGTGTTGCGGATCGGCAGAAGGTACAGAACGGCATTCAGGAAGATAATGCCGCCGATGATGGCGAGCCGCATCCATTCACTCGCGATGAAAAAGTGGAGCAACCAAAAGCCGAGCAGGACAAGCCCGAAGTGAACAACGGCGCCGACAAGCATTTTCTGGACACGCCCCGGTCCGCCGATGGTGAAAAACAGAAGCGACGCAATCGGCTGATACAGCATGATGAAGAGTAAGTGCGGACCGCCCGTGCGCGCGTAGGCGGGGCGCGAGATGTATGACAGGTTGAAGTCTTCCGCGACGCGGGCAAGCCCCATCCAAAAATATGCAATCCCGGCTACGGCTGCCCACGCTCCCCAAGTCTCAGGCATTCAGCGCGCCCCTTCCGAGTCAGAGCAACTTCTTGCCGAGCGCCTTGAGAGACGCGCGGCGCAGGCCACGCCCTACTAGCACGCGAATCGCTTCCGCGCGCGATGGGATATCCGGCTGTTTGCGGCGCCATTCGTCCACGTCGTGCCAGAACTCATCTGACAATCGGATTTGGTAGGGCTTATCGAGTTTTTCGGTCATGTGCTCACGTATACCATGTATATCGCTTGAATTGCAACCGGGTCCGTGCTTACCTGCGGTTGTATATCGTGCATATCGCCGATATACACGGAGGAATGCCAATGCAATTCACGCAAATCTCACTACGGGGCGCGCCCCTGTTTGTGAGGGCCGAACACGTCGCCGCGATCCGGCCCGCGCGATCTGGCGAGGCCGGGGAGTCCGTTCTCGTGCTTTCGTGCGGGACCGAACTGGCCTCGCCATTCGACGCCGAGCAGCTTTGCGCGCGGTTTGCGGGCGCGCCGGTTGAACCGTTGCCCGCGCCGAACAGCGAGCAGCGGGCCGTGATTGCGGGCCTTTACGAACGGCTCAACATTTCCGCTTAGGCTCCACTCTGCACCCTATGACGCAGCACCCTGCTAGTGGGGGATGCATGTGGGGGATTGTCTCCTTACGGTTCATTTTTCGTCGATATTTCAACGGTAAAACGAACCTACCCGGGGAGCCATTCTCCTTTTCTCGTGTCTTCTTGTGTTGGATTAATTCT